>JADZDL010000160.1 GCA_020851075.1 Planctomycetota bacterium | reverse complement strand
GCGACCTGCAGATCAGCAAGGACGGCAAGCAGATCAACGAGGTCGTGCGCCTCGTGCTGAATCCGATCTGGAACGCCTACTACTTCTTCACGCTCTACGCGAATGCGGATAGCACCAAGGCGCGCTTCCGCAGCGACCAGGCCGCGGTGCTCGATCGTTATGCGCTCGGCAAGACGCGCGCGATGGTCGAGGGTGTGCAGAAGTGCATGGACAACTACGACCTCGCCGGCACGTGCCAGGTCGTGAAGGAATACCTCGACGCGCTCAACAACTGGTACATCCGCCGCAGCCGCCCGCGCTTCTGGGGCGAGACGGGTGCTGCAGATCGGCAGGACGCCTACGACACGCTCTACACGTGCCTCGTGCTGCTGTGCAAGGCGGCGGCGCCGATGTTGCCGTTGCTCACCGAGAAGGTCTACACGGGCCTCACGGGCGAGGTTTCGGTGCATCTTGCCGATTGGCCCGATGTGTCGGCATTGCCCGCCGATGGTGAGCTGACGGCGCAGATGGATCGTATTCGCGATGCGTGCTCGGTCGGCCTGTCGCTGCGCGAGGCGAAGAAGCTGCGCACGCGCCTGCCGTTGCCGAAGGTGACGCTGGCGGGCGCCGACGCGTCGCGCATGCAGCCGTTCGTGCATCTGCTGCAGGACGAACTCAACGTGAAGGACGTTGCGTTCGCGGCGGACATCGGCGCGTTCGGCTCGTTCCGCCTGCAGATCGATGCGAAGGCGCTGGGCCCGAAGCTCGGCGCGAAGATGAAGGACGTGCTCGCGGCGACGCGCAGTGGTGCGTGGAAGCTCGTCGGCTCGCAGGCCCAGATCGGCGGTTGCACGCTCGATGCCGGCGAATACGTGCTGCAACTCGTGCCGAAGGAAGGTTTCACCGCGGCGGCGCTGTCGACCAACGATGTCGTGCTCGTGCTCGACACGGCAGTGACCCCCGAACTCGAACAGGAAGGTGTCGCGCGCGACTTCGTGCGGCTCGTGCAGCAGGCGCGCAAGGACGCGGGGCTGCACGTGAGCGACCGCATCGCGCTCTCGGTCGAGGCGGATGCCGAAGTGCAGACTGCCCTCGGCCTGCACACGACCTACGTGCAGGAGCAGGTGCTCGCGAAGGGCATCACGTTCGGGGCGCCAGCGGCCGGCGCGTTCGTGGCCGAAGGCAAGGTTGGCAGTGGAGCGGGGGCTCCCGTGAAGATCGGCGTGGAGAAGAAGTGAACGTCGCAGTGCGTGCGGTCTCGCCGTCCCTCGTACTGCTGCTCATCACCGCGTCGTTTGTCATGGCCCAGGAGCGAACGGCGCCAGCACGGCCGGACATCCTGATCCTCATGCCCGACCAGATGCGTGGCGACTGCCTGTCCGTGCTCGGGCATCCGGTCGCGCAGACTCCGCACTTCGATGGGTTGGCGCGCAATGGTGCCCTGTTTCGGCGCGCGTACGCGACGGTGCCATCCTGCATCCCCGCGCGTCACGCGTTCTTGACGGGAAGGTTCCCGCAGACCACGGGCGTCGTGGGGTTTGCAGGCCGCCCGATCACGGTTCCGACGTTGCCGCAAGAGCTCAAGAAGGCGGGCTACGCAACGGCACTGGTTGGCCGCAACATGCACCAGATCCCCGCCCGCGAAGGGTATGGCTACGCCACCCAGGTGCTTGGCTCGACCTACATCGATAACGACCAGTACGATCGCGATCTGCGGGCTGCGGCACCCGAATCGGGCGGCATTCGCGCCGTTGTGGAACGACTCGGGTTGTCGTTCAACGGTTGGGAAGCGAAAGCGTGGCCGCTTGCCGACGAGCTGCATCCAACCGCCTGGGTGGTGCAGCAGGCGACCAAGGTGCTCGGCGAAGCGTCCGCCAAGCAGCCGCTGTTCTTGACGGCTTCCTTCTACGCCCCGCACTCGCCGCTGTTTCCTGCGAAGGCTATCTTCGAACAATGCCTCGCAGCCGAATTGCCGAAGCCTGCGCATGGCAGTTGGGTGGATTGGCCGTCGTTGTCGCCGGTCGGGGATGCGCAACAACATCGTGTGCGCCTCGAAGGTGCGACGCTTCGGAATGCGCAGGCCGGCTACTTCGCGATGATCTGCCAGCTCGACTCGGCGATTGGTCCACTGCTCGATGCGTTCCGCAAACGAAGTCGCGAGGCCGGGCGCCCATGGCTCATCGTTGTCATCTCCGATCACGGCGAGATGCTTGGTGACCACGGTTACTACCGCAAATGCGAGCCCTACGAAGGGTCTGCGAACATTCCGTTCTTGATCGCAGGAGCCGCGGAGCTGGGGCTGGTGGCCGGGTTGCGCTCCAACCAACCGGTGTGCCTTGAAGACCTGATGCCGACGTTGTTGGAGCTGGCTGGTGCCAAGGTGCCCGCGGATCTCGATGGCATCAGTCTGACTGCGGTCATGCGCGCCAAGACCAAACACGTGCGCGACTGGCTGCACTGCGAACATGCCGATTGTTACAGCCAGGAGCAGGCATTCCACTCGTTGACGGACGGTAGGTGGAAGTACATCTGGCGACCTCTCGATGGCGCGGAGCAGTTGTTTGATCTCGATGGGGATCCACGCGAAGAGCGCGATCTGGTGCGCGAGGAGGCGTCCCATCCGGAGCTCCTGCGCTGGCGAAGCCTGCTAGTGGAGCAGTTGAGGCACCGCCCGGAGGGCTTTTCCGACGGGGAGAAGTTGATGCCTGGACGGCCGTACCCGGCTCTCCCGCGCCAACGACGCTAGAATCGAACTGGGGAACAAATCGCACTGAACCCATCGGCGGGGTGTTCCGTTGTCGGTCGCCACATCGCCGGCTGTCCAACCGGCGCCATGAGGTAGCCCCATGAGAAGGTCCTTTGCTGGCGCGTTCGTTGCCTTCCCCCTGTTCTTTGGCGCTCTGCTTCCAGGGTGGTTACCGGCCCAAGGTCAGCCAGTGCCCCGGCAGAATCCAGCACCCCGGGAGAACCCGGCGGCTGCGGCCCAAGCCGCCGGCATCAGCGCCACACCGAGCATGTATGCGACGGAGCGCTTCCTGTTTGTGATCCGCGGCGATGTGCTCTACCAGTTCGACCTGCAATCCCTGCAGCTGTTGCACACCTTCGCATTCAAGCCCGGTGCCGCACCGGCTGGCATGCCCGCGGCGCCGCCCATCATGGCTCGGCGCGTCGTGGAAGTGGTGCCGCCAGAGCCTTCGGCTACACCAAAGCCCGCGGTCCCGGCGCCGGACGCCGCGCGCCTCGCCGCGAGTATCAAGTCGGCGCTCGACTGGCTCGTGGCGCATCAGGATGATACCGGTCGCTGGGATGCCGATTCCTTCATGAAGCACGACACGAGTGGCGAGCCCGCGGATGGCCCCGGCAACGCCGTTCACGATGTCGGCGTCACGAGCCTGGCGATTCTCGCAATGCTCGGCAATGGCAGCACCCTTCGTAAAGGGCCCTACAAGGCGAGCCTCTCGACCGCGATCAAGTGGTTGCGCGACCAGCAGCAGGAAAACGGGCTGTTTGGAGTCAATGCGTCGCACGACTTCATCTACGACCACTCGATCGCGGCCTATGCGATGTGCGAGGCGTATGGCTTGTCGAACTATCAGTTGCTCAAGCCGGTTGCCCAGAAGGGTATCAACTACCTCGAATCCCACCGCAATCCCTACGCGGTCTGGCGCTACCAACCGCGCGACAACGACAACGATACGTCGGTGACGACGTGGGCGATCGCCGCGTATGCCTCGGGCAAGTCCTTTGGCTTGGAGGTCAACGAAGCGGCGATCAACATCGCCGGGGTCTGGTACGATCAGGTCACCAGTGACGATGGGCGCGCGGGCTATTCGAAGGCTGGCGAACCCTCGTCGCGCAAGCCGGGGGATCATGAGCAGCGGTTCCCAGTCAATCAGGGCGAGGCGATGACCGCTGCCGCGATGTATGGGCGATTGATGATCGGCCAGAGTCCCGGGTCGAAGCCGATCCTGAAGAAGTCGGCGGAGCGCCTGCTCGCGCGTTTGCCGGCCTGGGAGAAGGACCGTATTGACGCCGTGTATTGGTACTTTGGCACCTACGCGATGTACCAGATGGGCGGGGAGTACTGGGATGGATGGCGCGGAGCCATCACCATGTTGCTCGACCACCAGCGCACGGACGGCAACTTCGCGGGTTCGTGGGATCCAATCGGCGTCTGGGATGAGGACGGCGGTCGCACGTTTGTGACGGCGTTGAACGCGCTGTCGCTCGAGGCGATTCACCGCACGACGACGCTCGTGAGGTAGTGCGGTCCGGTTGAAGGGTCGCTGCGAAGCTCGGGACTGGTGCGTGCCTTTGTGGTCGCGGCGGGCTAAGTAGGAGCCATGCCGATCCCAGACCTGATGGCCGGCTGGCAGCGCTTCCGGGCCGGTCGATTCCGCGACCAGCGGGTGCTGTTCGAACGCATTGCGCGCGAAGGGCAGCGCCCCCGCACCGCGATGGTTGCCTGCTGCGACTCTCGCGTCGACCCGGCGATCGTCTTCGACTGTGACCCAGGCGATTTGTTCGTCGTGCGCAACGTGGCGAACCTCGTGCCGCCCTACGAAGAGTCGGGCTCCTACCACGGCACCAGCGCGGCGCTCGAGTATGCGGTGGGGGTGCTCGGGGTCCGGGATATCGTGGTGTTGGGGCACTCTCAGTGCGGTGGCATTCGCGCGCTCGTGGAAGGTCCGCCGGTGGGCTCCGAGCCGATGCGCTTTCTGACTTCCTGGATGAGTCTCGCCCAGGAGGCGCGGGCCGCCGCGATGACGCCGCCGCGCCTGCCGGCCGAAGAACGTGCGACGCTGTGCGAGCGGTTGGCGATCCGCTTGTCGGTGCGCAACCTCGAGACGTTTCCGGCGATCCGGCAGCGCGTGGAAAAGGGTATGCTCGCCGTGCACGGCTGGCACTTCGATCTGCACGATGGGCTGCTCACGGTGTTCGATCCGGCGTCGAATCGGTTCTTGCCGCAGGATGACGGGCACACGCCGGAATGCGTGAGTTGACCGTGCCCGTGCTTCCCCGTCCCGGCGCCACTTGCTATGGTGGGGCCGAATCGTCTGCCAAGGATCGGTCATGGCCCAGCCCCCAGTTTCGTTGCCTCTCTCGTCGCGTCCTTTCCCGTCCGGATCCCCTTCGCGGTCCCGCCTTGCGGGGCTGGTGGCCGGGGTTCTGCTCCTGCTCGCTGCGGGGTGCAAGACGGTCGAGCCGATGTCGATCAACCCGTCGTTCACGACCGCAACGGCCCTACTGACCCGCAGCCCGGCGGAAGTTGCGGTGTTGCCGGTTGAGGATGCCTCGGCTGGCGGTGGCGCGACCCGGCACCTCGTATTCCTGCGCCAGGAGCTCATGCGGCAGCTCGTCGACCGGAAGTACACGCCCCTCACGGCGTCGACCGTCGATGCCGCGATGCGGGGCAATGCGGATGTCGCTGCGGCCCGGTCGACGGGTGGGTCGATCCTGGAGCCGGCCGTGTTCCGGAAGCTGGCCGGCCACAGCTCGGAAGACGCCATGATGATCTTCCGGATCGACCACTGGGACGAGTCGTCCCTGATGGTGACAAAGCGTGTTAACTTCCGTTGCCAGGCGGCTTTGGTGGGAAATGACGGTCAGCAGCTCTGGTTCGGGACGCTGAGCGGGGAGATCAAGGCGGGTGGCGCGGGCGCTTCGCCGCTGGATCGGGACAGCATGGCCCGCAGCTGCGGCGAGATGATGATTCGCGAAGTGCTTCTGCGGCTGCCCGAGCACCAGCCCACCGGCGTTGGTCGGTAGGGAGGGGGTCGGTAGTAGCGGGCCAGTCCAGGCCTGCTCGCCGGATCTGTTCGTGGCGCCTGCCTCCCCTGACCGATTCAGGGTGGAGTGCTTGGCTGCGCTATTGCGCGAGGGGAGGTCCGTTCGGTATCCTCTGCCCCCTTATTCCAAGGACTAGAGCCCCTCGAGGGCCGACCGCGCGGCTGGAATGCCCTGTTCTGGCGCGCTGGTTCTGAGATACCAACAAGGATTCAGGGATGACCATCGCAGCAGAAACCAAGCAGCAGATCATTTCGGAGAACAAGCGCCACGAGAAGGACAGCGGTTCGCCCGAGGTGCAGATCGCAGTCCTCACGGCCGAGATCAAGGATCTCACCGGCCACATGCAGCGCCACCCGAAGGACTATCACAGCCGTCACGGCCTCCTGAAGAAGGTTAACCGTCGCAACAAGCTGACGACCTACCTTCGCCGGACGGACCTGAGCGCTTACGTGAAACTGGCCGAGAAGCTCGGCCTGCGCAAGTAGTGCAGTTGGGCGGGTGCGTCCCCTGGCCAGAATGGGTCTGGTCGCAATCGCCCCATTCCAACCCTGGACCGCCGCCGATTCGATCGGTGGGGTTCTCCAGGAGAATTGAACGAACAAGTTTGTTTTAGGGGCTGCACCCATGGTGTACCCCCGAGTTTGTGCCAAGCCCGTCCTTGACCACGCATCGCGTGGCAAGGCCGCAGTGTCTGCGGGCGGTGAGGCAGAGAGAGGCGGCATTGGCCGCCATTCCGCTGTGTGCTGCGCCCGGTGCTCAGTTGCACAGCATCCGTCCCCTGTTGGGTCGGAGTTCTTGCTGTTGTGGCCGCGGTTCGCAGAACCAACGTCCGCGGCGGCACCGGTCACGGCTTCGTCGCCTGGTGCGGCGAAGTCCGGGACTGCGGGCTTTGCCCGCTCCACGGCGTTTGCCTGGGCCCCACGTGGGGGCAGCCAGCGCCGTGCAGTTCACGAGGAAACGAAGAGAGAGAAAAACGAAGAGAATCGCAAATGGCTAGCAAGAAGAAGGTAGTAGACGAATCCACCGCAGCACCCAAGGCGAAGGCGCCGCGCAAGCCGGCCGCTGGCAGCAAGACGGCAGCTCCGAAGGCCGCCAAGGCCGCGGAAGGCAAGGCCACGGAAAGCAAGGCTGTGGAAGGCAAGGTTGCCGAGAGCAAGCCGGCCCGCGCACCGCGCGCCGCAGCCGCCGCGGCGCCGGTTTCGACCGGCAAGTCGACCGGCAAGATTGTCGTGGAGCGTCAGATTGGTGGGCGCACGCTGAGCCTCGAGACGGGCCGCATGGCCAAGCTCTCGGACAGCGCCGTGGTCGCCCGTTATGGCGACACGATGGTGCTCGCGACGGTGAACAACGCGAAGGCGATGGACGGCATCGACTTCTTCCCGCTCACGGTCGATTACCGCGAGAAGACGTCGGCCGCGGGCGTGATCCCCGGTGGCTTCTTCAAGCGCGAAGGTCGCCCTTCGACGAAGGAGATCCTTTGCTGCCGCCTGATCGATCGTTCGATCCGGCCGATGTTCCCGGATGGCTTCAAGCGCGAGGTGCAGGTGCTCTCGCAGGTGCTGTCGACCGATCGCGAAAACGATCCCGACGTGATTGCCGCGATCGCTTCCTTTGCCGCCCTCGCCATCAGCTCGCTGCCGCACGGCCGTTCGCTCGGCATGGTGCGCATCGGCATGAAGGACGACAAGCTGCAGGTGAACCCGCTCTGGAGCGAGCTGCAGAGCCCGGACAACAAGCTCAACCTCACGGTCGCCGGCCACGACGAAGCCATCATGATGGTGGAAGCTGGCGCCAAGGAAGTCACCGAAGAGGTGATGATCCAGGCGCTCGAACTTGCGCACAGCGTCGTGCGCGAAGTCGCTGGCATGATCGATGAGCTCGTCGCCAAGGCCGGCAAGCCGAAGATGGCCTTCACGCCGCCGGTTCCCGACCAGAAGCTCGTTGCGGCGATCGAAGCGCAGTTCGGCAAGCTGCTGCGCGAAGCGCCGATCATGGTCGGCACGAAGCAGGTGCGCAGCGCCGCGATCAAGGCCGCCAAGGAGAAGGCGTGCTCGGCATTCCCGGCCCCGGCCGGCCTCAGCGAGTCGCAGGTCAAGGCCTACAACGCCAACCTCGCCGAGATCGTCGGTGACATCGTCAAGGATGGCGAACGTCAATCGGTGCTGCGCGGCACGCGCGCTGACGGTCGCGACCACACGACGGTGCGTCCGATCACGATCGAAGTCGGTGTGCTGCCTCGCGTGCACGGCTCGGTGCTGTTCACGCGTGGTGAGACGCAGGCGCTCGGTGTGGTGACGCTCGGCAGCACGGACGATCAGCAGATCGTCGACGGCCTGATGCCGGAGCCGCGCAAGCGCTTCCTGCTGCACTACAACTTCCCGCCGTTCTCGGTGGGCGAAGTGAAGCGCGTTGGCACGCCTGGCCGCCGCGAAATCGGCCACGGTGCGCTCGCCGAACGCGGTCTCGATCCGGTGCTCCCGGCGCGTGAGGACTTCCCCTACACGATCCGTTTCACGAGCGAGATTCTTGAGTCGAACGGCAGTTCGTCGATGGCGACCGCGTGCGCAGGCACGCTCGCGATGATGGACGCCGGCATCAAGATCAAGCAGCCGGTCGCGGGTATCGCGATGGGCCTTGTCATGGAAGGCAAGAAGTACGCGATCCTCACGGACATCCTCGGCAGCGAAGATGCGTGTGGTGACATGGACTTCAAGGTCGTCGGCACCGGTCGTGGCATCACGGCCCTGCAGATGGACATCAAGTGCGAAGGTCTGACGCGCGCGATCATGGCCGAAGCGCTCGAACAGGCTCGCCAGGGTCGTTTGCACGTGCTGCGCGAGATGCTGAAGGCGCTCGCCAAGCCGCGCGCGGACCTCAGCCCGAACGCGCCGCGTCTCGAATCGGTCAAGGTGCCGACCGAGAAGATCGGCCTCATCATCGGCCCGGGTGGCAAGAACATCCGCGCGATGCAGGAGACGTTCGAGTGCAAGATCTCGATCGAAGATGGCGGTATCTGCACGATCACCGGCATCAACTCCGACAAGGTCAAGGCTGCTGTCGAGCATATCAAGTCGATGACCGCCGAGGTCGAGCTCGGCACGATCTACGAGGGTCGGGTCACGGCGATCAAGGAGTTCGGCGCGTTCGTCGAGATCCTGCCGGGACAAGAAGGCCTCGTGCACGTCTCCGAACTGTCGGATGAGTTCATCCGCGCGGTCACGGATGTGGTGCGCATCGGCGACATGCTCAAGGTCAAGGTCATCGGCATTGATGACTTCGGCAAGGTGAAGCTCAGCCGCAAGGCGATCCTGATCGCGGAACGTGGTGGTGCAGCAGCAGCTCCGGCTGGTGATGCTCCCGCGGTTGCGGCGCCGGTTGCGGACGTTCGTCCAGAACGTGCGGAACGCCCGGATCGTGGGCCGCGCGGTGGTTTTGGCGATCGCCCGGATCGCCCTGCCCGCCCCGAGCGCAGTGACCGTCCGGAGCGTCCGGATCGCCCCGAGCGCATGGACCGTCCGGAGCGTCCGGATCGCCCCGAGCGCATGGACCGTCCGGAGCGCGCGGATCGCCCCGAGCGCATGGACCGTCCGGAGCGCGCGGATCGCCCCGAGCGCATGGACCGTCCGGAGCGCGCGGATCGCCCCGAGCGCATGGACCGTCCGATGCACGCGGATCGCCCCGAGCGCAGTGACCG
The DNA here is from genome assembly GCA_020851075.1 of Planctomycetota bacterium. Classification (GTDB taxonomy): domain Bacteria; phylum Planctomycetota; class UBA1135; order UBA1135; family UBA2386; genus JADZDL01. Next base: position 22,429 of record JADZDL010000160.1, on the reverse strand, counting down.
TCCGATGCACTCGGATCGTCCCGAGCGCAGCGATCGCCCGGCGCGCATGGACCGCCCCGAACGTGCGGACCGGCCTGTTCGCCCCGAAATGAGCGATCGTCCCGAGCGGTTCGACCGCCCGGCGCGCATGGATCGCCCGGTACGCCCCGAGCGCGACGTGGTGGATGGCGGGGATCGTCCCGATCGCGGCCCGCGCCCGGATCGTTTTGCGGACCGTCCGGTTCGCAGTGATCGCTTCGGCGATCGTTCGGATCGCCCAGAGGGCCGTCCCGAAGTCCGTCCCGAGAGTGGAGACCGTCCGGTGCGCACGGATCGTCCCGTGCGCGATGACCGCATGGACCGTGGCCCGCGCCCGGATCGTTTCGCGGACCGCCCGGTTCGCAGCGACCGTTTTGGCGATCGTCCTGAGCGGGCAGATCGTCCGGAGCGAGTGGAACGCCCTGAGCGTGACGACCGTGGGCCGCGCCCGGATCGTTTCGCGGACCGTCCGGTTCGCACCGACCGGCCGGCACCTTCGGATCGCCCGGAGCGTGGTTTCCGGGATGACCGCGCCCCGCGTGAAGACCGGGCTCCCCGCGAAGATCGCGCGCCGCGCGACGATCGTGGGCCGCGTCCGGAGCGGGGGCCCGCACCGTTGGATCGCGCGCCGCGTGCTGACCGTGGCCCGATGGACCGTGGCCCGCGGCCCGACCGCGCGCCGATGGAGCGCACCCCGCGCAGCGACCGTTCGGAACGCGCCGCCCGTGGCGATCGCGCCAACATGCCCATGGCTGAGTTCGGGGACTACGAGGATGACGCACCGGAGAAGCCGGTCGTAGCACCGACGCCCGTCCAGGATGTCGGCAAGCTCGAGTCCATCGATAGCCTGCTGGGCGAGGACACGGAAGACCGTGGGGATCGCCGTCGCGGTGGTCGTCGCGGCCGCCGCTAGACAGCCCTTGGTGCGGTGCCAAGCGCCGCGACCGTTCGTTCGAACCCGGTAGGCCAAGCCTGCCGGGTTCGTTCGGTTTTGGTGGGGTGGTTGTCGGGACCGCGACAGCTAGGCTAGGATTCGCAGTCCATGCTTCACCGGGCCAAGTCCTGGATTGCCGTGCTTTGCCTGCTGTGCCTGACCAGAATGGTCACGGCTCAAGTCGCAGCACCAGAATTGGCCATTCCATGGCTGTCGCCCACGATCGATGGCGATTTGTCGGATTGGCGCCGCGTTGAGGCTCGGATTCGCCTCCGTGATGATTCGCAAGTTATTGTAGGGAAAGAGTTTTGGTCTGGACGAGACGACGCATCCGCCGACTTCCAGCTGGCCTGCGATACCAACCACCTCTACCTGGCTGGCCAGATTCGTGATGACCAGATTTCCGCGGATCAGAGCCTCGCTTCGTTTGAAAACCAGGACCGGATCGCGCTGTTTCTAGGCTTCGCGTCCGAAGCCGATGGTTCGGTGATGCGGCCGTCCGAATTGCAATTGCAGCTCATGCCGATGAACGAGCGTCGGCCTTGGGTGTGGATGGAAGGACAGAAGGGGGGAACGCGGCAGGGCGGTGCGACTCTCGCGGGTGTGCGGGTTGTGGGGCGGCGTCTCGACAACAACACCTACCAGTTCGAGGCGGCAATCCCGTTCCACCAGCTCACGGGGCTGCGGCCGGGCAGTGCCAGCCTCGGCTTCAACGTGGTGGTTCACGATCACGACGACGCGGACGGCGGTCGAGCAACGGTGCTCTCGTGGGATGGTCGCGACCCGGTATCGGGCGCGGGGGCGCCGGGCATCGGGACGCAGGGTGGGACGACGAGCCTCGGTGTCCTGCACCTGCCGCCGCCTGGCGCCCTGGTTTCCCGCGAGGGTGGGCAACCGTTGTTGTCCAGCGCGGTTCTTGAGGATCTGCCCTACTTGCTGGTGCCGCTCGCGACGGTGGTGGCACTGATCTTCCTGCTGCGGGGCTGGACACGGATCCGGTCGCGCGCGCAATGGTTGCGGCCCACGTTGGTGGGCGCGGGCCTGCTATTGTTTGCCTTGGGACTCTGGTTGCCCACCCTGCGAACCGACCAACGGGCAGCGCGGCAGCGCGAACGACTCGACCAGACGTTGGCGACGCTGCAAACGGGCCTCGGTGCGCTTGAGCGCGGATCCCTGAAGAGCTACCGCGGCCCAAGCCGCGATCGGGTGCTCATGGACCTGCTCGCCGGCAAGCGCATCGTGCGCCAGCGCACCACCAACTACCGACAGCTTGCGATGCTGGTGCCAGACCAGTTCGGACCCGGCGTGCAGTGGTTTCTCGACATGCCCGTGCGGCCATACTGGCTGCCGCTGCCGATCGAACGGGCGGAGTCCTTCACGTTTGATCCGCCGTTGCGCGGAACCCAGCTGCATCTCGTGCTGGGCCGGCCGTTCGTGCCTTCGGTGACCTTTCCGGTGCGCGAACCGGAAGTGCCGCGGCTGCGGCTGGAGTTGGATTTTGGGCAGAATGACAAGGGTCAGCCGGACAAGCGGACCCAGGTCATCGATGTCGCGCGCACGTTCACGGACGCATCGGCGCTCGGGCGGGACTACTTCGAGATCTGTGTCGTGCCGATCTCGCTCGATCGCGACCTGCGCGCGTTGTCCGTAGCGGCGCAACGCGGTGCCGATCTGCGCCTTGTTGGTCTGTCGCTGGAGACTTCTTCGCAGGGGCAGATCGAACCACTCATGCTCGGCACGCCCTCGCTCGGTGGCGTGCTCACGGACCTGCGCGGCGGGTATCCGCGGGATGCCGGCATCGAATTGGCGCCGGGAGCGACGGCGAAGGTGACGCTGCCGGCCAATGTTGAAGTCGCGCAGAAGATGTGGATGTTCTATCGCGCGGAGTACCCGGGGGTGCCGACTGCCAATCCGGGAGCGCGCATCGCGGAGGTCGTGCTGCACTTCCGAGGCGACGTGCCAAAGCGCACCATCGTGCTCGAGCACCAGGTCAGCATGTTCTACGAGATGGCGGTGCACAACACGCGCGACGAGCCACCGGATGGTTCGCCGGCGGCCATCGCGCTGAGTTGGATTGACGAGAGCAAGGAGAAGCACGTCAACCTCGTCTATCCCGTGCTGGACCTGCCGGCGGGCGCCGAGATCGAGTCGCTTGAGTTTCACAACCTGGCCGAGTACCGCGTTCGATTCCGGTCGGTGGTCTTTGGCAACGAACGCGCTGCGGCACCCCAGGACCCGCCCGATTCCCCGTTGATGGGGGAAGGCCTCGAACGTTGGTTTACACCGGACTTCTTGGAGCCGATACGTCGCGACGCCGCCGTATCGATCTATCGCGGCGGCCGTCTCAGCGAGTCGACTTTGTCTGCAGACCAGCAGAAGGACATTGCCGCGTTGCCGCGAGCGGTGTCGGGCGCAGGTGTTTCGGCGACGGAGACATTGTCCCCGGATGGCTGTCGGCACGTGATGCTGTTTGCGCCGCTGGCCGGTGATGGTTGGGATGGCGCCGTGCTGGCGGTCGGTTCGCGCGATGTCGAATGGGCTTCGGCGCGGCAATCGAACAGTCTGTTCGGCTTCCTGTTGTGCTTGATCAGCACGCCGCTCCTGTTGGTGTTGCTCAGTGAATTGCTCGCCGTCGCGACCAACCTGCGCTTCCGGTTGATGACGGTCCTGTCGGTGGCATCGCTGGTGCCGCTGGGCCTGTTGTCCCTCGTGCTGGTGCAGGTCCTCGAAGGTGGTCACGCCACGGATGTGCAGGAAGGCATGCGTGCAACGGTGCGCAGCGCCATCGGGCAGCTCGAGGATCAAAAGGACAAGGTGCGCGGTTCGGCGCGGCAGTGGTTGCACGACTTGACGACGCTCGTTGGCAGCAAGCTGGAGCGGGTGCCAGAAGCGCAGTTTGCCAAGGTGCAGCCAGCCATCTTGATCGAACTGCAGAAGTTGATGGCGGGGCAGTTGCCGCCGGAATGGCGCGGTGGGTTCTTGCGCCTCGAGTGGCAGTCCTTGCCCGGTGCGGCGGCATCGGAACCGTCGGTGATCGTGGCGGGGGACGTGCGCATGGCCAACGTCGAGACGCCGGCTCGTCTCGATCCAGGTGTGTTCATGCAGTGGGGCATCATGATGATCGGCGTACGCGCCGAGGAAACGGTGCGCGGCGGTACTTTCAGTCTGACCGCGGGCAGACCACTCGAGAGCAACCTGCTCGGTGCTCTGGCGCCGGGGCAGGTCGTTCTGCTCACGGATGCGCGTGGTTATCCGTTGGCGGCTGGCGCGGGCAAGCCGGAGGCGGACGTCATGCTGGGGCAGGCGATGGACCCCGCGGTCATGGCTTCGCGCGAACGGGCGCTCACCCTCGGTTTGGAAGAACGCCAGCCCATCGTGGAGCGCGGTGGGTCGGTGCTCGGAGGGTTTGTCTTCGGCAGCGAGGTTCTGCGCGACCTGCAGGACACTCCGCGCGGCTTGCTCGTGGTTGCGCAGCCAGACCAGCGGGCCACGCTGGAGCTCGCCATCGGGCGCATTCCGGTGCGCGCGTTTTTCCTGCTCGTCGCCGGCTCCCTGGTCGTGCTCGCGGCATTTCTTTCCTTCGTCGTCAGTGGTCGCATCAGTCGACCGATCGAGCGCCTTGAGCAAGGTGCGCAGGCGTTGTCGCGCGGCGTCCTGGAAACGCGCGTCGTCGTCGATGAGGGTGGGCAGATGGGGCGGTTGACGCGCACGTTCAACCAGATGGCCGCCGATCTGCAAGGGCGCCTCCAGGACCTGCAGGCGTTGAATCGGGCGATGCGTGAGTTGTCCGCGCAGGCGGATGAGACGCACACCCTCGGGGTGCTGCGCACGTTCTGCGCCGCGCATACCGCGGCAGACGCCGTGCGGGTCATTCTCGTCGATGGCGAAGTGGATCGCGTACTGGTCTACACGGGTGGTGAGCCGCTGGCGCTGTTTGCGCGGGGGATTGGGGCGCTCATGGCTCGCATCGGCGGTGCGTTCTCGAGCGGATCCCGGCCCGGTGGGCTGCCATTCCCGTGGTGCGAGGTGCTACCAGAAGTTCGTTCGACAGTTGGGTTACCCATCGTGTTCGCAGGGCGAACGCGCGGTGCGGTACTGCTCGGATTCGAGCGCCCGGAGCCCCTGGCGGTCGATCTCGACCTGTTGAGCACGGTGGTTGCTCAGGCTGCGATCGCCCTTGAGCGCGCGCAGTTGCATCGTCTCGCGGTGCAGGATCCGGTGACGGGGGTCTTCACTCCCGAGTACTTCCGGCGGCGTACCGTCGACGAGATCTCGCTCGCGCAGCAGCGCGGCCGGCCGTTGGCCATGGTGGCTGTGGCGCTGGGCGACGGGGACCGCCGGCCGCGAGGCTTACGACGGTTCATTGGCATCCTTCGCGAGAAGTTGCCAGCGGACGCGGTGCTCTGTCATGAAGGTGCGGGCCGCGTCCAGGCCGTGATGCCTGGTGTGCAGCGCGCCCAAGCCGAGATGTTGCTGGAGCGCGTGTTCGCGGCGTGGACGGATCTGGTTCGGCAGCTGCCGGAGAACGAGGTCGAAGAATCGCGTCCCAGCGCGGTCGTCGTGCAGTTTCCCGACGATGCTCCCTCCAGCGAGTTGTTGTTCGATTGCGTGCGCGAACGGCTCGCTGCCGTGCACACGCCTGGTGCGTCGGCGATGGAGTCCGATGAAAGCCTGCAGCGGGCTGGCGTTACGGCGATCAGCCCTTCGATGCGCGAGGTCTACTCCACGCTGCGCCGCGTGGCCCCCACGGACCTGCCGATCCTGCTCGAAGGGGAGACCGGTGTCGGCAAGGAGGTGTTGACCAACCTCGTGCACAGTTGGAGTCGGCGGGCTGGAGGGCCGCTGGTCAAGGTGCACTGTGCGGCTCTGTCGGAGACCTTGCTGGCGAGTGAGTTGTTTGGCCACGAGAAGGGGGCCTTCACGGGCGCGGAGCGCCGCAAGATCGGGCGCTTCGAGCAGGCGGACGGCGGCACGTTGTTCTTGGACGAGGTCGGCGACATTCCGCTCGACGTGCAGGTGAAGTTGTTGCGTGTGTTGCAGGAGCGCGAGGTGGATCGCGTTGGCGGTTCTGAGCCCGTGAAGGTCGATGTGCGCGTGATTGCTGCGACCAACCGGGACATCGGGCGCATGGTCGCCGAAGGGCGGTTCCGCGAAGACCTCTATTACCGGCTGCAGGGTCTCGTCGTGCTCGTTCCGCCGCTTCGGGATCGCAAGCCGGAGCTCGGTGGTCTCGTCGAGCACTTCCGTCGGGAGGTGGTCGAAGCCGGGCAGAGCCAGGTGACGTCGTTGTCCACGGATGCGATGGACGAGCTCTACCGGTACGACTGGCCCGGCAAGATCCGAGAATTGCGCAAGACAGTATTTCGCGCGATGATCATGGCGCGTGGCACCGTGGTTCAGCACCGGGATGTGCTGGCAGCCCTCGCGGGAACTGGCGGGTTTGCCGGTGCCTCCCCAGCTGCCGCAGATCGTTCCGAGGTGACCGTGCGCCCGGCGACCCGGGATTCGACCGCGAAGGAGAACCAGCCAGCTATGCCGGTTTCGGTGGTTCTCCCGACCGGAGAGTCTGGAATCGTTGGCGACGCGGAGCCCGTGATCGTGCTGCCTTCGGCGACCAGGATTGTGGTGACCCCTGCCCCCTCGCCCGACGAATTGCCTGAGCGTCTGGTAGCGCTGTTGCACTTGATCCGTGAGCGCGGCAGCCTGAAGACCGAGGATCACATGGCGGCAGCCGGAGTGTCGCATCGCACTAGCCTGCGGGACCTTCAGCAATTGGTCAGAATTGGTCTCGTTGAGAGGGTTGGCGCGCGACGTGGTGCCTTCTACCGGGCCGTGGCACGGGGGTAGACGTTCTGGTTAGCCTGTGGCCAAATGGCGAATACTTGGGCGTCCATTTGGCCAATTGTATTTTCGATGGATCCAAACGTTCTTTCTCAAGGGCTTTACGTGCGAATGCCGACGATGGCTAAAGGGGATGGTCCGAGCTTTGCTGAGGGATGAGAGCCTCGGGGCCGGCGGACTGACCCGCCAAACTCCGGAAAGTCCTCCCTTGCCCGCTTTGCTGCCGTCATGAACGTCTCCTTCCGCAAGTCGCTTTCTCTCTTGGTGTTGCTCGCCGGCTTGTCTGCGCCGTTGGCGGCCCAGGTGACCTTGAAGCGCGGCGCGGTCGTCTATTGCGGCAATGCGAGCAATACGACGGCGCCGGCTTTCGTGGACGAAGCAAAGGCCAAAGAAGCGACCAAGGAGTGGCAGAAGATCCAGTCCGAGGGCATCGACCCCGACTCCGCCCAGGGCAAGCAGCTGCTCCAGAAGATGAACAGCAAGGTCCGCGAGGCAGTGAAGTCGATAGCGCAGGACGAGAGTCGTGACATGGTGGTCCGCAAGGACGACATCCTCGACAAGCAGGGTAAGGAAGCGGTGGACCTCACGGACAAGGTTGTCGCCAAGCTCGGCGAGTGAGGTTTCTCCGTCGCGGTGCCTTTCTCTTGGCGTCCCTCCGCCGACGCCCGCCTGCGGAGTCCGCGCGGCCTTTCTTCGCGATCCTGCGACAAGCCAGGACTAATCCTCGCCCTTCTCGTTTCCAGCGCACAGAATCTGCCACGTGGTAGACCCTCGCCTCGGCCTGGAACCAAGCCATGCTTCCCATCGGATCGGGCGCGCTCCGCGCGTCTGTGCGGCGACTGGGCTTGGGATCTTGCTCACTCTCTCAGGGTGTGTATCTGGCCCTCCGAAACGGGTGGATCCACCCATGTCCCTCGACGCGAAGATCCTCGATCGCAGTGGTCGAGGCGGTTCGTCCGTAGGTCCGCTGGCCTGGAGTCTCGGTGGTGGTGTGCCGCCGGCCGAAGTGCTTCAGGAGCCGCAGCAGGATCCGAAAGAGAGTCAGCGGCAGCGCGATGCGAGGTTGCGTACGCAGTTTGGCAGCAGTGTGCTCATCTCGCCGGACGGATCGGTCACCAAGCAGTACTTCCTGGCTGGCGACTTGGGCACGACGTTCCTCAAACTCATCGCCGAAATCGCGCCCGACAAGCCGATTCCAGGTGGGGTTTCCATGCCGACGCCGCCGCCGGGCACCAAGGTCGGCGGCCAGGCGAGTCGCAGCATCCTCGGCCGCATGCTGCAGGGGTACGAAGTCGACGTCACCTACGTTCCGGACTTCGAGATCCTGAGTGGGGCCGGGATTGTCGACCCCAATGCGGCCACCAGTGCAGTGAAGGGAACACCGTTGCCGAGCGACGCTGCGAGTGCTCCGAAGGTCGCGCTCGCGCTCGTCTCGGGCCAACCTTCCGCGCTCACGGCATTCGAAGCCGCGCTCGACCTGTTCTACTCGAGCATCCCGCAGATCGAGATCACCGTGCAGGTGGTCGAATACACGAAGGCCGACGCGCTCGCGTTTGGACTTTCGCCGGTCGACGCTAATACGCCGATCCTGAACAACCTGAGCAGCAACCAGCTGGTGCGCTCGTTCACGTCGATCTTCCCGCTGCGTCAGCCGATCGTCGGCGTGTCCCCCGTTACAGATCTCGGCTTGTTCACGCTCGGTGGCATCCACGAGAGCTGGGAGCTCAACATGGTCCTCGAGGCGCTCGAAGCGAACAATCTCGCGGATATCCAGAGTTCGCCGAAGCTCGTCGTGCGCAACGGTGGCGTTGCTGCGATCTCGACGCTGACGCAGGTGCCGTTCCCGAAGGCGAAGATCAACCAGCTCGGTACCCAGGTCGCGACGGATATCGAGTTCAAGCCTGTCGGCGTGAAGATGAACATCATCCCGATGATCGCTGGCACCGATTCGGTGATTCTGCAGATCTATGCGGATGTGTCCGCGATCACGGGCTTCGCGGACACCGAGCCAGTGGTGACGCCGATCACCAGCACTCGCACGGCGGTGACCACGGTCTATCTGAAGGACAAGTACACGCTGGTCATCGGCGGGTTGAAGTCGCAGACGCGCTTCGAAAGCGAGAGCAAGGTGCCGCTGCTGGGCGACATTCCGATTCTCGGCATGCTGTTCCGTTCGACTTCGACGACGCGCACGGAAACGACGGTCGAGTTCCATATCACCCCGCGCATCGTCACGGATCGTGGTTTGCCGACCGGCTCAGACGATCTCTGACGCGCGTTGTCCGCGCGGGCGCGGGCAAGCTCAAGCCTACTTCAGGGCCGCTTCGATGGCGGCGCGCAGCTCCTTGTCATCCGGCGCGACCTTCGACGGGTAGAAGCCGAGCACGGTGCCATCCTTGCCGATCAGGTACTTGCAGAAGTTCCAGTTCGGCAGCGAGCCACCCTTGCCGAGCGCGGCATAGATGGGGCTCTGGCCGTCGCCGGCCTTCGTCTGCACCTTGCTGAACATCGGGAAGTCGACCGAGTACTTGGTCTTGCAGAACTCGCGGATCTGTTCGGCCGTGCCGGGCTCCTGGCCACCGAAGTCGTTGCTGGGGAAGCCCAGTACCGCGAACCCACGGTCCTTGAGTTCGGTGTGCAGCTTCTCGAGGCCGGCGTACTGCGGCGTGTAGCCGCAGGCGCTCGCGACATTGACGACGAGCGTGACCTTGCCGCGATAGGTGCCGAGGTCAGTGGGGGAGCCTTCCAGGCTCTGGGTTTTCAAGTCGTAGAAGGACATGGTGTTCTCGGTGGTGGGGGTGGGGGCAGGAGCAGTTGCCTTCGGCGCAGCGGTCTGGCCGCCAGGCGCGTTGGCAACGGGGGGATTGGGGGCGCCGCAGGCGGCGAGGGATACCACCAGGAGGCCGGCAGCGAAGTGGAGCGTATTCATGCGGGGAATGGGCGACTCAGGTCAGGAAAGTGGTCGAAGCGCAGCGCGGGCGCTTCGAGAGACTTCGCCGATTCGGAGTTTGCGGATGCGATACTACGTCCCCGGCCACTTCTCGGCGACCAACGGGTAACTTGCCACCGGCGCCGCTCTGCCATTCGGCAGGATGATGGCCGCTTTGGCCACTCTGCGCCCTTTCGCATTGTCATGCAAAACTCACGCATCCTCGGCATCCTCTTCCTGCTTGCAGCGTTTGTAGCTGCCGGCGTGTGGTTCTTCCTCGCCGAAGGAGCAGGCGTCGATCTGCCGATCGGCCCGAAGGCCCAGGTGGGGGCGCCAGCGGAGTCGGAAACTGCGGGGGTGGTTCGTGCCACGGTGCCAGGAGGTGCGGACGAAGCCGCGACGCGTGTGGCGGTGGCCGCGGACGGCACGGGCGCCGGGGGCGCTGGTGCGACCACGGGGCATGGCCTGCTCGGCCAGGTGATTGACGACCAGGGCAGTCCGGTCGCGGGGGCCCGGGTTCGTTGCTCGGCTGGCTGGGGCGGCGGGGACTTCGAGAACTTTGACCCTGCCGACTTCGAGGACTTCGATCCGCAGGTGATGGCGGATCGTTGGCGGGAGCAGCAGCGTGAACGCACCGAGACCGTGACCTCTGCCGATGGGCGCTTCCAGATCGCGGCGGTTGGCAAAGGGCGCAATGTCATGCTGCAGGTTCTCGCGCGCAGCCACGTCGTGCTCGACAAGAGCGTGCCGCGGCCCGTGGAGGCCGATGCGGATGTCGGGGTGCTCACCCTGAAGCGCGGTGTGGTTCTGTCGGGTCGGGTCGTCGATCGCGCGGGATCGCCGGTTGCGGCAGCGCGTGTGGAGCGGCAGGAGCCGCGCAGCGGTCGCGGTGGTCTTGAGTTCGACTTCGAGTTTCCTGGCGCCGAGGACTTCCAGGATCCGGCGAGCGAGCTGATCGCCAAGACCGATGCGGATGGCCGCTTCGAATTGACCCACTGCGCGCCCGGCGACTTCGTGCTGCGAGCCCGTCATCCAGAACACCCGAGTTCGACGCTGGAGAACCTCAGCGCGCAGCCGGGCGCCGTCATGGAAGGGGTGTTGATCGTCGTCGAGCCGGGGGCAGTGCTCAGTGGCCGTATTCTCGGCGTTCCCGATGGCCAGAAGCCGTTGCGCGTGATGGCTTCGGTGCGCCGCGACGACAGCAAGGGCAATGATGCCGCGAGTGGCCTCCTGGGCGTGATGGGTGGCGAGATCGGGGAACTGGCGGTCGATGTCGGGTTCAACTTCGGCGAGAAGAGCGTCGACACCGGCGCCGACTTCTCGTTCACGCTGCGCGGTTTGCAGGTGGGCAAGACCTATCGCATCTGGGCGGTGCAGAATGGCCGCGGTTTTGCCGGCAACGCGCTCTGCACGCAGCGCCTCGAGGCCGCGTCGGGCACGACGGGTCTCGAACTTCGGTATGACACGGGCATCACGGTGACGTTTGTCGCCGTCGACCAGAAGACCGGCGCGCCGATCGAGCGGTTGTGGGTGAAGGACCAGTTGCGCGGCGCTGGTGGCATGGAGGACATGATGTCGTTCATGCCGCGCAGTGGCCGCAGCAAGGCCTATCCGGAAGGGCGGGTGACGATTTCCAACCTGCGTCCGAAGAAGAAGCAGTCGCTGCAGCTATCCGTCGATGCCGTCGGTTATGCGTCGTTCGAACGCAAGGACATTGCACTGCCGACCACGGGCAGCATGGACCTTGGCACGATCAAACTCGAGCCCGCCCCAGTGCTGGAGATCCTGGTGCGTTCGGGTGTGGATCAACATCCCATTGCCGCCGCCACCGTGAAGGTCGAGAGCAAGAAGGCCAATGGCGGGCAGGACGACAATCCGTTCGCACAGTTGGCCCAGATGGGGGGCGGCAGCGGGCCGCTGTCGGGCAAGACCGATGCCGAAGGCCGTTGCGTGCTCAATGCGGCCCAAGGCAGCTTCGTCGTGTCTGTGAAGACCAAGGAGTTTGCGCCATACACGAGTGAGTCCATCGAGTTGCCCGCTGGCAAGGGCGGCAAGCACGAAGTGCTGCTCGTGCGCGGCGGCGCCGTCGTGGTGACTGCCATGGACAGCGATGGCCAGCCGGTGGTCGATGGTCGCATCGAGCATTCGACGCCGATGGACGAACGCGACAGCCGCGACCTCGACAAGCAGGGACTCGCCACGTTCGAGCGGCTCTCGCCAGGCGAGCACCGGTTCCGCCTGTCGAAGCGGCGCGGCGGCGGCGGCGGTCCGGACCTGGGCATGTTTGAAGCGCGGATGACCAGCGCGCTCGGTCGGCCGGCTGGTGCTGACGAGGGTTGGCAGGTGGTCATGGTCGAAGATGGCGCCAGGGTCGCCGTCGAGCTCAAGAAGGCCGCGAACGCGAGTCTGCGCGGCATCGTGCGCGAGAACGGCGTTCCGCTGGCCGGGGCGCGGATCGCCTTCCTTGAGGGCGCGGAAGACGCGCCGAGCGAGAACGGCATGGAGGGCCGCATCGCCGAGATGATGGGCAACATGGGCGGCCAGGGGCGAGGCGGTCGCGCGGACAAGGACGGTGCGTACGAGCTGAAGGAGCTGCCAGCAGGGCTGCATCGGCTGCGCGTGACGGCGCGCGAGCGGGTCATGCCGAGCACCGTGTCGGTGACGTTGCGCCTTGGCGAGAACACGTTCGATATCGACCTCGACGCGACCTCGTTGCGGGGCACGGTGAAGGACGCCAGTGGCAGTCCCATCGCCGGCGCATCGGTATCGATCGTGTCGGCTCGGCCGAGGGCCGGGACTGGCAGCGAGCAGGCACAGATGCTCGAGGAGCTCGCCGGCAGCTTCGATGTCCAGGGCATGGCTGGCGGCGGTCGCACCCAGGTGAAGACCGATGCGGAGGGTCTCTACGAACTGCGCGGCGTGCAGCCTGGCAAGCCGATCCAGGTGCGTGCGACCGCGAAGGGTTATTCGCCGGCGGTGTCCGCCGCGGTCGAAGTGCCGCAGTCAGGAACGGTGTCAGGCGTTGATATCACGCTGGGTGCTGCGGGCCGCATCAAGGTCGAGGTCGCGGATGCGCCGCAGTTTGCGCAGCTGCGGGCCGTTGCCGTGCAGGAGGACGGCACGCCGGTGGATGGGGTCGCGCCGGTGTCGCAGTTCTTGCGGCGCGGCAAAGGCACGCTGGAGGGGCTCCGCCCGGGTCGCTGGAAGGTCACCGTGAACGAGCCGAATGGGGCGCCGCGGGATCCCCGCTTCGCCGAGGTTGTCGCGGGCGACACGGTGACGGTGAACTTCTGATCCGGCTCCGGCTGCACTTGGAATCTCGCCGCCGGGAACTTCCGGTGGATCTGCCGCCGCTATCTGCGATCATCGCCGCTCGCCGCGCCAATCAGGTGCGGTGACGGGCAAAAGCAATTGGCGATGGAGGCACATTCGTGAGCAAGCGGCGAGTCCTCGTGGTGATCGGTACCCGCCCAGAGGCGGTCAAGATGGCCCCCGTCGTGCACGCACTGCGGGCTGCCCCTTGGGCAGAGTGTCGTGTGCTTGCCACGGCCCAGCATCGCCAGATGCTCGACCAGATCCTCGGGTTCTTCGGCATCACTCCGGACCGCGACCTCGACCTCATGCGGCCGGACCAGAGCCTCGCGGACCTCACCGCGCGCATGATCACGGCGATGGATCCGGTGCTTGCGGAGGAGCGGCCCGACGTCGTGCTCGCGCAGGGCGACACGACGACCGTGATGGTGGCGGCGCTGTGCTCGTTCTACCGCCGCATTCGTTTTGGCCACGTCGAAGCTGGGCTGCGCACCGGTGACAAGTGGCAGCCGTTTCCAGAAGAGGGCAACCGCGCAATCGTCGGACGGCTTGCCGACGTGCACTTTGCGCCGACGGAGACCTCGCGGCAGAACCTGTTGCGCGAGGCTGTGCCCGCGAGTTCGGTGCATGTGGTTGGCAACAGCGTCATCGATGCCCTGCTCTGGGCCGCCGATCGAGTCGATGCGGCGAAGTTCCGGCCGCCCGCAGGCAAGAAGCTCGTGCTGGTGACCGCGCACCGGCGAGAGAACTTCGGCGCGCCGTTCGAACAGGTCTGTCGTGGCTTGCGGACGATCGCCGATCGCGGGGACGTGCAGATGCTGTATCCCGTGCACCCCAATCCCAACGTTCGTTCCGTCGTCGAGGGTACCTTGTCTGGACACCCGCACATCACGCTGTGCGAGCCCTTGGATTATCCGGACATGGTCGCGGCGATGAAGGCGTGCACGCTGATCCTCACCGACTCCGGCGGTGTGCAGGAAGAAGCCCCGACGCTCGGCAAACCGGTGCTGGTCCTGCGGCACGAAACCGAGCGCCCTGAAGGGGTCGCCGCCGGCGCGGCGCGGCTGGTCGGGCCCGACTGCGACCGCATCGTGGCGGCGGCGACGGAGCTGCTGGAGGACGCGGCGGCCTACCGTGCCATGGCGACGGTGCAGAATCCGTATGGCGATGGCCGCAGTTCGGTCGCGATCGAGCGCATTCTCCAGACTCTCTCGTCCTGACCTTGAATCGCTGTAATGAGTTGTCACTAAAATAGTTACGGTGTCTGCCTCGGGGGCACCCGCGGCCCAGCACCGGTCTGCCGGACGAACCCGATAGCATGCCCGTCCCAAGCCCGCTGTAAAACCGTCGATGCCCATGGCTCAACCCCACCCCAGATCCTCCGCGTCGCCATCGCCGTTCGCCGCCGAGTCCGGGGTGGCCCTGGTGTTGACCCTCATCTTCACGATCCTGCTCTACATCCTCGTCGCCGAGTTGGTGGTGTCGGGCCGCATGGTGCGAGCGACGGGTGAGAACGATGCGTTGCTCGCCCGCATGCGCACGCAGATGGTCTACGAGCTGGATCAGGCTGCTGACCAGTTGTTGCAGGACCTGGCCAGCGCGGCGGCTGCGGGCGAAGAGGGGGCTGGGGGTGCCGGTGGGCTGGAAGGTGCCCTGGCCGGGGCTGGGGCCGGTGCTGGTGGCGCCGGCGCTGGCGGCGCCGAGGGCGAAGAGGAGACGGACCCGTCGGCGACTTGCGACAGCAGCCGCGATGCGTGGTTCCAGCCGGTTGGCAAGCCGGACAACGACCTCACGACCTACGTCTGGGTGGAAGACGAGAATCGCAAGTTCAACATCCTTGCGCTCTGGAGCCCCGACGAGAAGTTCGCCGAGTTCTCGCGCGACCGCCTCGTTCGCCTCATCGATACCCTGCGCGAAGACTCGGACTTTGATATCAGTTCGTCCGACGCGGAGCGCATCGTCCAAGAGCTCAAAGAATGGGCGACGCGCGCCGATTCGGAGGCGATCCCGCGCCCGGTCCTGAAGAGTGATGATCCGAAGAAGCAGGACATCACGATTCCGCTGCACCTCGACGAGCTCTTGATGCTGCCGTCGGTGACCGAGGAGCTGTTCTACGACAAGGTTCTCGATAGCAAGGTCTACCTTGGCTTCGAGTCGGTGCTGACGATCTGGACGTCACTTACGCCGGATCCAGGTGACCCTGAGAAGGTCGCCCGCCAACGCGCCGAAGCGGAGGCCAAGGGGCAGGCGGCTGGCACGCCGGGGGGCAGCGAAGCCGGCGCTCCGGGCGGGAGTGGTGCCGGGAGCGGTGCGGGCAGTGGCGCCGGAAGCGGCACTCCGGGTGGCACCGAAGCCCCACCACAGCAGCCGATGGGCGAGGGCATTCGCATCAATATCAACACCGCTTCGCGGCCCGTGCTGCGTTCCATCCTGCCCTCCGACAAGATGCCCGATCGCGTGATCGATGCGATCCTCAAGTGGCGCAATGAGGAGTCCGAGGAAGAAGCGGACCAAGAAGCCTCCACCGAGTCGAAGACCGAGCTTTCCGACTTTGGCAACATGGAGCTGGGCCAGGACAAGAAGCTCAAGTTCTTCGCGACGGTCGCTGACCTTGAACAGGTCGAGGAGTTCGCCAAGTTGCCCGATCCGCAGGTGAAGGCGGACTTCCAGAAGGCGCTCACGACCAAGTCCGATGTGTTCTCGATCCACCTCGCTTCGCTCTACAAGCGCAGCGAAGAGAATCGCGTTTATCTACTGCGTCGCGCGCGCGCGATCGTGCAGCGCGTCGACGATGGTGCGGATGGCAAGATCCGCCGCCTGATTCCGTGGGAAGAGCGCACTGGGCTGCGACTGCAACCGGTGGACCTGCAGGACGACGCGATCGACTTCGCGGTTGCCTACCAGGACATGGATCAGTTCGCGCAGGAAGATCGGGCTTGGAATCCATTCCTGATCGACTTCTACCTGCCCAAGCACGTCCGCGAAGAGTTCTACGCGCCGCGGTAGCGGCCCTCTTCGCATGGCGCGCTCCGCCGACCCGCACCTGCGCGCGCGCCTCATCGATGCGGCGACGGCGGAGTTTGCCGAGTCCGGCTACGCCGGCGCGACGCTGGATGGCATCGCCCTGCGGGCTGGGGTCACCAAGGGTGGTGTCTACTTCCACTTTGCGGGCAAGGAAGAGCTGTTCTTCGCCGTGCTCGACCATTGGCGCGAACTGCGGCGTCGGCAGTTGCAGGTGCCGGCGATCGGCCCGCAGGGCGCCGCAGTGGCGTTGCGCTCGTTCCTGAGCAACTACCTGGCGTTCCACTTCCGCGAACCGGCCGCAACCCACCTGCTGCGCGTGCTCGCGACGGAGCTGCGCGGACGCTTCACAGCCCGGCTGCGGGAAGATGATCGCCAGGAACAGCGGTGGCTGCGGGCCTGTGTGCGCGACCTGCTCGTGCAGGGCATTCACGATGGCTCGTTGTTTGTCGATGACCCGGCGCTGTCCGCGTTCGTGCTGGCCGCCGCTGTCACGGGGGTCTTGGAGCAGTGGCATACGGCGCCAGCCGACGTGGAAGCGCACTGTCACGAGGAAGAACTGGCGCGCATGCTGCTCGCGCGTTACGCCACGGGTTCGCGCGGTTCCCTCGCCGCCGAAGCCCGCAGTGAATACGACTTCCGTGAACCCACTGACCCCTGAACCACGCCCGGGCTTGCTGACCCGCTGCGACCTTGCGTGGCTCACCATTGGTGGGCTCGTGGTCCTGGTCTGGGCCGTCAGCCTGGGCTGGCCTGCCCTCGCGACGGGACCGGATATCGCGTCGGTTGCATGGCGCGCGCTGGTGACCCCAGCGGCGCAGCGCATCGAACGATCCAGTGGCATCTCGTCGCAGCTCGTTGCCGCCATTCGCTCTGCGATGCCGGCGGATGGACGGCTCGTGCTCTACAGCCCGTACGGCGGCAAGGAGTTTGAACTCGATGGCGCGGATCCGCGCGGCGAACCGGCGCGTCAGGTGCGGGTGCTGTTTGAGCGCGTGAAGAACCTGCTCTACCCGACGCCGCGCGACGTGCGATTTGCGCGGGACGCCGGCGAGTTGCTTCTGCACATCGACCCTGTGTTGGCCGGCCGATTGCTGGTTGTCGATGGCACACAGGGGCCCGGTGAGCTCGCGGTTGGTGGGCGCTACGACCTCGTCTTCGAAGTGCCGGGGCGCATTCCGCAATTGCGCGTCTGGCGCCTGCGGAGGTCGGAATGAAGTTCTTGCTCGTGCTGTTGCTGCCGGCGGTGCTCGGGGCCTTTTCGCTGCGCGCGCTTGGTGTGCGTTGGCGAGAGGATCGTATTGCGTGGCCCGCGTGGGCTTGGCTGCTCGGTTGCCTTGCCCTGGGCGTCTGCACGCAGGTCGCGCTCGAACTGCAGATTCCCCACGGCTCGTGGTGGCTGCTGCCGACCGTAGCGATGTTCGGGCTGGCTGCGGTCGTTCGGCGGCGGCAGGTAGCCGAACGCGAGCCAGCGACCGGGCTCGCGGCTGCGCCAGGCGATCGCGCGTTTGTCGCCTTCGTGCTGCTTGGGGCGGGTTTTTGCGTGCTGCTGGCACTTGCAGGCATGGACCGGCCATGCATCGAGGGTGACGAAGGCAACATCTGGTCGCTGAAGGCGAAGTCCTTGCTCGTCGATTGGCCCGATGCGTTCGCGGCGGCGCAGGTGCACAACCTGCACCCGGACTACCCGCAACTGAATCCGCTGCTGCAGGCGTGGACCTACGCGATGACGGGCGTCCCGGACTTTGTGCAGTTCGAGAATCGTTGGCTCGTGCAGTGGTGTGATGTGGCGCTGTTCGTGGCGGTTGCCGGGGCACTGCGGAAACGCCTTTCGGCATTGCCCGCGGCGTTGCTCGCGTCCCTGCTCCTGTTCGAGCCCGAGTTCCACAGCCTGTGTCGCACGGCCTACGCCGACGGCATGTTGGCGCTTGGCCTCGTCGTCGCCACCGATGCGTTCCTGCGGTGGCGCACGGAGGGCGAACGCCGCTACGGCTGGATCGCCGGGTTCGCCCTCGCGTTTGCGCTGTGGTCGAAGAACGAGACGATGCTCTATGTGGGTTGCGCCGGCCTCGCCACCCTGCTGACCCGGATCTGGGTGCGGCCCGAGCGCGGCAGTTGGTCGGTGCGCAATCTGGTGCTGTGGATGCCGGTCGTTTGCGTGATCCTCAACACGGCGCTCTGGAACCGCCGGTTTGGCATGAAGAGCGACCTGCTTGGCGCGAATCCGACTGGCAAGTCGATGTTTGCGCTCATGGCGGAACAGTGGCCCGAACGCACACCCGCGATGTTCTGGGAGGCGGTGCACGGGCTCACGTCCTTTGCCAACGCGCACGTCGTCTTCGCACTCGCGATGCTGGCGATGGTCATGGTGCCGCGCCAGGCGCTGGGCAGGCACCTCTCGATGCCACTGCTGGCGCTGCTTGGCGCGTTTGCGGGCATTCACGTCGTCTACGTGGGCTCCTTCCTGCCGCTGCGCTTCCACCTGGACACCTCCTACCTGCGCGTGACGTTCCAGCTGTTGCCGGCGCTGCTGGTGGTTCTCGCGGCGATTGTCTCTCTGGTTGTGGCCGAACGTCGCTTGGGGCACACTTCGCACCGGTCGTGACCCACTCTCCCGAGGCCCAACCAGCCGCGAAGGCTCTGCCAGCGGACTTCCTGCTCAGTGTCGTCATGCCCGTCTACAACGAGCAGAAGACGCTGCGCGAGATCGTCGCCGCGGTGCGAGCCGTGCCGATTCCGAAGGAGCTGATCCTCGTCGACGACGGCAGCAAGGACGGCAGTCGCCAGATCCTCGCGGAGCTGGCGGCGCAGTTTCCGGATGTGCGCGTCTTTGAGCATCCGCAGAATCGCGGCAAAGGTGCAGCGTTGCGCACCGGCTTTGAGCAGGCGAAGGGAGCGGTCGTCGTCGTGCAGGATGCGGACCTCGAATACGACCCCGCGGACTATCCGGTGCTGCTGGCGCCGATCCTGCGCGGGGATGCCGATGTCGTGTATGGCTCGCGTTATCTCGTCGACGATCGTGATCCGGGCCGCGAACGCGACCACTTCTATCATTACTTCGGCAACCGTGTCCTCACGTTCCTGAGCAACCTCTTCACCGGGTTGAACCTCACGGACATGGAGACCTGCTACAAGTGCTTCCGCCGCGAAGTGCTCGCCGACCTCGTGATCGAAAGTCGGCGCTTCACCGTGGAGCCGGAGTTCACCGCGAAAGTCGCCAAGTTGCCGGTGCGCGTGTTTGAAGTGCCGATTCGCTATCAGGGCCGCAAGTACAGCGAAGGCAAGAAGATCACCTGGCGCGACGGGATCGCCGCAATCTGGGCGATCGTCAAGTACCGCTTCGTGCGCTGAGCCGCCCGGTTGGCGCGCAGGCTAGAACACGACGCCCATCGTGAGCACGACCCCGTCGAGGCCCGCCTCGTAACCAAACACCACGGTGCTGTTCTGCGCGTCACTCTCTTCCATCATGTGGCCGCGCGCCACGTAGGAGAGCCCCAGTTCGACGGGACCGAAGTAGACGCGCGTGCCGAGTTCGATGCCGTAGAACCACGTCGAACTGTCGAAGTCCCCGGCTGTGCCGTCGACCTCAATGCCGGTCACTGCCACCCCGAGCCCGAGCTCGGCGAATACCGACCACTCTGTGCCCGAGCCTTGCGTCAGGAACAACTCGGGGGCTACCTCGAACTGAGGGCCAAACGACGAGAATGTCGTCTGCTCGCCCGTGGTGGTGTCTTCGAGCTGGTGGCCAGAGAAGAGCGCTCCTACGCGAATCGGCATGCGCAGGTTGTCGTCGGTGATGCGCCACGAAGCGTGCGCAAACAGCGACGAGGTGGTGGCCTCGATGCCGGGGAAGCCATTGTCGTCGAACAGGTCGTCATCCGACTTCCATCCTTCGAGCCGCAAGCCACCGCCGAACCCTTCGTCGCTGAAGCCTTCGAACTGCAGCCGGAAGAACCCGGCCCCGGTGTCGCCGTCGAGGTCCGACTTGTCGGTGTTGTGGGTCGCAGAGCCGGCGCCAATTCCGAGTTCGACCCGGAAGTTGGGCAGCTCCGTCGATTGTTGCGCGCAGAGGGAGAAACCCGCCATGGCCGCGAGAATCACGCCGAAGGTCTTCCTGGACATTCGCGCATGGTAGCGGGTTCCGCCAGCCAAGCGAGTGGCCAGGGAACCCGCGGCGGCCGGGCGATTCGGCCTACCGGCGGACCTCACAGGATGTCGAGGATGCCGGTCGCACGATCGGTCAGCGTTTCGACTGCTGCACGGTAGTTGGAGCCGACGGCGATCTTGCTGTTCCAGGGCAGCATTTCCTTGTCGGCGATGCCACCGAGGGCCACGGCGGCGAACGCTCGCGAGAGATCGCCAAGGCTGCTATCGAACAGCATCTTGGTGAGCGGGGCGATCGAACGTTGGTCGCCGATGAACCCGAGGGCCGTGGCGAGGCCTGCCAGCCGCGCCAGGTTGGACTCGCTGTCGGCCAGCAACTGTTGCAGGTGGTCTGCCGCAGTCTTGTCACCGAGCTTGCCGAGGGCGATGGCTGCTTGCTTCAGGAGATCCGGACGGCGCCCGGACATCTCGACGATCGCTTGGATGTCATCGGTGGCACGACGTTCGTTCATCAGGGCGAGGCCGATGCAGACATAGCCGGCAAGCTCGTCCTGCCGCGATTCCTCCTTGAGGCATTCGCGCAGCCGCTCGCTGCTCGCCGTCCACCGGCAGAGCCCGAGCCCGATCGCCAGCGCGGCGCGCACGCCTGGAACCTTGCTGTTGGTGAACTCGGCCATGAGGTCGTTGCCAATCGTGCTGTCCGGCTCGGCGCTCACGCCCCCGACTTCGCGAGCGGCGAGATCGCGGAACGCATAGACGCCGAGCGCGATGGCGCACCAGGGCTTCTCCAGCGCCTTCTTGCCCTTACGCAGCATGGACAGCAGTGCATCGCGGTTGTTCTTGCCGCCGATCTCCGCGAGTGCCATGGCCGCGAAGTAGCGGGTCTGGTCGTCGCTGTGTTGGTGGTAGGTGTCGCGCAGCAGCTGGCTGTAGGCGCGATCGGGGAACGCCGCATCGGGGCCTTCCCCATCGGGGCCGCACAACTTGCCGAGCGCGATCACGCAGGAGCGCGCGAGATCGCGACTCGTGCGCTTGGCATCTTCGCCGCGCAGTTCCGCGGCGAAGCGTTGTTTCCAGGCGGCCGCGAGCACCGGGTGACCAAAGACCAGTTTGGCGATCGCGGTCGGACAGTGTGCCTGGATGAGTTGCTGCCCGACGCCGAGTTTGGCTTCGTAGAAGCGCTGCAGGCACTGCACGGCGGTCTCGAGCAGCTGGTTGCCGCCCGGCGCGTTGGCGTCGATTGAGAGCAGGCCGATGGCCTGGATCACCGCTACCTGCAGGTTGCGGCTGCCCGCGTTGGGGGCGTCGAGCAGTGGGCGAAGCCCGGCGAGGACCTTGCCCTTCAGATCGAGGTTGGCAGTGCGGTTGGCGAGCAGGCCGAGGCCGTAGGCAGCGAAGGAACGGGTGCGTTCATCAACTTCGGCCCGATCGCAGGCCGCCCGGCCAGCGGCGTCGTCCGCGACCAGCGACATCAACAGGGAGACTTCCCGTTCTTCGGCAATGCCGGCGATGCCGATCGCCAACGCGGCGGTTTCGCGCACTTCCTGATCGTCGCGCCGCAGGCGTGGTTGGAACGCATCGAGGAGCCGGAAGCTCGGGTGGTTCTGCCCGATCTTCGCCATCGCGATGAGGCACGACGTGGTGATGTCGCGTTGTCTGGTGTCGTCGAGGGCCTTCTTCAACGCCGGCAGCACTTCGTCAACGATCTGCGCATCGGTGGGCTTCAGGGTCGAACTGGCGCGGTCGTGGCGCAGGCCGGTGCCGAGCCAGCTCTCTTCTTCGCCCGTGCGCGGTCCGCCCAGGTGCACGGCGTCCTTGAGGCGCAGGTAGGGATCCTTGTTGAACTCCCACCAGAACTCCCAGCGGGACAGATCCTCGTCGACCGGGATGCCCCGACCGCCAGTTCGGCCTGCCTGCGGGCCAGTGCCGCCCGGGCCGCTACCACCACCGCCGGTGACCGGTCCCGCACCGGGGCCAGGACCAGACGGGCCGGGGGCCTTCGGGCCACTGGGGCCAGGCGTCACGGGGCCAGCGGGCCCGGGCGTGCGCGGGCCACTGCCGCCAGGCGGCACGATGTCGAGCGGGCCGCGATACTGCCCACCATGGGCGAAGCACGGCTGCACGGAGACGAGCGAGAAGGCAATGCTGCAGGAGAGGAGCAGGCCGAGTGTTTTCATGGGAAGCCCTTCGCGTGTGGGAGTTGCGACGGGTTTCCGTATGCAAGGGCCGGGCCAAGGGTTGTTTGGCGCGATTGCGCGACGAATGGCGGT
>JADZDL010000159.1 GCA_020851075.1 Planctomycetota bacterium | reverse complement strand
TTGGGTGGGGCAACCTGGCGATGGACCCGATGTCCGTGCAGGTCATTGGCCTGCGGCAGCTTGACCCGATCGACGGTTGGACCGAGTGGACCATGCGGTGCCCGGCAATGGTCGGTACCGGCCACGTGTTTGCGTTCCAGGCGGCGGTGCTCGCGCCCAACGGGGCCATCTCGCTCACCCTGCCATCGCCGTTTGCGGTGGCCTGGCCGCACGGGCAGGTGCCGTAAGCTCCTTGTCGGGCCTTGCCTGGTAAAGGGGCCTCGCTGCCATGCCAGCCATGCCTCGGCCCGCGCTTTACCCCTTCCCGTTACCCGGGAGAGCGAGCACACTATTGGCCGCGCCCTCTCGCGCATTCGGTCCTGGGATCCAGAACCCGCATGCCGAAACTAGCTTCCACGTTGCTGCTGTTATCCGCCAGCAGTCTATCCCTCAGCAGTGCTCTGCTCGGTCAGGCCACGCGCCTGTACACCGAGGCGTTTACCCAAGGCGTGATGTGCTACGACCAGGCGCGCGAACGTCTGGTGTTTGCCCTGCCGTCACGGCACCTCTGGGAATGGGATGGCCAGACCTGGGCCATGTCCCCTGTGCAACTGCCGCAAGGGGCGCAGCATGCCACGTTCGATGCGTTCCGTCGGCGGGTCTACTTCGTGGCGGGGCAATCGCTCTACGAATACGACGGCCATTCGGTGACGGGCACGCCGTTGCCGCCGGCGCCGTACGCGATGCCGGTCACCAACCTGATCTCGGAATACCAGCGCGGCAAGTTGCTGCTGCTGCGAACGGAGGGGCTCGTGACCATCGGCGCGTACGAGTTCGATGGTGTGGCCTGGCAGCAGGTGAGTGCGCCACCGGTCGGCCGCGCCGCGTTGCGTGCGGCCTATGACGGACTGCGCGATCGGGTGGTCTTGATGACGGCGGTGCCGGGCATCAGCCCCGCGGACGAGACCTGGGAATGGGATGGTACGCAGTGGTCGATGCGGTTGGCGGGTGTGTCCCAATACGCGCCGATCGCCTTCGATCCGGTGCTCGGTCAGGTGATCTCGAGCGGTAGTCCGACGAAGGTCTGGAATGGTGTGGTCTGGACCCCGCTCGCTAGTGGGATCACGCCACCGACCTCCCTGGTCACGTTTGGCGCCGACCCTGGCCGCGGCCGGTTGTGGGCCTACAGCAACCAGGGCAGCAGCGAGTCGATCTGGGCCTGGGATGGTGTCGCCTGGGCCGAGATGCCGATGGCGCCGCATCCCCTGTTTGCCCCGCGCGTGAGCGCCTATGACGACGTGCGCGATCGGGTGATGTTGCTGGGAACGCGTCGCGTCGAGTGGGATGGCAGCGCATGGCGCGACCTCGCGGCGGGGGGGCCGGGCAACCTCGAGCTTCCGGCTGGAGCCTTCGATCGGGCGCGCGGCAAGCTGGTGCTGTTTGGCGGTTCCACGGGCACGGGTCTCTATTCGCCGGACACGTGGACTTATGGCGCGACGGGTTGGTCGCTCGCGTCGAGTTCGGGGCCGACCGGCCGCACCAATTCTGCCATGGCCTATGACTCACAGCGCGCTCGCGTGGTGATGGTCGGTGGCACAGCCGCGTTCACCTACCTGGCCGACCACTGGGAATGGGATGGCGTCTCGTGGAGCCAGGTTTCGGCGAACGTGCCGATGGGGCCCGATGCCGGCAACCTCGGTTATGACGAAGGCCGTGCTCGCATGGTGTTCGTCAACCTGGGTGGCCACACGTGGGAGTACGACGGCATCGGTTGGCAGTTCGTGGCGACGGGCGGCCCGAGAACGCGGTTTGCGTACGACCCGGCGCGCCTGCGACTGCAGGGCAACGCCAATGGCCAGCGCCTGGAGTGGGATGGGGTGGCTTGGACCCAGCGGTTTGCGGCCTCCGGCGAACTGATCCTGGATACGCGCCGTGGCGCCATGCTGACCTACGGTCCGGGCAGTTTTACGGGTGAGTTCGCGGCTCTGGCGCGAACGGACGACTACGGCAGCCCGTGTGGCGGCTCTGCCACGGCGACCTCGCTCGTGGCGTTTGGTTCGGCGCGGCCTGGCAATGGTGCGTTCCATCTGGATCTGCGCGCCGATGCAGTGCAGAGCCCCACGCTGCTCGGATTTGCGTTCGCGCAGGCCAACGTCGCCGTGGGCCATGGTTGCACGGCGCTGCTGCAGGGTGCCTTTGCGTCGGCCCTGCGCTTCACGAGCGGCGATGGTTTTGCGGAGTTCCCGGTGGCGCTGCCCAACGACCTGTCGCTGCGCGGGATCGTCTTCCACGCGCAGGGCGGCGTCCTGGATCCGGCGTCCCCTGGTGGTTTTGCGCTGACGCAAGGCCTCTCGGTGACGATCGGCGACTGAGGCCGGCGGAGACTGCCCGCGGCCAGCAGGCCCTACTTGCCGCCTGCTTCGGCAGGTTTCTTCGCCTTCGCGAGCAACGCCAGGATCGCCTTCTCGGCCTCTTCATCGCGCAGGTCCTTGAACCGGATGATGCCGTCCTGGTCGATCACATAGGTGGTCGGCCAACCGTGCACGTTCCAGGCCTTGGCGATTGGCCCATCGGTGCCACCGTCGCGGAAGTGGCGCCACGTCATCTGCTCCTTGGCGAGCTTCGTCTTCAGGTCCTCCAGGTTCTTGTCACTGTTCACGCCGATCAGGGCGAAGGGCTGGTTCTCGAGCTTCTTCACGAGCGACCGCTCGTGCGGGATCATGGCCCGGCAGGGGCCTCACCAGAATCCCCAGAAGTCGAGGAACACGACCTTGCCGCGGTAGTCGCTGAGCTTGAACTCAACGCCGTCGAGGTCCTTGCCTTGGATCTCGGGAGCGAGCTTGCCGATGGCGAGGTTGCGCATCTCAAACAGGTCGGCTTTGGCGCGATCGCCCATCGTGCCACCTGGCATCACGACATCGCCAAACTCGGCGAGGACGCGTTCGAGCAGTGCTTCCCCTTCGCTCTGCAGCGCCTTTGCGTCGGCCTTCTGCATCGCGGCGAGCCATTC
Organism: Planctomycetota bacterium; assembly: GCA_020851075.1. GTDB lineage: Bacteria > Planctomycetota > UBA1135 > UBA1135 > UBA2386 > JADZDL01. The sequence continues at coordinate 2,525 of JADZDL010000159.1, read as the reverse complement.
GGCGCCGTAGTAGTCGGTGAGCCGCTTCACGCGCTCGGCGTCGTCACCCGACTGCACGGTGCGGGCGAGCGCGGCGTTGTCCGTGCGGTGCAGACCGAGCACGTAACACGCCTGGGCGCGGACCTGCTGGTGTGGGCTCTTCTCGAGCACCGCGCGCAGGAAGGTCTCGTCGTTCTTGACGCCGCCGCCGCGCAGGGTCTCGCAGACATCGCCGAGCTTCGGGCTGCCGAGGTGATCCTGTTGCAGGGCCTGCAGGATGGATGCCGCCTGCGTCTCGTCGCGCCCGTTGTCGAGTGCCCAGGCCAGGCATTCGGCGGCCGCGGGGTCCTGCGGAGCCGCCTTGGCGATCGTGATCATGCGCGCCACGAACGGCTCGGGCTTCGGCAGCAGCTCGCGCAGGATCTGCATCTGCGCTGCTTCGTTCTTCGCGGCGTGGTAGGCCGTTTCGAAGGCCTTCATCGCCTTCTCGTGGTCCGCTTTCACGGCCGCGAAACGTTCGGCGGGTGTGCCGGCATCCTGCGCGGCTTTTGCCGCCGGCGTTGCTGGTGTCGCCGGTTCCTGGGCGCACAGGGCTGGGGGCAGGTCCAGCATGGCAAGCACGCAGAGGGTGCTCGCCACTCGGTAGAGGGGCATGGGGAATCCTCCGTCCGCTGGGGGCGGGTTCTGATGGTGGCAGGGAGCGTTCCGGAGGATCCGGAACTCGCGTCGCCATCGTGTCGCGTCGAGCCCTCGCATTCCACACGCCGTGTGGTGGCCTGACGGGCGCCCAGGGTTGCCAGCGCCAATTCGGCGCGTTGGTCCGCCTGCGTCAGAAACTGTTGCCGAACGCGAGCGTGAAGTTCGAACCTTCGTCGCCGTAGCCGAAGTCGACGCGGAAGATCGCTTCGCGCGAGAACGCGATGTGTCGACGGCGACTTGCACGAATAGCCGCTCAAACACATCGAGGTTCTCTCGCGGAAACGGCAGATCGCGCGGTAGCTCGGCACATGCCCACCTTGGCCAGCACCCGAAAGGCGGTGCGGTCATTAGCTTGCGCCGCGATCCTGCGCGACGAGTCTGTGTCCATGCAGTAGGGGTAGATCTGCAGCTGCAGCTCACGCGCGGAAGCGACCGGCGATCGGCACTTTGGTCGGCTGGTTGGCGACGGACGCCACAGCATCGGGGTGCTTGCCAGAACTCGATCCACACCCTTGACAAGTCACTCTGATTTGGATATGCAGTCAATCATTGGGTCGGCCTGCTCTGGGTCGGCCCTCAACATGAAGAAGGTAGGGAAGACCAGATGATTCGCTTCTTGCGCTGTGCCGCCGCTGCGGCACTTCTCGTCGTTTGCGCCAGCGCGCAGTTCAACTGCCCCGATGACTCCTACTTGGGTGGCGTGGCAAGCAACGTGTCCGGCTCAACCGACAAGGTGCTGACCCTGAACATCACGGGGAAGGACAAGCAATTCACCCTGAAGGTCGAACGCAAGCATGTCGTCGGCGACACGACCACCTGGGAGGTCATCGAGGAGGTTCCGTTCACACCGGGCAACAACCCGCCGGTGACGATTCCGCCTGGCTGTCGTGCTTCCATTCAGGACACGGACCCGGCCGATGGCGACAATGACCCTGTGGTCGGCACAGCGACCTTGACGTGATGGTAGCTCCACGAGGGAAGTCCCTCGCCGGCGCAGCGCTCTGTGCTGTCCTTGGCGGCCTCGCGTACACCTTCTGGTGTGCGCGAGACCCCGAGCCACAGGTCGCAGTTCATCAGCCGCGGGAACGAGAGTCTCCAGGACCTGCTGATTTGCAACCGCCAGCTGACACACTTCGCGAGATCGTGAGCATGACGGAGGCTTCCGCAAGCTCTTCCGAGGCCCGGTTGGTGTTCTTGAACACCCGCGACACGAGCGCCGTGACGAAGCTCCCGGTGCAACTGTCGGGCGAAGGCTCTGTCGCACTGGAACGGGAAACCGACACAGCTGGCTCGATAACTCTGCCAGTTGGGCGCTGGACCATCTCCTTACCGGCCGGTCAATATTCAGTCCGTAGCCCGGAGGTGAGCGCTGCTGCCCGTCAGGAGCTGGTGGTCTGGGTGTCCCCAGTCGAGTCCTTTCGTGTCCGCACTCAGGATGCAACCGGCCACCCGATTGGGATGGTTCGAGTCGTCATGGAAGTAGAAGACGCGGCGGCTGGCCCAATACGTTCACAATCAGATGACGATGGCATCGTCTTGTTCGACAATGTCGCCGCCGACGGCGCCGACTGGTTGGTCGCTTGGAAGTCTGGCTGGCTGCCGGCGCAACATCAGATTGGCTCGCTGCCAAGGGATGGCGAATGTGCTGTCCTGGTCCTTTCGCCCGACCTCGATGAAGATGCATTCGTGCTCGAGTGCTTGGACGATGGCGGGGGCCCACTCGAAGGAGTTGCCGTCCACATGCGACCGCAACGGTACGGCGACCGGGACCTCTGGCTCGGCAGGTCGTCCGCCCGAGGATCCGTCGAGGTCGGAGCTCTCGCGTCCGCTTTGCCATGCGAATTTTG
>JADZDL010000158.1 GCA_020851075.1 Planctomycetota bacterium | reverse complement strand
GCGATGTTCGCGCGCAGCTCGTCGCTGGCGGCGTCGACGGTGGCGGAGAGGTTCTTCGCCGCGGTATCGGCGGTGGCGCTCTTGGTGCCGATGCGCGCGATGCTGGCCGCCAGTTCGGTGATCGCGGTCTCATACCCCTGCCAGGTGGACTGCATCGTGCCGAGCGCCGCCTCCGTCGTGCCCTGGACCTTGGCTACCGACAGGAAGTTCGCAATCGACGTTTTGGCTTTCTCGATGTACTCAGGACGGCCGCGCAGCAGGAAGTCCTTCTCATGGCGGCGAACCATCAGGTACACGGCTTCGAGTTCCTTGTTGGTGAGGCTCTGCACCATGCCTTCGACGGCATGTGCCGCTTCGCGCAGCTTGCCTTCGAAACCGAGTTTCTCGGTGAGGCCGCGCGCCGTGTACTCCGTGACCAGATCGGCAAAGGCGCCGCAGTAGGCCGCGTGGTCCTTCGAAATGCCGGTGGTGAGGTCGGGTTTGTCCTGGGCCAGCAGTTGCCCGCGCAGCTTGTCGGTTACTGCCGCCAGGGCTTTGGCATGGTTGTCATGAGTCTTCACATCGTCCAGAGACCTGGTGCGCAGGAAGTCGTCCTTGGCTTGCAATGCGTGGTGCAGTTCGCCCGTCAGGTCAGCAATCAACGCCAGTTCCACCATGCGGTGCTCGACGATTTCCGTGGCGGCGGTGCGCGCCGAGGACGCCGAAGAAAGGCCGATCAGGCCCGTGGCGACCACGAGTCCGGCAATGGAAAGACAAGCACCCAATACCTTGCTGGCGACGTTCTATGCAGACGCGGAATCGGATTGTCCGCATTGAGGCTTGATTGGGGGATTCCCTGACCGGTTCGGGTGTGGTCGGAGGCAGCCTTGATTGCCTCGGCCAGTTGGTGATTGCCCGTGCGGTGCCGAGGGCGTATCTCGAACGCGACGAGGTCTCGCATCCCCTTCCCCCCTTCCTTCGAAGCACCCGGCATGTTCCGTCACGTCGCCCTTCTTCTCCTGCTCTTCACCTCAGCCTGCGCAATTGCTCGCCAGGACAACAACGAACCCCTCGATGCGCAGCTGGTCCGCACGCTGGAGCCCGGCAAGACCACGGCGCGCGAGGTTGTCGAGAAACTCGGCGCGCCGACGGAGGTCGTGCAGCTCGGGCGGCGCACTGCGTATCGTTATGACGCATCGACCGCGAAGGGCGCCGTGTTGATCCTCGTGGTCTTGAACTTCGGCAACCAGGATACGCGCAGCGATCGCCTGTGGGTCTTCTTCGACGAGCACGATGTGCTCTCGCACTACGGCGCTTCGTTTGGCACGCATCGCACGCAGTACGCGCTGCCGTGGGAAGACGTGCACGAAGCGAGCGACAACCAGGAGCGGGATGCGGGGCGGCCTGGAGTCGGGCGATGAACGCCAGTGTGTGGCGGGCCCTGTCGGCGACCCTGCTGGGCTGCGTGCTCGCGTCAGCCAGTTCGTGCGTTGTCTATGATCGCCGGCGCCACGACGAGCCATTGGCGCCCGAGGTGATCTCCGCGTTGCAGCCCGGCCAGTCGCTCGACGCGTGCCTGCGCAGTCTTGGCGCGCCGCGGCAGTGTTTTGCCTACCGCGGTGATGGGGTCGCGATGTTGTGGGCGTGGAGCGACACCGATGCGCTCAGTGTCGATGTGTCGTTGCCGCTCCAGGAGAACGTCTCCGCGAGTTTTGATCTCGACCTCGCGGATACCGAGGCGCAGGGGTGCATGCTGTGGTTTGGCCCCGACCTGCAGCTCGAACGCTGGCAGCAAGGGCGGCTTGGCGATCTGCTGCCGGGGCGATCGCGGCCCACTTTCGAGCCGGCCAGTGATGAGCCGGTCGGTTACGGGCGAACGGCGGGCGGCTAGCTGCGGGGCGATGTCCCGGGTCGCTGCCTCTGGGCCGCTGCCCAGGGGCGCGATCCGGGAGTAGCGCGCCCGCCCGGGCGTTCTGGTTGATTCGTCGCCTTGCCCGCGGCGGCTGCTTCCGATCGGCTCGTGTCGACGGTATGACAGTCGCCACCTTTTTCGGAAACCCCCTCATGCTCCGTATTCTCACTGCCGTGTTCGGCGCCGTGCTGACGCTCGGTGTCTCCGCCCAGGATATCCCTGGGGTCCGTGCGACCCTGTCCACCCCGCGTTCCATCGTCGCCGCCGGCGGCAACGTCGATCTGCGACTGTTGCTCGAAGTCACCCAGGACGCCGACGTGCCGGGCGACCTGCTGTCGGGCGCCTCGTTCGATGTGCGCATCGACGACAAGGCGGGCCCGCACGTCGAGGAGAAGGGCAAGGGCGGCACCGTGCATCTGGTCGCCGGGACGCGCATCGAGCGCACCGTGTCGATGCCGGCTTCGCGCTTTGCGCCCAACGCCGACGGCAGCGGGTTTGCGGTCGTCGCCGTGTCGTGGACGGGCCTCGCGGGCGCCAACTGCGTGTTCAAGATCGCGCCCGATTCGAGCAAGATCGACCTCACCACGATCGACATGGCGAAGTCCAAGGTCGTGCTGGTGACGAGTCTCGGCGAGATGACGATCAGCTTCACGGTCGACAAGGCGACCGGCAAGTTGAAGGCCCCCGGCCACGTCGAGAACTTCCTGAAGCTCTGCAAGGAAGGCTTCTACGACGGCACGAAGTTCCACCGCGTGATCCGCAACTTCATGATCCAGGGCGGTGACCCGTTCACGAAGGACGACAAGAAGATGGCGATGTGGGGCCAGGGTGACCCGGGCTACAAGATCCCCGCCGAGTTCAACGACACCAAGCACGTGCGCGGCACGCTGTCGATGGCGCGCAGCAGCGACCCGAATTCGGCCGGCTCGCAGTTCTTCATCGTGCACAAGGACAGCAACCACCTGGACAACCAGTACACGGCGTTTGGCAGCCTCGAAGCCGGTGCCGACACGTTGGACAGCATCGCCAATACGCCGGTCGCCGCTGGCGATCGCCCGCTGACGCCCGTCGTGCTGTTTGCGGCCGTGATCCTGCCCGTCGCCAAGTAGGCGCCGCCAGCCGGGTGGGGGCGGGAGCGCACCGCCGACCGCGAGTCCTGCGTTCTACGCACGGTTCGGGCTCGCCAAAGGGGCGGTCTTGCGGCAGGATCCACGCCCAATCATGGATCTCGACCAGACCGATCTGGCCACCGTCGAAGCGGCCGTTGTCACCGACAAGGGCACGATGGTGGTCACGTTCTTCCCCGAACAGGCCCCCAAACACGCGCGCAGCTTCCTCGATCTGGCGCAGAAGGGCTTCTACAACGGCATCGCGTTCCACCGGATCGTGCGCAACTTCATGGTCCAGACCGGCTGTCCCAACAGCCGGCGCGGCGCGGTGGGGCAGCCAGGCACCGGTGGCCCCGGTTTCCGGCTGCAGGCCGAGTTCAACGACATCCCGCACACGCGCGGCATCCTGTCGATGGCGCGCAGCAGCGACCCGAACTCGGCGGGTTCGCAGTTCTTCATCGTGCAGGGGGAGCACGCGGACTACCTCGACGGCCAGTACACGGTCTTCGGCAAGGTCGAAGAAGGCCTCGACGTGCTCGACCAGATCGCCAACATCGATTGCGACTTTGGTCCCGGCGGCGAACGTTCGCAGCCCAAGGAGCGCGTCGAGATCCGCCGCATCGAACTGCGGCCGCGCCAGGAACGCACCCCTGCGGTCGCCGAGAATGGAGGCGAGTGAGATGAGCATCCCCTTCTCAGAATTGCAGAACGTGTTGCTCGCGCGCGAAGGTTTCCTCGCGATCGTGAGCGTCAATCGCCCGACCAAACTGAACGCCCTCGACGATCGTACGATCGCCGAACTCGACGCCGTGTTTGCCGGACTCGCGAGCGACGACTCGGTTGGGGCCATCGTGCTCACTGGCGCGGGCGAGAAGTCGTTCGTGGCTGGCGCCGACATCGGCGTGCTCAGCAAGCAGGGTGTGTTGGACGGCAAGCAGAACGCGCTCGCTGGGCAGGCGCTGACGCTGCGCATCGAGAACTGCAGGAAGCCCGTCATCGCCGCGATCAACGGATTTGCGTTTGGCGGTGGCCTCGAAATGGCCCTCGCCTGCGACCTGCGTTTTGCCGCGAAGTCCGCGAAGATGGGTCTGCCCGAGGTCTCGCTCGGCATCATCCCCGGCTACGGCGGTACGCAGCGGTTGCCGCGACTCGTCGGCACGGGCGTGGCGCTGCAGATGATCCTCACGGGCGATCCGGTGACCGCGGACGAAGCGCTGCGCATTGGCCTCGTCAATGGTGTGTTCGAGCCGGCGGACCTGCTCGCCGAGTGCAAGAAGGTCGCGAACAAGATCGTGTCGCGTGGTCCGCAAGCGGTTTCGCTCGCCAAGGAAGCCGTGCGCCGCGGCGTGCCGATGACGATGCAGGATGGGCTCGCGCTCGAAGCGGACCTGTTTGGCATCATCAGCAGCACCGCCGAGATGAAGGAAGGCATGGCGGCGTTCCTCGAGAAGCGCAAGCCGAGCTGGCTGCGCGGCTGATGCCAGGAATCCGCGAGCCGGGGCCTTTCGCTGGCCCGTTCGAAGGCTTGCGCCAGGCGCGGCGCGGCGAGCCTGTGGCCCTGCTGCACAGTTGTGGTGCCGGGCCCGCGTGGTTGTGTACCGACGCCGTCGAGGTGCTGAATCGGCCCGCCGGTGACGTCGCGGGGGCGTTCGCCGCCATCGACGAGTTTGTGCGCCGGCACGCCGATCGCCGCGTGGTTGGCTGGCTTGGTTACGACCTCGGTCTCGACGTTGAAGCGTGGCCGCTGCGCATCGAGGATGACTTTCCGGTGCCCGTCTTGCATCTCGCCGCGTACGCGACGGTCCAGGAGTTTGCGCCTGCCGTGGTCGAACCTGCCCCCGTGGTGCCCGCCGCGCGTGAGCTGCGCGCCCACGTGACGCAGGCCGACTACGAACGCCGCGTCGCCGCCGTGGTCGAGCACATCTGTGCGGGCGACATCTTCCAGGCCAACCTCACGCAGCCGTTCACGGCGGCCTGGGAAGGGGATCCGCGCGACCTGTTCTGGCGGCTCTGCGAACGCAGTCCCGCCCCGTTTGCGGCCTACGTCGAAGATGGGGCAGGCACGGCGGTGCTGAGCAGTTCGCCCGAGGAGTTCCTATGGCGGCAGGGCACGCAGGTGCGCACGCGCCCGATCAAAGGCACCGCGCGCCGGTCGACGGATCCCGAGGAGGATCGTGAACTGCTCGCGGGCCTGCTCCACAGCGAGAAGGACCAGGCGGAGCTGGCGATGATCATAGACCTGCTGCGCAATGATCTGGGCAAGGTCGCGGCGACTGGCACCGTGCGCACCGGACCGTTCCCGGAGCATGCGTCGTTTGCGCAGGTGCATCACCTGTATGCGACGGTGACTGCGCAGCTGCGGCCGGAGGTGGGCACGCTCGAACTGCTGCGCGCGACCTTTCCCGGCGGTTCGATCACGGGTTGCCCGAAGCTGCGTTGCCTCGAGATCCTCGAACAACTCGAAGTGGCGCGCCGCGGCGTCTACACGGGCGCCATCGGTTGGTTTGGTCCGGGAGACGCCATGCACCTCAATATCGCGATTCGCACGCTTGTGCACCGGACAGGGCGCCTGCGCGGCAATGCTGGCGGCGGTGTGACGGCGCTCAGCGATCCACACGCGGAGTGGTTGGAGACGCTGCACAAGATGGCCGGGCTCGAACGGGCGCTGCATTGTTCGGTACAGGTGCCGCCCGAGGTGCGCCCGTGAACGCCTGGCTCGATGGTCGTCTGGTGGCGTCCGAGTCACTGCCCAAGCCGGCGCACGGTGTGGTGACGCCATTCGAGACGATGGGTGCGCAGAAAGGCGCAATTGCGCTGTGGGATCGGCACCTGCAGCGATTGGCAGGCACGGCCGCGCGTTTGGGCCTGCCAATGGGGTCCTCGGTCGAATGGCGCGGCGCGGCAGCCGACCTGCTGCTGCAGAACGGCCACGCCGACGATGTGCTGCGGCTGCAGCTCATACCGGTCGCGGGCACCGTACACGTCGTGATGACGACCCGTTCCCGCGGGCCGCACCGCGCGTTCGTGAATCTGCTGCCGACCGTGGTCGCGCGCCTGGCCGAGGATCCGCCTGGTGACCAGAAGGCCGGCCCGCGGCGGTTCTATGACGCGGTGTTGCAGCAGGCGCAGGATGGTGGGGCGGACGACGGCATCGTCGTGGGGCACGATGGAGCCGTGCTCGAGACCGCGGTTGCCAACCTCTGGCTGCGCGTCGACGGCGCCTGGATCACTCCCGAACTCGATGGCCGGGTGCTGCCGGGCATCGCGCGGGCGCTGTTGCTCGAACGGGCGGCCGCCCAGGGGCTGCCGGTCGTCGAGCGGCGCTGCGGGCTCGACCTGCTCCAGCGGGCGCAAGTTCTTGCCGTCAGCAATGCTGTGCACGGCCCCCGGGCGGCCAGATTGCTCGATTCCGAGCCGCCGGATGTGGCAATCCTGGACAGCGAGCTCGGGCGATTGTGGAAGGCTGGTGCACCTTCATTGCCGCCGGGCTCCAGTTCGTGACGGTGGCGTGCCGATGCCATCGGCATGACGAAGTCGGTTGAGTCCATTGCAGACGGTGCACAGGCGATCACGCGCGAGCCACGTCCGTTCCTGTTTCTCGAGCCCGCGCGTGTTCCGGTTCGGCCCGTCGTTCTCGATACGATCGGCCTCGATTGGCTCGATGCCGAGATCAGCGACGCAGTGCCATCGATTGCCCGTTCGCTCGTGAACTACTCGATTGCGGTGCAGAACGGCACCGCGCTCGAACGCGGCAATCGCCAGCCCATCCAGCTATCCGTGCTCAACCGTCGCCGCCGGGCAGCGCGCGCCTGGGTGAACGCCGTGGTCGCCGGGCGCACCGATGCAGCAACGCAGCACGCGGTCGCAACCCAGTGGCTCCCGGTCCTGTGTGGAACGGGGCCCGTGGTGAAACCCGGTGTGCGCGTTGGCCGCAAGTTCGTCGAGTTCCTGCGGGGCTCGATCACGGCCTACCTGTTTAGCGATCCGGCCGAGAACCTGCTGCCGCACGCGCGGGCGCTGCACGTGCTGGAAACCGTGCTCGGTGTGCACCTCGCGGCCATCGCGCAGAACGCCCGCGCGGCCACGAAGTAGCCGGGGAAGGGCTCGAGAGCGAAGGCCGCGCAACGGCGTCTAGCGCACGACGACGGGCACGGTCGGGAAGATCTCGCCAAAGCGCCCGGTGCTCGGGTCGAACGTGATGCCGCCCGCATACAGCTGCAGTCCGCCGAGCAGCGGCACCGCAATTGGCGGATAGACGATCGTGCCCTGCGCGCGTCCTTCGGCATCGAGAGCACCGAGGAACTGCTGCAGGAACGGACTCGGCATCAGGCTCGCCTGGAAGAACGAGTCGTTGGTGAGTTCCCACGTGCGCGGGTCATTGGGCTGCAGCGAGGACAGCGCAATGCCTGGCGTGCGGGCGGCGGCCAGTGCCAGCACGTAGATGTGTCCGGCGCTCGCCGGCGCGCACAGTTGCAGCGCATCCTGGTTGCCGGAAGCGATCGCCACGGTCACCGCGCGCGGAATTGGCGGTGCCTGCACGACGAAGTCGTCGAACAATACCGGCGTGCTGGCCCAACAATAGACACCGGCGCGACCCTGCCCGAGGGCGCTGTCGTGCACATCGCACAGGCAGAGGCCATTCCATTGCACGCGCAGGCGATCCCCTTGCGCCGAGAACTGCAGCTCGTTCCAGAGACCCGGCAGGAAGTCATTGTCGTCCTCCCAGAGCACGGTCCACTGGCCCTGTACGACGCGACCGAGGCGGCGGTAGTGGCGTTCGGCATCGAGCGAGAAGCGGTAGTAGTTCTGCGGATCCTGGTAGCGCAGCACGGCGCCGAATGCGTCGTTGTCGTCATTGCGCACCCGCACGCGCAGTTCCTGGTCGGTAAGCACGGGCCCGGCGATCGCCAGCGAACCGAGTTTGGGCACTCCGGCGCGCGAGCCATCCCCATCGCCGATATTGCTGGTCTGCTGCAAGGCGCCGCCGGCCACGTTCCACACCGAGGGACCGCTGGTAGTGCCTTGGTCGACGATCGAAAAGCCGGCGAGCGAGCCATTCGAGAAGTCCGCCGCGAAGTGCTGCGTGCGGGTGCGGGCCATCGCATCGCCACTGCGCACGACGATGTCATCAAACGACACGAACTGGTTGGCCCAGCAATAGAGGCCGACCTTGCCCGTCGCGTGGTCGTTGTCCTGCAGGTCAAAGAGCAGCTCGCCGTTGCGCCAGACGCGCAGGTGCGCGCCGATCGCACTGACGACGAGCGAATGCCAGAAGTCCGACGCGTACCCGGCGATTCCCGTGCGTTCGGCGAGTACGCGCGAGACCCCGTTCCGGAAGCTCGTCAACTGCACGCTGGTGCGTTCGGCATCGAGGCGCACGCGGTAGTAGTTGCCGAGGTCCTGGTAGCGGAATACGACGCCCACCGTGTCATTGTCCGTCGACCAGAACCGCGAAGCGAACGTGAGGTCGGTCCACGCCGGGCTGCCGGCGATCGCCATCGAGCCGAAGAAGTTCGGCGCGCCCGTGCCGCCGAGGTTGGTGCGCTGGCTCAGGGCGCCGTCGAGCACGAGCCAGGAGGATGGACCGCCAGTGCCCTGATCGACGATCTGCCAGCCCGGCGCGGCGCCAAACGGCGCGTCGAACGAATCCGCAAACAGCACGGGGTTGCTGCTCGGCAGGTCTTCGTAGTCCGCGGCGATGCGCACCAGGCCGCCTTGTGGCACGGTGATGGGCAGGCTCGCCGGCGAACCGGTGCCGTGCGGCAGATCGCGGAACAGCACGTCGTAGTTGCCCGGATGCAGGCGATCGCGGTGCGCCGTCGGGCCTTCGTCGCGCACGAGGAACGGGCCATTGGCGAGGTGGAACGCACCTTCGGGCACGTCGCTCGCAAAGTGCAGTTTCGCCGCTTCGGTGACCGCCGTTGCGGTGTGCTCGCGCAGCACGTTGCCCTGGTTGTCGTGGAAGACGATGCGCAGCGTCGACGGCTGCGCATTCGGGTCGACATGCACCATGGCGAAGTTGCGCACGGTGCCGTGCCAACGTTGTTCGGGTTCGCGCGAATGCAGGCCACCGCCGAGAAACTGCGCGACCGGGCCGGCCTGCACTTCGAGCAGGCCTTCACGCAGTTCGCGGATCGCGGCGAGGTGTTGGTCGGCGGCGAGGAACACCACGTTGTGCAGGTCCTGCTGGCGCAGGAAATGCAGCAGCTGCTCTCGTTCGTGCACGTAACCATCCCACGAGTCGGTGCCGCCGTAGAACGTGGGCACCGAAGTGGCGATGACCTTCCAGGTCGCATTCGACTGCACGAGCGCCTGCTGCAGCCACTGCATCTGTTGCGGGCCGAGGAACGGTTTGGTGGGTGACGGCGCGTCGGCGTTCACGCCGCGGTAGCGACGAGTATCGAGGAAGAACACTTCGAGGCCCTGGCCGAAGCGGCGCTGCCGCCAGATGTCGTTTGGCGTGTCGGCGATCGGGAACATGTCGTGGAAGGCCTGGATGCCGTTCTGCACGAGTGCCGGATTGGTCGCCGCATCCCAGTTGTTGGTGACTTCGTGGTCGTCCCACACCGCAAACCACGGAATGTCCTGCGTCATCGCGTGCAGCACGCTGCTGTTGCGCACCGTCTTGTGCACGTTCCAGTAGTCGGCCATCGTCACGGCGCCATCGCAGTACGGGAAGTCGCCGAGGTTGATGTAGAAGTCGGGTTGTTCGGCCGCGATCGCCGAGAACGTGTCGAATTGCGAGATCGTCTGGATGTCGCCCGAAAACGCGAATGACACCGGTTGGAGCTGGTGCGGTGACGGGGCGGTGCGGAACTGGCCGATGGGCCCCAGGGTGCCCGCGGTGCCCGGCTGCAGCGCGAGCCGGAGCCGGTAGTAGTAGCGGGTTGCCGGCGTGAGGCCTTGCAGCGCGATGCGCACCGTGAAGTCGCGTGTGGCCGAGGCCACGATGGTGGGGGTCTCGAGGGCGCCGACCATGCCTGGATGCGTGCTGTACTGCACGCTGGCGAAGCAGGCCTGCTGGGCGCGCGTCCAGACGATGGCGGCCGTGTCGGTAACTTCGCCCGTCATCTGGCCATGGGTCTGGGACTGCGCGGACAGGGGGGCGCCACCGGCAAACAGGGTGGCGGCGAGCAAGGCGAGGATGCGGAACATCCCCCGAATGTGCAGGCCTGCGTGACGATTCCAGCAGGCTCGGGTGAAGCCTTCGCGAGGACGTGGGACTTCCTTCGCGGCGGGGTTCGTGGTGCACTTCTTGCATGCGACGTCTCTTGCCTCCGTTCCTGCTGCTCGCGGCGCTTGGCGCACAGGATGCTGCTCCCGGGAAGCCACTGGCGAAGGCGGTTGAGGAACACGTCGGCATGACCTGGATCGTCGGTGGCGAAGCCGTGCTCGGCAGCCAGAATGGTGACCGGGATGCGCCGCTGCACCGGGTGAAGCTCGATGGCTTCTGGATCGATACGACCGAAGTCACCAACGCGCAGTTCGCCGAGTTCATCAAGGCCACGCAGTACGTGACGGATGCCGAGAAGAAACCGTCACCCGAAGACGTGCCCGATGTGCCGCAGGATCAGCTCTTCGCCGGTTCGCTCGTCTTCACACCGCCGCCCGAAGCGGTCGATCTGCGCGAGTTCTGGCAGTGGTGGCAGTTTACTGCGGGGGCCGATTGGCGGCATCCCACCGGCCCCAAGTCGTCGATCGAAGGCAAGGACGATCATCCCGTCGTGCACGTGAGCTGGCGCGATGCGCAGGCCTACTGCAAGTGGGCGAAGAAGCGTCTGCCGACCGAAGCCGAATGGGAGTTCGCAGCGCGCGGCGGCCTGGATCAGAACCTGTATGTGTGGGGCAACGAGCAGCTGCCCAAGAAGAAGTGGCAGGCGAATATCTTCCAGGGCACGTTCCCGCAGCAGAACACGCTCGAAGATGGTTTCGGGACGACGGCGCCTGTCACGGCGTTCCCGGCCAACCGATTTGGCCTCTACGGCACGTCGGGCAACGTCTGGGAGTGGTGTGAGGACTTCTACCGGCCCGATGGGTATGGCGATGGCAAGCAGCTGGCCGTGAATCCGAAGGGGCCCGCGACGAGCTACGATCCGATGGAGCCAGGCGCCGTGAAGCACGTGATGCGCGGCGGGTCGTTCCTATGCAGCGACGTGTACTGCCTTGGTTACCTGCCGGGCACGCGCATGAAATCGACGCCGGACACGTCCTTGTGCCACACGGGCTTTCGCTGCGCGCGGACGGCGCCGGCTCCGGCCGGAACCACGCCGGCAACGAAGTAACTACGGCACGAGCCGTTCGGCGCCGCAGTAGACCTCGTGATGAGCGCCGCGTGCAAAGCCGACCAGCGTGGCGCCGGCGGCACTGCAGAGGTCGAACGCGAGCGAACTCGGCGCGGAAATCGAGACGATCACGGGAATCTGCACGCGCAGGCACTTCACGACGAGGTCGAAGCCGGCGCGGCCCGAGAGCACCGCGATCGTGGTCGCCAACTCGGCGCCGCTGCGCGCCGCCTGGCCGATCGCCTTGTCGAGCGCGTTGTGGCGGCCGACATCTTCGCCAAACCCGAAGACGGTGCCATCGTTGCCCGCGAGCAGCGCGCCGTGGCAGCCCCCGGTTGCCGCGAACAGTTCCTGCCGGCGTTGTAGTGCCAACACGAGCTCCTGGATGCGCGCCGTGGCGATTCTGGGCACGCCGGGCAGCAGGGGCGGGGTGCCCTCGAGCACGGTCGCCGGATCGGCGAGCCCGCAGACGCCGCACGAACTGCGGATCTCGTGCGTGCGCGCGAGGCGCGATCTGGTGAGCGAGTCCGGGGCAGAACGCAGGGTGATGTGCAGTTCGTCGGTGCGCTGCGCGTCGGGATCACCTTGCTGCGCCTGCATGGACGCGATCGCCTCGGCGCGCGCGACGATGCCTTCGCCGAGTAGGAACCCGATCGCGAGGTCCTCGTCGCGGCCCGGTGTGCGCATGGTCAGCAGTTGCTGGCCGTGGATGACGAGCAGCAGCGGCTCTTCGCGGACCAGCAGGTCCGCGCGCCCGCTGCTGAGTTCGCGCCGGGCGGCGCCAACTACGGGCTTCTTCAGGTCGTCGGACGCAGGGTTGGTCAAGGTCGGCTCGGGCAACCTAGTTGCCGATCGACGCGCGGGCCGCGTTGCCGACCACGGCGCCGAGTTGGTTGTGGCCCGCATCGACCACGAAAGCCTGTTGGTAGAACTGCACGCCGAGCAGGGTCGGGTAGTTGGGCAACGTCATCGTCGACAGCGCATTGCCACCCGAGCCGAACAACAGCGTGACGGCGTCGCTGCTCACGCGGCCAAAACAGCCTGGCGCGCCGAGCGACGCGAGGTCATACGGGAGGCTGCCCAACGACGAGTTCACGTCGCTCCAGCCGGTCATGAGGAACGCGACGTTGGCGGGCAGGTTGTTCAGGATGACGAGGAACGACTGGCCGATGCGCGGCATCGAGACCGGCGCCAGGGTGCTGACCGGCAACGTGCCCGCGCAGCCGGCACCAAACGTCGTGTACGAAGCGGGGTACGCATCGCGCGAGCAGCAGCGAATGCACCAGATGCCCTTGTAGAACAGCGGGCACAGCTGGAATCCCGAGACCGTGGCCAGCGCGGCGTCACGCCAGCCCTGGCCCTGGATCTCCATGATGCTCGTCTGCAGCGGCGTGATCACGTTGTTGCACGTAAGACCACCGGCCTGCGCATTGTCCGTGAAGAAGTTCGCGGGATAACCCGTGGCGCACGTTGCGGTGGGGTGGTTGTTGATATCGCAGCGGAAGCAGATCGCGAATCGGCGCACGAACGGGCTGCCGTTTGGTGGCGCGATGCCGACCTTGATGTCGTAGTTGCTCGTGTCGAGCACGTTGAGCGCGTGGCTCGCGACCTGCATGTTGGAGGACAGGCTTTGGGACAGGCTCCATACGAGTGTGCCCATGGTGACGTTGGCGCCACTGAAGCTCACGCCGTCGTAGACTTCGACGTCGAGCAAGGCCCCAAACCCGCCGACGCCGCCCGCCGCGCCCCACGGGGCGACGACCTGCGTGATCTGCTGCACGCCCATGCCGGCCGGCATTTCGAAGACGACGCCGGCACTTTCCCCTTCGCACATGCCTTGGATCACCGAGACCCCGGTCAAACCGTTGGGGGTCACCGGCAGGGTGTCGCGCTTCCAGAACGTGTCGGAGCCAGTCGCGCAGCCCTGGGCCAGGGTGGGCGTAGCAAGGAGCGCAAACAGCGCGAGGGCTGCGAAAGCGGCGTTCAGTCGGGGTTGCATGGTGGCCTCTGGGGCGAGCGGGCGGGAACGAAACGAGGCCTGCATGGTCAGGGTGCCCACGGGCGGCGTCAAGGCGGCAACCCCATCCGTGCTGGACCTTGTGTGCCTCTGCGGGCGGTACAACTCGAACCTGCTCTGGTTCCTGGTGCGTCACGCCGCGGCGATCCGTAGCATGCGCGGCCCATGTTGCGCCTTGTTTCGTTGTGCGGGATCGTCGTCATGCTGGCGATCTGCTTTGCCTTCTCCAACAATCGCCGCGCGATCTCGTGGCGGCTCGTCGGTGTCGGGCTCCTGATCCAGGCGGTGCTGGGGTTTACGTTCCTGTATTGGAGCGCGGGCAACGCCGCGCTGCAGTCGGTAGGTACAGGCGTCGACAAGTTCCTGAAGTTGTCGCAGGGTGGTAGTGAGTTCGTATTCGGCGAACTCGCGAAGGGTCAGAGTGTCGAGTCGGTGTTTGGCGCCAAGAAGGGTTTCGTCTTCGCATTCATGGTCTTGCCGACGCTGATCTTCTTTAGCGCCTTCATGGCGGTGCTCTACCACCTTGGCATCATGCAGTGGATCGTGCGCGCAATGGCCAAGGTCATGGTGCGCGTCATGGGGACATCCGGCAGCGAGTCGTTGTCCGCGTGTGCGAACGTGTTTGTCGGGCAAACCGAGGCTCCGCTGCTGATCAAGCCGTTCTTGAAAGACATGACGATGAGCGAACTGCACGCCATCATGGTCGGCGGTTTTGCGACGATCGCTGGTGGCGTATTTGCGCTCTACGTGGGCTTTGGTGTCAATGCCGGGCACTTGATGGTTGGCTCGGTGATGGCGGTGCCCGCGGGCCTCATCTGCACGAAGATGCTGTGGCCGGAAACCGAGCAGAGCAAGACCATGGGATCGGTCACGAAGATCGAGACCGAAGCGTATGGCAACGTCGTCGAAGCGGCGGCCGCAGGTGCTGGTGACGGGCTCAAGCTCGCGCTTAACGTCGGCGCGATGTTGATTGCGTTCCTTGGCCTCGTGGCGGTGCTCGACGCGGGCCTGCACATGATCCACGAGACGTGGTCCGTGAAGGCTGCGCTCGGCGTCGTCTTCTGGCCGATCGCCGCGGTGATGGGGGTGCAATGGGAGGAGATCCCGCTGCTCGGACAGTTGCTCGGCACCAAGATCGCCGTTACGGAACTGGTGGCCTATGGCGAATTGGGCCCGATGATCGCAGAGCACAGGATCTCGCCGCGCACGGCGATGATCGCGAGCTTTGCGCTGTGTGGCTTCGCCAACATCGGCAGTGTGGCAATCCAGGTCGGTGGCCTTGGCGCGATCGCTCCCGAACGCCGTGGAGATCTCGCACGCATCGGTTTGCGCGCGATGTTTGGCGGCGCGATCGCGACGTGCATGACGGCGTGTGTGGCAGGCGTGCTTGCCAGTGAGGCGCAATCGTGAGCGCGGTCGACGCGGCGCCGTCCGAAGCGCAGGCTGTCGCTGCGGCGGCCGCGTTCCTGCAGCAACGTCTCGGCGCCACCCTCGCGCAGAGCCTGCGGGCCGGCATCGTGCTCGGCAGCGGGCTCAAGGACTTCCGCACGCAGGTCCAGGAAGCGATCGAAGTGCCGTTCGCCGAGGTCCCGGGTTGGCCCGTGCCGAAGGTCGAAGGCCACGGCGGCTCGCTCGTCGTGGGCCGTGTCGGCGGCACCCCGGTGGCGTGCCTCACGGGTCGCGTGCACCTCTACGAAGGCTGGCGCAGTGCCGATGCCGTGCGCGCGGTTCGCACGCTGCGCATGCTCGGCATTGGCGCCTTCCTGCTCACGAACGCGGCCGGTGGCATCGGCGACGACATGGCGGCGGGCGACCTCATGGTGCTCACCGACCACCTGAACCTCACCGGCGGCTCGCCCTTGATCGGGCCGCACGAAGCGGCCTTCGGGCCGCGTTTTCCGGACCAGACGCGTGTCTACTCGCCGCGGCTGCGCACGTTGTTGCAGCAGGGGGGCGCGCGGTTGCGGCCAGGGGTCTACGCGGGCCTGTTGGGCCCGTCCTACGAGACGCCTGCGGAAGTGCGCATGCTGAAGACGCTCGGTGCCGATGCGGTGGGCATGAGCACGGTGCACGAAGCGATTGCGCTGAATGCGATGGGCGCCGAGGTCGCGGGGCTATCGTTGATCACCAACCTCGCGGCCGGCATCTCGGACACGCCGTTGTCGCACGACGAAGTGGTCGCCGCGGGCAAGCAGGCGGCGACGACGCTGACGGCGCTCGTCACGGACTTCTGCCGCCGCCTGCAATGAGCCTGCCCGACCTCACCATCCGGCCGTACCGGCACGGCGACGAAGAGCGCATCCTCGAGACGTTCAATCTCGTGTTCCGCGAGGTGTGCGGACCTGGCTACGTCGATCGTACACTCGAACAGTGGCGCTGGCAGTACCTGCAGAATCCGATGGGCAACCGCATGTCGCTGGCGGTGGCGCCCGACGGCACCGTGGTGTCGCAGTATGCCGGGGTGCCCGTGCTCGCCGATACGCCGCACGGGCCGCAGACCTTCGTGCACTGCGTCGATTCGATGTCGCACCCGGCGTGGCGCGCGGGCCTGAAACGCCCCGGCATCTTCGTGATCACGGGATTGCCGTTCTCGGCGCACAGTCGTCGCATCGGCGATGCGGTGTTGTATGGGTTTCCGGTCGACGTCGCGTTCCGGATCGGCTCGAAGTACCTCGAATACCACTTCCTGCGGGTGATCGATTTCCTGATCCGCGAGGTGAGTAGCGGGGTCATCGACCTGCCAAACGGCATGCAGGTCGAGCGCGTGGTTTCGATCCCGCCCGACATCGGATCGTTGTACGACGTGGTGCGGCGCGAGAAGCGCTTGTTGCTGCGGCGCGACTACCGGTACCTCGATTGGCGCTACGTGCAGAATCCCAGTCGCGGCGACTACGAGCTGTGGACCGCGCGCCGCAGTGGCAAACTGGTTGGGTTCCTGGTGCTCAAACCCGGTGGTGGGCTCGCCCCGGATGCCGCGACAATCGCCGATTGGATGGCCCCGGAGGCCGATGCGGGGGCTTCGTTGGCGTTGCTGCACGTGGCGACCAGGCGCGCCGCGGAAGAACGCAAGGTGCGGCTCATGACCGTGTGCCCCGAGCGGTCCGCGGAGTGGCGCACGTTCGAAACGAGTGGTTTCGTGCGCACGCCGTCGTCGAACTGGCTCGAGCGTCGTCTCGTCTACCTGTTGACGGGCTCGCCGCTCACCGAACCCGTGCTGCAGGCCGATTGGTGGTACATGCTCGGCGACAGTGATCTGGCATGATGTGGGACCGGCCATGAAGTGGGTTTTGGCATGAAGTGCGCTCGCAGGAACGCGCGCACCAGCGTGCTCGCATTGGGGCTGCTTGCCGCTGGCTGCGCGGTGCCAGTGCCCGAGCCGATGGCGCCCGCAGCGTTCCTGTTTGCGCATTTCCTGGGCAATGGCGAAGACGGCCTGCATCTGCTCGGTTCGCTCGACGGATATCGTTGGCAGGTACTGGCCGCTGGGCAGCCCGTGCTGCGCGGGACCGTCGGCAAGGAGAAGCTGGTTCGCGACCCGAGCGTGGCGCGTGGCCCCGATGGCCTCTACCACGTGGTTTGGACGTGCGGGTGGTGGGAGAATGGCATTGGCTATGCGGCGACGAGTGACTTCGTGCACTGGACCGAGCAGCGTTTCCTGCCGCTCATGGCGCACGAACCTACGGTGCGCAACACGTGGGCGCCCGAAGTGACCTACGACGAAGTCGCGGAGCAGTATGTCATCGTCTGGGCGTCGACGATTCCCGGGCGATTCCCGGCCACGGATGGCAGTTCCGAAGATGGGCTCGACCACCGCCTCTACGTGACGACAACGCGCGATTGGCGCGTGTTCTCGCCGGTCAGGTTGCTGCTCGATCCGGGTTTCAGTTCGATCGACGGCACGTTTGCGCGGGCGTGGGACGGACAGCGGTTCCTGCTGTTGAAGAACGAGACCCTGGTGCCGCCAAAGAAGCACCTGTGTGCGGTGCCCGCGGCGAGCCTGCTCGGGCCGTTTGGGCCCGTATCCGAGCCCTTTTCGCCGGCTTGGGTCGAGGGGCCGACGGCGCTCTGGAATGGGGCCGAATACGTCGTCTACTTCGATCGTTACCGCGAGGGTGCCTTTGGCGCCGTCTGCACGACGGACTTCGTGCACTTCGCGGATTGTACGGCGCGGATCACCATGCCCGCCGGTGTGCGGCACGGCACGGCGTTCCCGGTGCCGATCCGGCTGCTCGGTTCGTTGCAGCGCTGAGTGGGCACGCGGGAGGGGCCGCCGGAGATCCCTCGATCCTGCGCCAAAGGCACCCTTCCTTCCCGCGCGAAGCTCGGGTATCAGGGCCATTCCATGCTGTCCTCCGTCATCCTGCTTGGCCCGCAACGGCACGTGCCGATCGTGCGCGCGGCTGCCGAGACGTTGGTTCCCGTGGCAAGCAACCCCGGACCGCTCGCGATCGTGACGGCCGGCTGGGAGGAGCGCGAACCCGAAGACCAGGAGTTTCGCGACCACGTGCAGCGTCCGGTCATCAACCTCGAGATCTGGGCGCGCGTCGAGCGCATTTTTGAACGCGACCAGGAACTGCTCGAAGCGATGCGCCGGCGCCACGCGACGCTGCGGTCCGTGCAGGAGCTCTATCGTCTGCGCCTGCAGGGCCACATGGACGCGTTGCGCGAGCTGTTCCGCCGCACGGGCGATGATGCGCTGCTCGAACCCGAACGCCACGACGCCCTGGTGATGCTGCATGGCCTCGACAGCCAACACGTGGCCCGAGTGGCGCAGATCCACCATGAGTTTGAAGCGCGCTGGCGTCCGCACGAACGGGCCGCGGTGCAGCGTGAGAAGCGCGAGCTCAAGAAACTGCTCGCCGACGCGTCGTGCCTGCTGCTAGCCGGCGGCCACATCGCGGTGCTATTGCATCGGCTGCGGTTGTTCGACGTGCTTGGGCTCTATGGCGATCGGCCGCTGATCGCGTGGTCGGCGGGGGCGATGGCGCTCTGCGAACGCATCGTGTTGTTCCACGATGCGCCGCCGCAGGGCAGTGCCAACGCGGAGGTCATGGAGGCCGGTTTTGCCCTCGTGCCGGACCTCGTCGTGCTGCCGCACAGCAAGAAGCGTCTGCACACCCACGACGAACGCAACATGCAGTTGTTTGCGCGCCGGTTTGCGCCGGCGTTGTGCACGCTGCTCGATCCGGGGTCGCGGCTCGACTGGAACGGGCGCCGTTGGTCGGCCGTGCCGGGCACGCAGCGGTTGGCCGAGAACGGCACGCTGCAGGAGGTTGGGGCATGAGCAACCTCATCCACGAAGTCGAGCAGGCGGTCGCGCAAGGCCGGCGCGCGGTGGAGAGCCTGATCGCGCGCAGCTCGTTCCCGCACGTGCAAGGCCGCAACGTCACGTTCCTGTTCTGTGGGGATGCCCAGGAGGTGACGCTGCACCACTGGATCCACGGGTTGCCCGGCCAGCTGCCGTTCCGTCGCATCGGCAAGAGCGATTGTTGGGTGCTGCAGATCGATCTGCCGCCGTGCTCGCGCATGGAGTACAAGCTCGGCGTTGCGATGTACGGCCGCGGCACGCTGATCCGCGATCCGTTGAACCAGCACGCCGCGCGCGACCCGTTTGGCGCCAATTCGGTGGTCTATGGCGAGGGATACCACCCGCCGGACTGGACCGTCGAAGATCCCGATGCGCGCTGTGGCACGGTCGAGGATCGTCACGTCGACAGCAAGGTGTTTGGTGGTTGGCGCGAGATCAAGATCTATCGCCCGGCGCGATTCCGCGAGACGCGGCGGTATCCGATGCTCATCGTGCACGACGGATTTGACTATCTCGGGTTTGCGTGCTTGCAGGCCGTGCTCGACAACCTGATCCACCGCATGGAGATCCCGCCGCTGATCGCGGTGATGACGCAGTCGCCGGATCGCATGAACGAATACGCCGCGGATCCGCGGCACGCGGACTTTCTCGTGCAGGATCTGTTGCCGGCGATGGAGGCGTTGCTGCCGCTCGTGCGCCAGCCCTCGGCGCGTGCGCTGGTCGGTGCGAGTTTTGGCGCGGTGGCGTCGTTGTCGACGGCGTGGCGCCACCCGGGCGTGTTCGGCAGATTGCTGCTGCAGTCGGGATCGTTTGTGTTCACCGAGATCGGCGAACACGATCGTGGGCCGGTGTTTGACCCGGTCGTGAAGTTCGTCAACGAATTCCGCCGGAAGCCAGGCCGCCCGTCGGACACGGTCTTTGTGAGCTGCGGCGTCTACGAATCGTTGATCTACTACAATCGGTCGCTCGTGCCGCTGTTGCAGGAGACCGGCATGACCGTGAAGTTCCGCGAGGCCAACGACGGCCACAACTGGGAGAACTGGCGCGATCGTCTGCGCGAAGGGCTGTCGTTCTTGTTCCCGGGCCCGCTGTGGCTCGTCTACGAATGAGCGGCCTCATGCGCGCGGCGTTGCTTTCGTTCGCTCTTGCTGGTTGCACCATGAACTCGGCCATGGATTCTCTGTTGCCAACGGTGCCGGCGTCGGCGACCCAGGTCGTGGTGGTGCGGCCGTCGGCGGCGGGATCGATCCATGCGTTGCTTGCTGCGTATGAACGCAGCGCCAACGGTTGGAAGCTCGCGCTGGGTCCGTTGCCGGCGGTGGTGGGGCGAACGGGTGTGATCGCTGGCGCGCAGAAACGCGAAGGCGACGGCCACACGCCGGCCGGCATCTATCCGCTGCAGACCGCGTTCGGGTATGCGCCGACGTTGGCCACGGGCCTGCAGTACCGGCAAGCCACCGCCGACGACTACTGGGTCGATGAGGCGACGGCGCCGGACTACAACACCTGGGTTCAGGGCAAGCCCAAGGTGTCCGCCGAGGCGATGCGCCGCGAGGACGATGCGTATTCGGTGGGCGCCGTCATCGAGTACAACACGGCCCCGGTCGTGCCCGGCCGTGGCAGCGCGATCTTCTTCCACGTCTGGTCCGGGCCGGATCAGCCGACCGCGGGCTGCGTGGCGGTGGCGGCGGCGGATGCGCGGCGCGTGCTGGAGTGGCTCGACCGCAAGCACGGCCCGGTGATGGTCCTCGCCGAGCGCTGAGCCCCGGCCAGGGCCGGTACGAGTCTGCAAGCCGACGCTGGCTCCGGCCGCGGGGCCCCGGCATAGTGGCTGCCCACGCTCCCCGCTGCACCATGCCCTCCGTCACCCGCAATATCGGACTCTCCCTCGGCGCCGACATCTGTTGGCCGCTGGCTTTCGAACAGATCCTCGCCGACAGCAAACTCGAGCTGAAGCTCGGCAAGGATGTCGTCACGTTCGCATGCGAACGCACGGCCATCGAGCCGTTCAAGCTGCAGCAAGGTTGCAAGTACGACGTCGTCGTCGACCGCCTCACGCACTGGCTCGCGATCCAGCGCGAGTGGATCAAGAAGTCGGTCCTCATGGACGGGCTCTACGTCTACAACAACCCGTGGTCGGTGCAGAGTTACGAGAAGCACTCGACCTACTGCGCGATGACGGCGCTCGGCATGCCGATCCCCGAGACGATCATGGTGCCGCAGAAGAACTACGAGCCGAAGGCGGACCTCGACTACACGCTGAAGGCCTACGCGCGGTTGTTTGACCTCGGCAAGTGGGGCAACGAACTCGGTTATCCGCAGTTCATGAAGCCATACGACGGCGGCGGCTGGCAAGGCGTCAGCAAGGTCGACAACGAGGCCGAGCTGCGCGAGACCTACGAGAAGAGCGAGAAGTGGCTCATGCACGTGCAGAAGGCCGTCGCGGGCTTTGACCTGTTCGTGCGCGCGGTCGGCATCGGCCCGCAGGTGCGCGTGATCAAATACGACGCCAGCCAACCGCTGCACGGTCGCTACCTGACCGATCGCAACTTCTGCAGCAAGGACGACGAGCAGGTGATGATCGACACCTGCCTCACGATCAACACGTTCTTCGGCTGGGACTTCAACAGCTGCGAAGCGCTGCGCAAGGACGGCGTGTTCTATCCGATCGACTTCGCGAACCCGTGCCCGGACAGCCAGGTGAACTCGATCCACTACCACTGGCCGTGGTATGTGACGAGCAACCTCAAGTGGGCGCTGTTCTGCGCGGCGACGAAGCGCCCGATGCGCAAGACGCTCGATTTCGAGCCGTTCTACGCGATTGCCAAGAAGGACCTGCCGTACCGCGAGAAGCTCAAGGGCTACGCCAAGATCGCCCGCGAACGCCTGCAGAGCGACCAATTCGCCGAGTTCTGCAAGAAGCACATGGGGCCGCTCGAAGAGGCCGCGCGCGCGTGGTTCCGCAGCGATCGCTGCAAGGAAGCCATCTTGAAGAAGGTCCAGAACATCTACCCCGCGCACGAGGTCGCTGACTTCGCGGCGCGATTCTTCGGAATCGTGCAGCAGTCCGTCGCGGATGCCGAGAAGGAGTCGAAGAAGTGAGCAAGCACAAGATCACCTGGAAGTCCCCGGCCCTAGGTGGCCGCGAGATCACGTTCGTGCGTTATGGCGTGAGTGGCACGCCGCTCTTGTTGTTCCCGACGGCGGGCGGGGATGCCGAGGAGCCCGAGCGGTTCCACATGATCTCGGCGATCGGCGACTTCCTGAAGGACCTGCGCCTGAAGGTCTACGTCGTCGATTCGATCGCGGGCATGGCGTGGCTCAAGGAGTGCAAGACGCTCGAAGATGCCGCCGCCATGCAGAACAAGTTCGACAACTGCATCTACCGCGAAGTGGTGCCGGCGATACACCGCGATTGCGGCGGCAACGGCGGCCTGATCTGGGCTGCGGGTGCTTCGATCGGCGCCTTCAACGCGCTTGCTTCGGTGTGTCGCCATCCCGACGTGTTCAGCCACGCGCTGTGCTTGAGTGGCACCTACAACATGAACCGTTTCCTCGAGGGGCGGATCAACAAGGACTACTACGAGAGCTCGCCGATCGACTTCGTGCCGCACCTCGGGGGCAAGCACCTCGACCTGCTGAAGCAGCGCTTCATCCTGCTCGCGCACGGCCAGGGCGACTACGAGGATCCCGAGCAGAGCTGGAAGGTCGAGCGGGTGCTCGGTCCGAAGGGCATTCCCAATCGCGTCGATGCGTGGGACAAGACCTGGCGGCACGACTGGGTGACGTGGCGCAAGATGTTGCCGCAGTTCCTTGCTGAGTTCCTGCCGCCAAAGGCTGCGGCAGTGGCGCCCGGTTCGTAGACGATTTCTTTTTTGAGGTTCCTGCTGTGCGAGTGTCTCCGGTTTCGTTCTCGATGGTTCTCGTGGCGTGGCTTTCGCTGGGGGCGTTCGTGCAGGATCCCCAGCAGGATCCCCAGCCGAAGGCCCCCGACCGGAAGACCCAGGATCCAAAGACTGGCCTTGGCCCAGGGCCGGGCTGGCGGGGGCCGGTGCGGCCTTCGGGGCGCAACGAGGTGTTCGCTACCGGCGACGGCTGTGCGATGTGCCACAGCAATGCGAAGAACGCGCTCGCGATGCGCACGGCGACCAGTGAAGAGGTATCGCCGCACAAACTCTGGCAAGCCTCGGTGATGGCCAACAGCTTCCTGGATCCCTACTGGCGCGCGCAGGTCGAAAAGGAAATGGCGGCGGATCCGGAGAACGCCGAAGACGTGCAGGCCCTCTGCATGCGCTGCCACGCGCCGATGGTGCACCACAGTCGCCGCATCGCCGGACAGGGGCCGATTGCCGTGGCGGACGCCGCGGCTGATCCGCGGGCGCGCGATGGTGTTTCGTGCACGGTGTGCCATCAGATCCAGGCCGAAGGGCTTGGCACCGAAGAGACGTTCGCGGGCAAGCCGAAGATCCAACGTGGTCGCCGCATCTTCGGTCCGTACGCGGAGCCCGTGGCGACGCCAATGCAGAACATGGCCAGCTACCAGCCCGTGCATGGGGCCCACGTGCAGAGTTCGGCGCTGTGTGCGTCCTGCCATACGCTGCACACGGAGCATGCTGGTGTGAAGTTCCCCGAGCAGACGCCGTACCTCGAATGGCGCAACAGCATCTTCCAGGATGAGAGTGGCAAGACCGAGCAGAGCCGAACCTGCCAGGAATGCCATATGGCGGACCTCGGCTCGATGCGCATCGCGCGCAACCCGGGCGGTCGCGACTTCCTGATCCCGGTGCGCGACCACTTCCGCGCCCATTCGTTCGTCGGCGGCAACGCGTTCCTGCTGGACCTGCTGGCCGCCAACAAGGAGGCCCTGGGCGTCACTGCCGATGTCGAGGCCTTGCAGCGCAACGCGATGGCTTCGCGGCGTCTGCTTGCCAACGAGACCGTGGCGATGACGATCGGCGAGATCACGCGCGGGGAAGGGGCACTGGAGTTTGCCGTGCGCGTCGAGAACCTCACGGGCCACAAGTTCCCGACCGGCTACCCGTCGCGCCGCGCCTGGCTGCATGTCCAGGTGCGCGATGGCAACCAGGTGGTGTTCGACAGCGGCGGGTGGACCGCGGATGGGCACCTCGCCAATGTCGCGGACGAACTGCGGCAACCGCACTACACGCGCGTGACCGATCCATCGCAGGTCGTGATCTGGGAAATGGTCGCCAACGACGAGAAGGGCGAGCCGACGATGCACCTCACGCATATGGCGACGCGCGGCAAGGACACGCGGTTGTTGCCGAAGGGTTGGCGCCGCGATGGACCGCACGCCGAAGACACGGCGCCCAAGGGAATCGGCAACGATCTCGACTTCACGGCGGGTGGCGACACGGTCAACTTCGCGATTCCGCTGGCGAAGGAGACCGGTCCGGTGACCGTGGTGGCCTGGGTGCGTTACCAGCCGATCCCGGCGCACTGGGTCGATTCGCTGCGCTCCGTCGACATGCCGGCGTGCAAGACCTTCGTCGCCATGTATGACGCGGCGTCGAAGACTCCGGACGTGGCGGGCGTGGTCGCGCGCAGCGAAGATTGAGGCCGCCGGGGTCCTAGGCCCCGGCGTTGGGTTTCCGGGCCATGATTGCCCGGCTGCCGGACTTCAGTCCCAGGCGTGGCCGTGTTCGACGACCACGATGCCGGACTCGGACACCGTGAAGCGCTTGCGATCCGCCACCGCGTCGTAGCCGATCACGGTGCCGTCGGGGATCACGTTCCACTTGTCGACGATCGTGCGCCGCAGCTTGCAGCGTTTGCCGATGCGCGCACCGCGCATCACGATGCACTCGTCGAGCTCGCTGTGCTCATCAACGTAGACGCGATTGCTGAGCACGGATCGGCGCACCTTGCCGCCGGACACCACGACGCCCGGGCAGAGCAGGGAATCCTGCACTTCGGCGCGGCGGCCGTCGCCGACTTCGGAGAACACCGTCTTCGCCGGCGGGTCGTTGTGCCACAGCGTGTAGGTCGGCCAGTCCTTGTTGTAGAGGTTCAACTGCGGCTTCACGGCGCACAGGTCCATGTTGGCGTCGAACAGGGCTTCGATCGTGCCAACGTCGCGCCAGTAGGGAGAGGTCTCCCCTTCGATGCCGCGGAAGAAGTGCGCGTAGACGGGCACCTGGTCGATCATGCGTGGGATCACGTGGTGGCCGAAGTCGCCGCCTTGGCCCTCCGGCATCGCGTTGTCGGCCTTGAGCCGGCGCACGAGTTCCTGCGTTTCAAACACGTAGATGCCCATCGACGCGAGGCAGAAGCCTGGATCGCCCGGGATCTCGGGCGCGTTGGTCTTCGGCTTCTCGACGAAACCCGTGACACGGCCATCCGCCGCGATCTGCAGGATGCCGAAGCGGTTGGCCTGCGCGATCGGGATGCGGACCGCGCCGATCGTCAACGCCGCTTGATGCTCGACGTGCTCGCGCAGCATGTCGCGGTAGTCCATCTGGTAGATGTGGTCCCCCGACAGCACGAGCACATTCGGTGGCTTCCAGTCATCGATCGTGTCGAGGTTGTGGAAGATCGCATCGGCGGTGCCGCGGTACCATTTGCCCACCGTGACGTGGTGGGGTGGCGTGCACGTGATCCACTGCTCGAGTCGGCGCGGCAGGAAGTTCCAGCCGAAGCGGATGTGCTCTTCGAGCGACCGCGCCTGGTACTGCGTGAGCAGGTTGATGCGGCGCAGGCCTGAGTGGATGCAGTTGCTCAGCGCAAAATCGATGATGCGATAGCAGCCACCGAACGGAACCGCAGGCTTGGCCCGGTTCTGCGTGAGCGGTTTGAGACGGCTTCCTTCGCCGCCGGCGAGCAGGAAGACGACGGTGTTCTTGAGGTCCAGACTGACCATGGCGAGTGTGGGACTCGGGTGGGTGCGGGACGGAGCCCGTAGGATGCAGCAGGGGGGCGGGCGAGGACAGAGGCAGCCGGCGGAATCCTACGCGGAAGGAACGTTGATACCGGCAGTTGACGACGTAGGCTCCAGTCCTTGTCTCGCGTGTCCGGGCCCCAGAACTTGACTCATCCTGCCATTTCTCCCGCAACCTCGAAAGCCGCCCCGGCTGCACCCGCGGCGACGGAGTGGTTGCTCACCGACGGTCGCGGCGGTTACGCCTGCGGCACCACCGCGGATCTGGCGACGCGCCGCTACCACGGCCTGTGGGTGGCGCGCCTGCCGGACTCGGCCCGACGGCAGATGATCGTCGCCGGCCTGCACGAACGCCTTGGCACCGGCGATTCGGCGGTGTCCTTGTTGCACGCGCACTGGGCGACGATGGCCCAGCCGATGGCGCCGCAGGCCGTGGTCACGTTCGAACACCGGCCCTGGCCATGCTGGACCTTCCGCGGTGTGACGCCGGATGGGCATTCGTTTGCGATCGAACGTTCCGTGCAACTGTTGCGGAGCGAAGGTGGTGAAGGGGCGGCCGAGCCCTGTTTGTGCGTGCGCTGGCGCAACCTCGGCTCGGCCCTCGTGCGTCTGTCCGTGCGCCCCTTGCTCGGGCTCTGCGACGCCGACCATCTGCCACCCGCGAACGAGTCGTGGGACGCCACCGTGCACGTGCGCGGCGCGAGCTGGGGTTTCCAGCCAGAACCAGCGCTGCCGATGTTGTGGCTCACGGTCGACGGCGTAGCGGCGTTCCGCGGCGAGCCGGCCTGGTATCGCGGCTTCCTCTACGCCGAGGATCGCGCGCGTGGTTACGACCACCAGGGCGATCGTTGGAGCCCCGGCGTGCTCGAACTCGACCTCGGCCCAGGCCAGGTCGCGGTTGCCGCATTCTCGCTGGGCTCAGTCTGCGAACAGCCGGAGGCCACCTGGAACACGATCGCCGCGCGCGCGAACGATCGGGAGCACGCGGTGGCCACGGCGGCGGATCCGTTGCGGGCGCGCCTCGATCGCACCGCGGCGGATTTCTTCTACCGCGCGGTTGGCGATCGGCCCGGCGTGCTCGCGGGCTATCCCTGGTTTGGCGAGTGGGGCCGGGACGTGTTTGTGGCCCTGCCGGGGTTGTCGATCGCGCGCGACCAGTTGGCGGTGTGCGAAGCGGTGCTGCAAGGGGCGTTGCCGTTCCTGCGGGCGGGGCTGTTGCCAAATATCTATGGCCGTACCAAGGCCGACAGCCACTACGGCAGCTGCGATGCCGCGCTGTGGTTCGCGCTCGCCGTGCAGCGCTTCGCGGCTGCGGGTGGCAACGCCGAGCTCGTGCGCACCGTGCTGGTGCCCGCCCTCGCGAGCATTGCCGATGCGTATGTGGGTGGCACCGAATTGGGCCTTGCTGTCGATGCCGAAGGGCTGCTGCTCGCCGGTCGCGAAGACCTCAACGCGACGTGGATGGATGCGCGCACGAGCCGTGGTCCGGTGACACCGCGCGCGGGCCAGCCGGTGGAGATCCAGGGGCTGTGGTATTCGCTGCTCGCGGTGCTCGTCGAACACGGCGAAGGGCGCTTCCGCGAGCTGCGCGATCGTTGTGGTGAAGCGTTCGTGCGCCGGTTCTGGCGCGCCGACGAACAGTGTCTCGCCGACCGCGTGTTGGCCGGCGTGATCGATCCGGCTGTGCGCCCCAACATGGTGCTCGCCGCGGCGCTGCCGCATTCGCCGCTCACGCTGGTGCAGCGGGCTGGGGTCGTGAAGAAGGCCGCGGCGGAGTTGTTGACGCCGCGCGGGCTGCGCACGTTGTCGCCGCGCGATCCTGCATACCGCGGGCGCTACGAAGGAGGCATCGACTCGCGCGATGGTGCCTACCATCAGGGTACAGCCTGGCCGTGGCTCGGAGGCTTCTATGTCGAGGCGGCGTTGCGCGCGGTCAGCAAGCAGAAGCGCAGCAAGGTGGTCTTGGAGCTGCGGGCGTGGCTCGCCGGGTTCCTGCCCGAACTCGACCGCGCGGGGCTCGACCACGTGAGTGAAGTGTTCGATGGTGACGAGCCGCAGCGCCCCGGCGGCACCTTCGCGCAGGCGTGGAACAGCGGTGAACTGCTGCGCGCCCTCTGGCTCTGCGAGCAGCCAGCGCGGTTGGATCCGCGAGGCACGACGTGATTGACGTCGTCTTCTACTTCCAGGTCCACCAGCCGTACCGCCTGCGCAAGTGGAAACCCGCGGACCGCATCAAGAAGCTCGACTACTGGGATGAGCCGCTCAATCGCCTCGTCGCCGAGCGGGTTGCGCAGCGCTGTTACCTGCCGATGAACCAGGTGCTGCTCGAAGCCATCGAGCGCACCGATGGCCAGTTTCGCTGCGCGTTCTCGCTGTCGGGAACGGTGATCCAACAGCTGCGCGATTGGGCCCCCGCGGCGCTCGACAGTTTCGTGGCGCTCGCCGACACCGGCAATGTCGAGTTCCTGTGCGAGACGAGTCATCACAGCCTCGCGGCTGTCGCGAATCTCGACGAGTTTGCGGCCCAGGTCGAGACCCAGCGCACGACGATCACCGATCTATTTGGCGCGCCGTCGACGTTCCGCGACACCGAGCTGATCCTCGACAACACGATCTGCAAGAAGGTCGAAGAACTCGGCTTCGAGTGCATGCTGGGGGAAGGCGCGGATCGGTTGCTCGACTGGCGCAGTCCACAGGTGCCGTACCGGCCGAAGGGTTGCTCCCGGCTCAAGTTGCTGCTGCGCAGCTACTCTCTGTCCGACGACATCGCGTTTCGATTCTCAAACCCGAAGTGGCCTTCGTTCCCCCTGTTTGCCGATACCTATGCCGGCTGGCTGCACGACGTGCCGCCGCCTGCACAGTTTGTTGGCCTGTTCATGGACTACGAGACCTTCGGCGAGCATCAGGGGGAGCAGACCGGCATCCTCGAGTTCATGCGTCACCTGCCGCTGCAGGTGCTGCAGGATCCGAGCTTTCGTTTTCGCACCCCAGCGCAGGTCGCCGCCGAACGGGAAGCCATCAGCGAACTCGACATTCCACTGCCCGTGTCCTGGGCCGACGTCGAGCGCAACCTCTCGGCCTGGCTCGGCAACCCGATGCAACTCGAAGCCCAGCGCGCGATCTACGCGCTGCGCGACGAGGTGATGAAGGTCCAGAAGCAGCGCCCCGAACTGCTCGCCGCATGGCGGAAGTTCACCACCTCAGACCATGTGTACTACGTCGCGACGAAGCACCATAGCGACGCGGAAGTGCACGACTATTTCAGTCCCTACGAATCGCCGCACGCGGCGTTCGTGACCTTGATGACCGCGTTGGATCACCTGCGTACGCAAGTGACCAAGGCCTGTGAGAAGCTCGAGAAGTGATCATGCCGGAGCGCCCGTTCCAACTGTTCGAAATCAGCTGGGAAGTCTGCAACAAGGTCGGGGGCATCCATACGGTGCTCACGAGCAAGGCCGTGACCGCAGTCGAGCGCTTCGGCGACGACTACATCACGATCGGCCCGCAGCTGCTCGGTGGCACGGGTGTGCAACCGCCGTTTGATGAAGAGCCCGGCTACGAGGACTTCATCCAATCGTGCCGCCAGCTCGGCGTGCCGATCCGCATCGGGCGGTGGCGTATTCCGGGCCGCCCGCGCTGCATCCTGATCGGGTTCTCTGGCCTCTACGAACAGAAGAACGGCATCCTGTCGGGCCTCTGGGAACGCCACAAGGTCGACTCGATCGCCGGCTACTGGGACTACGTCGAGCCCGTGTTGTTCTCGATCGCCGCGGGCATGGTCATCGAACGCTGGTGGGAGGAGTTCCTCGCGCCGTTCCATCGTCGCGCCGTCGTGCAGGCGCACGAATGGATGACCGGCGCGTCGCTGCTCTACCTGCAGGAGCGCATTCCGAGCATCGGCACGGTGTTTACGACGCATGCGACGATGCTCGGTCGCGCGCTGGCTTCGCTCGGCATCACGCCCGATCCGAATGCGGGCGACAAGGGCCTTGGCGGCAAGACCGTGGAAGAACTGGCACGCCAGCACGGCGTGCAGGCCAAACACTCGCTCGAAGGAGTCTGTGCGCGCAAGGCCGATGTGTTCACGACGGTCTCGGCGATCACTGCGGCCGAAGCGGAGTTGCTGCACCAGCGCCGCGCGTCGCCGTTGGTGCCTAATGGCATCGACCTCTCGGTCGTCGACGAACTGGCTGCCGGCGATCGGAACAAGACGCGCGCGGACCTCGCCAAGGTCGCCAAGGCCGTGCTTGGGGAGGATGTGTCCGACGCGGCGTTTGTCGCGCTGGCCGGCCGCTACGAGTTCCACAACAAGGGCATCGAACTGCTGCTCGACGCGATGGCGCAGATGGAGGGCACCAAGGGCAAGCGCCTGGTGGCGTTCCTGCTGGTGCCGGCGGGCAATTCGGGCGCGCGCGGCGAACTGCTCGAACGGCTCGCGGGGGCCGCGCAGAACGGCCCGATTGGCCTCTGCACGCACAACCTCTTCGACGAAGAGCGCGATCCCGTACACGCGCACTGCAAACGTCTGGGCCTCAATAACCGCCTCGGCAGCCGCATGAAGGTCGTGCAGGTGCCGATCTACCTGCGCCCCGACGACGGTTTGTTCGGCCGCGAATACGAAGCCGTGCTGGCCGCGATGGACCTCGGCGCCTACCCGTCCTACTACGAGCCGTGGGGCTATACCCCGCAGGAAGCGCTCGCCGTTGGCATTCCGACGATCACGACGGACCTTGCCGGTTTCGGCCGCTGGGCCGTTGGCGCCGGTTTGGGGCCGCAGGACGGCATCACGGTGCTGAAGCGCGAACGCATCCCCTACAAGGACGTGATCACCTCGACGGTGGACGCGATCGAGGGCTTCCTCGATTCGCGCGGCAATACCGACGAGACGCGGGCCCGTTGCCGCGCCGCCGCTGGGCGCACGGCGTGGAAGGACCTGTTTGCCAACTACGACCTCGCCTACAAGCAGGCGATCAGCGCGGTGCAGCTGCGCAGCACGGGCGGCGTGGTGCAGTTCCGACTGCCGCGCCGTTCGCTGCCGTCGCCTGGTTCGGGCACGACGCCGCGGTTGTCAGCTTTTGAAGCTTCGGCGACGTTGCCGCAGAGCCTGCGCGGACTGGAGCGCCTCGCGCGCAACTTCTGGTGGGTCTGGAATGCCGGGGTGCGCGGCCTGTTTGAGGAACTGGCGCCGGGTTTCCGCCGCTTGAATGAGAACCCGGTGGCCTTCCTGCAGAGTGTCGGCCTCGAAGCACTCGAACAGAAGGCCAAGGACAAGGACTACCTGCGCCGCTTGCAGGATGTCTGCAAACGCTTCGACGACTACATGGCGCTTGGTCAACAGACCATGCCCGTGGCTGCGGATGGCAGTGGGGCTGCGGATAGCCAAGGCCCGGTCTTGTCGCAACAGAACCCGATCGCCTATTTCTCGGCGGAATTCGGCGTGCATCACTCGCTGCCCATCTACAGCGGTGGCCTTGGCATCCTCGCCGGCGACCACTTGAAGTCGGCGAGCGATCTGGCCGTGCCGTTGGTCGGCGTCGGTCTGTTCTATCGGTTTGGCTACATGAGCCAGCAGCTGTCGAGCGACGGCCAGCAGGTCGCTGCGGACAAGGAGAATCGCCCGCGCCAGATGGCGGTCGAGATGGTGCGCACGCAGGATGGGCGGCCACTCGAGGTCTCGGTGCCGCTGCCAGGCCGCGAACTCACCCTGCGCGCGTGGAAGGCGATGGTCGGCCGCGTGACGCTCTACCTGCTCGATGCGAATTGCGCGCAGAATCGCCCCGAGGACCGCGATATCACGCGCAACCTCTACGGCGGCGATCAGGAGACACGCATCCAGCAGGAGATCGTGCTCGGCCGCGGTGGTGTGCGACTGTTGCGGGCGATGGGCCTGCGGCCGGCCGTCTACCACATGAACGAAGGCCACGCCGCGTTCTTGACCCTCGAACGCACGAGTCGGCTCGTACGCGGCGAAGGCCTGCCCTTTGAGGCCGCGCGCGAATACGTGGCTTCCACGACGTTGTTCACGACGCACACGCCGGTGCCCGCCGGGCACGATCGGTTTGGCGAGGACCTCGTGCGGCGCTACTTCGGCGATGCCGAAGAGTGGGTGGGGTTGCCGTGGGATCGTTTCTTCGCGCTCGGCCAGGCCAGTGGTGGCACCAACGAGTTCAACATGACCTACCTGGCGATGAACTTCGCCGGGTTCGTGAACGGCGTGAGCAAGTTGCACGGGCTGGCCTCGCAGAAGCTCCTGCACGCGTTCTGGCCGGGCCTGCTGCAGAGCGAGGTGCCGGTCGGTTCGGTCACCAACGGCATCCACCTGGCGACCTGGACCCAGAATGGCATCGCGCGACTGTTGCGCGGCAACGACGGCCAGTTGCGGCCCGCGGACTTCCTGCAGGCCGAGAAGGTCGATGCCGCCGAACTCTGGCGCGTGCATCACTCCAACAAGTGCATGATGCTCGATGTCGTGCGCGACGTGCTGACGCGAACGTTCCACGCCCGCGGTGACAGCCCGGTGGTCTTGAGTGCGACGCTCGCCGGGCTCGACGACAAGGCCCTCTACCTCGGTTTTGCGCGCCGGTTCGCTCCGTACAAGCGTGCCCACCTGCTGTTCACCGAGCCCGAGCGCCTGCGCCGCATCCTGTCGAGCAGCGATCGGCCCGTGCGCTTGCTGGTCTCGGGCAAGGCGCATCCGCGCGACAAGCTCGGACAGGACATCCTGAAGTCGATCGTACAGATCGCGCGTTCGCCCGAGTTCATCGGGCGCGTGATCTTCGTCGAGGACTATGACATTGCCGTCGCGCGCGCGCTCGTGCAGGGCGTCGACGTCTGGGTGAACACGCCGACGCGCATGGAAGAGGCCAGTGGCACTTCCGGCATGAAGGCGGCCGCGAACGGGGTGCTCAACCTGTCGATCGCCGACGGTTGGTGGCCGGAGGCCGCCGACGGCGGCAACGGCTGGACGATCGGCGGATCGCAGGTCTACGGCAACCACGAGTTGCAGAACCAGTCGGATGCGACGGCCCTCTACCGCTTGCTCGAAGAAGAACTCGTACCGACGTTCTTCTCGCGCAATGGCAAGGGGGTGCCCACGTCCTGGGTCGAGCGCATGGCGCACTGCCTGGCGACGGTGCCGACGGTGTTCAACACCGACCGCATGGTCAGCGACTACTTGCAGAATGCCTACAAGCCGCTGGCCCAGCACTACTTTGCGCTGCAGGCGGAGAAGAAGATGCCGGCGCGCGAACGTGCGAAGGAGTTCCTGCGCATCAAGTCCGGTTTCGAGAAGCTGCGCATCACGGCGGCGACCACCGTGGAACTGCAGGAGTTCAAGGTGGGTCAGCACCTCGACGTGCACCTCGAAGTCGACCTCGGCACGTTGTTGCCGTCCGACGTCGTCGCCGAACTCGTCGTGTGCCGCGGTGAGCAGATCGACGGCCACGAGACCGTGGTGGTGCCCCTGCAGGCCTCCGGGGCCATGAAGGGCACCGTGCAGACGTTCGACGGCGGCTTCCGGGTCGAACTGGCCGGTCAGTACCAGCACGGCATGCGCGTGCGGGTGCGCGGCCATGGTGGGCACGATGCGAAGGTGCGCGGGCTCGTGGTTTGGGCATGATGGTGGCATGACCACCGGCACCCGATTCCACGTTGGCACGAGCGGGTTCAGCTACGACGAGTGGCGGCCCGCGTTCTATCCCTCGGACCTCAAGAAGGACGCGATGTTGCCGTTCTACGCCGAGCGTTTGCCGGCGGTCGAACTCAACAACACGTTCTATCGCATGCCCTCGGCCAAGATGGTCGCCAAGTGGCAGTCGCAGGTGCCCCCGACGTTCCGCTTCGCAGTGAAGGCGACGCAGCGGCTCACCTGGACGCAGAAACTCGTCGATTGCGGGGAACTGCTCGGCGTGTTGTTTGCTGTGCTCGAACCGCTCGGCGAAGCGCTCGGCTGCGTGTTCTACCAGGTGCCGAAATGGGTCAGGAAGGACACCGCGGTGCTGCGGGACTTCCTCGCGCTGCAGAAGCCGGGCGTGAAGGTGGCCTTCGAGTTTGCGCACGGCAGTTGGTTCGAAGCCGACGCGCTGCAGGCGCTGCGCGACCACGACGCCGCGCTCGTCGTGAGCGACAAGGACGATGCACCGCCACCCGTGCTCGCCGATACGGCGAGTTGGGCCTACTTGCGGCTGCGCCGCGCGGTCTACACCGACGACGATCTGCGGCGTTGGCAGGATGGGTTGCGCGAGAAGGGACTGGCGGAGGCGTTCGTGTTCTTCAAGCACGAGGACTCGTGTGCCGGGCCGGCGTTGGCACGGCGGTTCCTGGACCTGTAGCGGCCGCGACCCTGGCACTGGCTGGCATTCGCCGCGGCGGCTGCACACAAGGTGGCCGAGGGTGGTATCCTTCGCGGCTCCCAGGCTCGCTCCCGCGGGCCGCAACCTCTCGTCGCATGGCCGCAACGTCCCGCACGTCCTGGAAGGGCTTTCTCAAACTCAGCCTGATCTCCGTGCCGGTGAAAGCGTTCACCGCCAATGAGACCAGTGGCGAAGTGCATCTCAATCAGCTGCACAAGGGCTGCAATAGCCGCGTCAAGTACCAGAAGGTCTGTCCCGAGCATGGCGAGCTCAAGAGCGACGCCATCGTCAGCGGCTATGAGCATGGCAAGGACCAGTACGTCGTCGTCGATCCCGACGAACTCGACAAGCTGCGCACGAAGACGGACCGCGCCGTGAGCATCGACGGGTTCATTCCGGCGGATGCCATCGACGGCATCTACTTCGCAGGCAAGAACCACTACCTGTTGCCCGATGGTGTGGCCGGCGATCGCCCTTACGCGCTGTTGCACAAGGGCATGGTCGAGAATCAGGTCATCGCGATTGCGCAGGTCGTGATGTCAGGGCGCGAACAACTCGTCGTGCTGCGACCACTCGGGCGCATGCTCGTGATGACGGGGCTGCATTACCCGCAGCGCGTGCGCAAGGCGTCCGAGTTTGAAGAGGAGATCGACGAGATCGCGTTCAAGCCCGAAGAGGTGGCGCTCACCAACACGCTCATCGCCGCCTCGAAGGTCAGCGACTTCGAACTCGACAACTACTCGGACCAGTACGTGACGAAGCTCAAGAAGCTCATCGACCTCAAGGTCGCGGGGCAGGAGGTCGTGCAGGCGCCGGACCACGAAGAGCCGAAGATCCTGAACCTCATGGATGCGCTGAAGAAGAGCGTCGCCGAAGCGCAGGCGCGGATGGTGACGGGGCAGGGGACCGGGTCGGGCGCGCCGCCTGCCGCTGCCGCGCCCACCGCACCAGTCGCGGATGCACCCGCGGCTGCAGAAGGCAAGCTGGCGCCGAGTTCGGGGCGCAAGAAGGGGCCGCGCAAGGTCGAGGGCCAGTAGTTCGCCGTGGTTGCGGCGGCGCCATTACCGGAGCATATCGAGCCGATGCTCGCACGCATCGGCGAGCCGTTTGATTCGCCGCAGCACGTCTTCGAGATCAAGTGGGATGGGGTGCGGGCCGTCACCTACATCGAAGGTGGTCGCCACCGTATGCACGGGCGTCGCCGCCGTGATCTCGCCGGCCGCTATCCTGAGCTCTCGTTCCTCGCCGGTTTGCCCTCCGGAACGGTGCTCGACGGCGAACTCGTCGTGCTGCAGGCCGACGGTCGCCCCGATTTCCGCGCGATGCTCTCGCGCGAGAATGGCACGGCCGCGCGGGCCGAAGCCGCGGCGCGCAAGTTGCCGGTGGTCTACGTCGTCTTCGACCTGCTGTATGCGGACCACGAGTCCTGGCTCGATCGTCCGCTGCGCGATCGTCGCGAACGCCTCGCGGCCCTGGTCCACGCGGTTGGCGATGCCCGCTGCATGCTCTCGGAAGGCGTGGTCGGCAACGGGCTCTCGCTGTTCGCCGCGGTGCGCGAGCGCGGTCTCGAAGGCATCGTCGGCAAGCGCCTGGATGCACCGTATCGACCCGGCGAACGTTCCGATGCGTGGCAGAAGATCAAGCCCGTGCAGAGTGTGCACTGCCTGATCCTCGGCTACGAACCCGATGGCGAACGGGACTTCAAGTCGCTCATCATCGCCACCGATTTCGATGGCGAACTGCGCTGCGTCGGCAAGGTCGGTTCGGGGCTCGCGGAGGCCGATAAGGGCGAACTGCGGCAGTTGTTGTTCGCGCGCCGCACGGACCGACCGCTCATCGATCCGGGCATGACCGGGCGGTGGGTGCTGCCGGGCTTGTTCTGCACGGTCGGGTTCCTCGAACGAACCGTGAACGGCAACCTGCGCGCGCCGGTGTTCCAGGGCCTCGTGCGGCAAGGAGGTGGCTCGTGAGTGGCGCGCCGGGCTCGGACCGCCTGTTCTCGCCGGAAGAGCTCGCCGAGTTCTGCGGCTTGCCGATCGCCGTCGTGAAGCGCTGGATCGACAAGGAGCTGCTACGTCCCGAACGCGGCACCGTGCACAAGTATTCGTTCCGGGCGGTCGGCGTGGCGCGCACGTTGGCCCAACTCTGGCGCGCGGGCTGGTCGGCGCCACGCATTGCGCGGGCCTGGCAACTTGCGCGCACCGTCGTGCCTGATCCCGACGCCGCGCTGGCCGGGCTGCTGGCGAGTATCGGTCAGCGGCGTGTCCTGGTGCGCACGCCCGAAGGCGCACTCGTCGAACCCGGCGGCCAGTTGTTGTTCGACTTCGCGGCCGCACAGGCGACCCGCAAGGACGCGCTCGCGATCCGTTCGCCGCAAGACTGGTTCGTGATCGGCGTCGACGCGGAGGCCGCGGGCCGGCTCGAAGATGCGACCCATGCCTATGAGAGCGCGTTGCCCGGGGGCAGCGCGGAGGCGCACTTCAATCTCGGCAATTGCCTCTATGCGTTGCGGCGTCGCAGTGAAGCCCTGACGCAGTTTGCGGCGGCTACGGCGCGCGCGCCGGAGTATGCGGAAGCGTGGAACAACCTGGGCATCGTGCGCGGGGAACTCGGCGATCGGCAGGGCGCGATCGAGGCGCTGCAGTCGGCGTTGCTGATCGTGCCGCACTATGCGGACGCCCACTTCAACCTCGCCGAAGCGCTCGCGGTAGTTGGCGACCTGCAAGGGGCGCGCCGGCATTGGCGGGCCTACCTGTCGTTTGACCCGAACAGTCGCTGGGCCGACCAGGTGCGCAAGCGCCTGCAGAACCACGGCGATCGCTGAGCGAACCGCCGCGCGCATTCACTTGCCGCGTAGGACCTCTTCGAGCGCAGCGATGGCGGGCAGCAAGTCCTGGCGATCGTCGAGCGCCTTGCGAAACAGGTCGCCAACCTGCCGCGTGCGTTCCGGCACGGTGTGGATCGTGAACTGCCGCGGCGACAGTTCGCTGTCTTCGAGTTCGTCCCACTGCAGCGGCGTCGATACCGAGGCGCCGCGCACCGGCCGCACCGAATAGGGCGGCACGATCGTCTGGCTGCGGCGGTTCTGCAGGAAGTCGAGGTAGACCTTGCCGTCGCGTTGGTCTGGCAGGCGTTCGACCGTGGCGATGTCGGGCAGTTCGCGCACGAGCACCCGCGCGACCGCTTCGGTGAACATGCGCGCATGGTCGTACGAGTAACCCGGCTGCAGCGGCACGAACACGTGCAGGCCGGACTTGCCCGACGTCTTCAGCAAGGGGCGCAGGCCGATGCCGCGCAGCAACCGGCCTGCAGCGCGCGCGATGCGCAGCACGTCGGCAAACGGGGCGGCCTTCGGGTCGAGATCGAGCACGGCCCAGTCGGGCGAGTCGAGCGACCCAACCCGCGACAGCCACGGGTGCAGGTCGATGCTGCCGAGGTTGATCGCGTGCAGCAACATCTCGAGGTCATCAATCACGTAGTGCGGCACGGGCGCACCATCGTGTTCGATGGGCACGGTGCGAACCCAGTCGGGCGTGCCGTCCTTGGCCTCGCGCTGGTAGAACGACTTGCCGTCGATGCCGTCCGGGAAGCGGTTCAGGTGCACGGGGCGATCGCGCAGGTACGGCAGCATCACTTCGCTGATGCTCTGGTAGTAGGCCAGCAGATCGCCCTTCGTGTGGCCTTCGGCCGGCCAGTAGACCTTGGCGAGATTGGTGGCTTTGACGCGCAGCGGTGCTGTTCTCGCAGTCTGCGGGGCTACCGCGGGTTCGTGCACATCGGCGTGGCCGCCGATTGGAATCCTCTGCCAGTCCGGACTCGCACCATTCTGGTAGGTGCTGGCTCCACGTTTGCCGATGGCGCCCGGGAACCCCGCTTCGGCGATGGCCGCAAGCAGTGCGGGCCCACTGCCGGCGATGTGGTCGGCGTAGAACAAGCGTGCACTCTCTGGCACCAGCGTGCGCAACGCGGCTTTACGATCGAACAGGCTGAGCCCGCGCAGGTCGTAGTCTTCCCACTGCAGCAGGTCGAACGCGTAGTAGGTGATGCGGGCGCCATCCCCGGCGGCGAGAGCGCGGGCCAACACTTCGCGATCGGGGCGAGCCTGGTCGTCCAAGGCGACGAGCACCCCATCGAGTACGGCCTGTTCGCAACGCAGCAGGGCGAGCGCTTCGCGCAAGGCCGTTGGTGCACTGTCAACGCCGCGAAAGAAGGCCCGGGGGCCAGCTTTCTCGGCGAAGCAGCGCAGGCCCGCGAATTCCATCTCGAACAACCAGTTGGGGTCGGTGAAGACACTGCGCGTGGCGCCGCATTGCATCGGCACGAGGTCCTTGGGCAGCGGGGCTGCGGCAGCTTGTTCGAGTTCGATGCCAAGCGCGCTGTCGCGGCTTGGGCCCGAGTAGAGGTCGCGCGACTTGAACAGCAACCAGCTGTTCTTCGATTGCGTGGTGCGCACGAGGTGCCATTCGCCGCGCAGACGCCGCCCGTAGAGCTGTAGCTTGATCTCGCCGCGTTCGATGGCCTCTTCCCAGTCGGGGATCTTCACGAGCTCGTAGTGGCCACGATCCCAGATCGTCATCGTGCCGGCGCCGTACTGCCCTTTGGGGATGCGGCCGTGGAAGTGTTCGTATTCGATGGGGTGGTCTTCGGTGCGAACGGCGAGGCGTTTGTCGGCGGGATCGTACGAGAACCCTTTGGGCACGGCCCACGAACGCAAGACGCCTTCATGCTCGAGTCGCAGGTCGTAGTGCAGATTGCGCGCTTCGTGGCGATGGATCACAAACACGCGCGAATCGCGCGCGCGCACGGGTTGCGGCGCTGGTTCTGGAGTGGCGCGAAAGTCGCGTTTCTCGCGGTAGTCGGAAAGCGGATCGCGCATGCGCAGTTCGTCGGAGCCGAAGCCGCCATGTTACGGCGCGGCACGCATGGGCGTGCAATC
Organism: Planctomycetota bacterium; assembly: GCA_020851075.1. Taxonomy (GTDB): domain Bacteria; phylum Planctomycetota; class UBA1135; order UBA1135; family UBA2386; genus JADZDL01. The sequence continues at coordinate 6,031 of JADZDL010000158.1, read as the reverse complement.
TTGCGACGAGAGTCCTTCGGTTCGCGGCGTGGGTGCAGGCCTTGGTTGCCGTAGTTGGCGCCTCGCGAAGCCACCAGCCCCTTGGTGTGCACGCGACTTCCAAACTCGGAGAAATGACATGATCCGGATCGCAATCACTGCTCTCGCTCTCGCCCTTTCGACTCTCTTGCCGGCCCAGCAGCGGGCCCAGGGTGGGCGGCCCGATCGCCAGGATCCGGCGCCGCGGGCCCAGCGGGAAGTTGCCCCTGACGCCGGCCAGCACGCGCGCGGGAACCGCGACGCCGGCCCGCAGCTGCAGCGTTTGCGCCACCGTCTCGAGCGGCTGCGCGGGCAGCTCGATCAGTTGGAGCGGCGGCCCGAGGCCGGGCGGATGCGCGACGATGGCCCGCGCGGTCGTGGGGCTGGGCCAGGCGCGCGGGGTGTCGGTCGGGGCGCAGCACCGCAGGGTGCAAAGCGCGGCGAGCTGCTCCTGCGCCTGCGCGAACGTTTCCAGGCGCTTCGGGCTGAGCGCCTGCGAGCCGACGACGGGCGTGGGCCCGGCAGCCGGATGCCCGAGAACCGTGGTCGCGGCAACCGTGCGCCCGGGGCGCGCGGCCCGAATCTGCAGCGTGGTCGCGGTGGCGACCACCGGGGGCCGGGTGGCAACGATCCGCGGGGTGGCCGCAACCGGGCGGAACGGGGGCGCGAGGACGCGGTGTGATGGGGGCCTGAGCAGGAAGGTGAGCGCAAACGCACCTTGAGCGAAGTCGCTCGGTGCGTCCGGTCTCCTGCAGGACATATCGTAAGGCGTTGTAGAAAAGATCCTTAAGATGGATCGAGGCATGCTTCCCGGGATCGTCCCGTGCCCGCCGGGACCCGTTCGCAGTTTCTGCGCGGCGGCACCGCCTTTGCTCTAACCGGGAGCCTCCGGTGCGCAAGCACAGGGAGTAAGCTCGAACACTTCTCCGGATTCTGGTGCCTTGTTGGGTGCGCGACTCGCGGTGTCTTCGCAACAATCGCGACGGACATAGCAGCGCTGCCTTGCATGGAACTGGGGGGGAAGTAAGGTTCTACGGCTTCCCTGGCTGGACGTTGTCCGGAGTAAGACCCTCGCCGCACGCCCGGTGGTGTGTGGATTCGCATCCCATGAAAGCCAAACCAATCTGCAGGTCGTCCGCGGTCTCTTTAGCCGGTGCGACCCTTCTGTTGCCGCTGGTAGCCCTGGTGGGCTGCGCAGGTGGCAGCAAGGGTGACCCCGACAATCGCGGTGATTTCAAGGTCGTCAGCATCTCCACTGGCACCGGCGCGGTGTACCCATACCGCATCCGCACCGTCGACTCGTTCGGCAACCCGACGACCAATGTCGTCAACATCGAGAGCACGGCGACGTTGCACGCGAATGTCAACGGCAACAACGGTGTGTTGCCGGTGGCGACGCTGGCGACGTCGGCGCTGTTGCCCGATGGCAACCCGGGTAACCACTTCCTGCACTTCACGTTCAGCCACAAGCTCGACGTCGATTCGATCCTGAGCAACCTGCTCGCCAACCAGGGCAATTCGGGGCTCACGGGCGCGCTGAACATCCTGGCCTACGATCCGGCGACCGAGACGTCGACGACGCTCACGGGCCGCGGTTTCGTGAACGGTTACACCTACTACAACGTGGCTGGCACGCTGCAGAAGGTGAAGGCGGTCGAAGAGGACGGCACCAACATCCGCGTGCTCGACTCGCGCGCCGCTGGTTTCCCGGCCTACGCGGGCGCTGCGGACCTCGTCGGCAAGAAGGCGTTTGTCTTCATCGCCGATACGGACAGTGACCTCGCGACGGTCGAGACGTTCCCGTCCAACCGACTGCTTCGTCTCATCGTGACGAACGCGGTGCGCGACTCCGAGAATCACATCCTTACGCAGGAAGTGAGCACGGCGACGACCGTTGGCCCGGACACGCTGGCGCCCGAGGTGCTCGGGTTCCTGTCGACCGCGCCGCAGATCTCGCCAGGCAATGGTCAGACGGATATCGATCCGACTTCGACCATCCTGGTGCGCTTCAACAAGCCGGTTCAGCCGGGTGAAGTCGGTTCCTTCTTCGATCCGCTGCAGTTCACGCCGCCGTCCGGTGGTGTGACCCTGCAGGTGACCGCGGCGGCGCAGACCTTCTCGGTCATCTACCACGCCGATCCGGTCAGCTACGGCGACTTGATGAACTACATCATCACGCCCGCCTACAACCTGCCCGGCCAGTCGGTCGTCGATGTGCAGGTGCAGACCACGACGATCCACAGCCTCAACAGCCAGCTGTTGATCGGCACCCCGATCGCGACGCAGTTCACCACGGGCAATGGCCCCGGCATCTGCAATGCGCCGGTCGCGCCTGAGGCGATCTACGTCGGTATCGGCGGCGCCGAGCCTGGCGTCTCCGTCATCGACCTCAATGGTTTTGGTCAGGGCACGGGCGATCTGAGCAACACGCGCTTCCCGCTGAATCCGAATATCGGCATCAGTGGTGTGACGCCGGCGCTCGCTCCCGGAACGACCAATCTCGACGCCGGCAGTGGTGGTGTGTTGACCCTCGTCAAGGACACCAACCTCGATACGCGTCTGCTGCGCGATCCGATCGTCGGCGACGTGACGGACATCCACATCGGCGCGCCGCTCGACCTCGTCTTCAACAACGAGAACATCAACTCCAACGCGACGCGCGCGAACCAGGTCAACCAGCTGTTCGGCACGGCGATGCCGGGCAACGTGATCACGCAGCCGCCGATTCCGAATCCGCCGCGGCTCGTCTTCCCGCCGCCCAACCCCAACCGCGCCATCTTCGGCGAAGAGCCGACGACGAAGTCGAGCTTCGGTCCGCCAGGAGCGTTGGTCACCGCCGGTCCTCCCGGTGGCTGCATCACCGCGTCGCTGAACCTGCTCGGCCAGGGCAACCCGTTCTCCACCCAGCAGGGCCAGCTCGGCATCTACGGCTCGGTGTTCATGGGTGTGTTTGTCGGCCCGCAGCCGCCCCCGGGATCGCCGCCCCCGCCCCCGCCGTTCTGCCCCTACACGTCGCGTCAGCAGGTTGGTCACTTCCTGTATGTGCTCGACCGTGACAACCGGCAGGTGGTAGTCGTCAACAGCAATCGCTTCACCGTTCTCGACACGATCCAGCTGTCCGACCCGGTCAGCATGACGATGTCGCCGAACCTGACGCGCCTCGCCGTGACGAACTTCGCCAGTGCGTCGGTGAGCTTCATCGACATCGACCCGACCAGCCAGACGTTCAACCAGGTGGTTGCCGAGACGCGCGTGGAGCGCGGCCCGACCGCAATCGCGTGGCAGCCGGACGGCGAGGACGTGTTGGTCGTGTCGACGGACGCGAACTTCCTCACGATCATCAGCGCGCTCGACTACACCGTGCGCCGCACGGTCGCCGGCTTCTTGAACTTGCCGGTCGACGTGGTCTGCACCGAACGCTACCAGGCGAACGGCAACAACTCGGGCGTCTACTACGCCTACATCCTGAACGCCAACGGCACCGTCGCGATCTATGAGTCGGGCCCGGACGGTGTGAACGGCATCGGCTTCAACGACGTCATCGGCACGGTCACCAACGTGAGCTTCCCTCGCGCGAAGGCCATGTCGTACGACATGGATGCCGGCAACGGTGGTGTGTTCATCGGTCACGTCGATGACAGTGGCCTCGGCCAGGTGTCGCGTCTGTGGCTCACGAGCTCGCCTCCTGGCGTGTTGCCCCTGAACCCGAGCTCGGGTGGCTTCATCCTGCCGCCGACGTATCGTCAGAAGGAGTGGACCGTCACGCAGCGCATCGGTGGCTTCGTGCAGGGCACTCCGGTCCGCGACCTGCTGTCGGGCAATTCCATCGTCGACCTCTGCACGGACGAGATGGTCAACTACGGTGGTCTGCTGGGGCAGTTGACGCTGTTCAACAGCGCCTACGTCTCCACGCCGTTCAGCCACTCCGGCAAGCATGTGCTGAAGGCGAGCGGTGGTGGTGTTGCATCGTCCGTGGTGCCGAAGCTGCTGTTCATCGCCATGTCGGACGTGGGCAAGGTTGACGTGTTCGAGATCCAGTCGGGTCTGCGCGTTGCCACGCTGGACGTTCCTGGTGTGCGTGTGGTGGCGAGCTCCTGGCGCCAGTAGTCCACGCGAATGCCGAGGCGGCATCATGTTGCCGCCAGCGCAGGCCGCACTTCCTTCTGAGGGAGTGCGGCCTGCGCCGCTTCCGTAGCTCGACAATTGAGGTTTGCTGCTCCGCAGCCCAGAATCCCCTGCGAATGCCCGACGGTACGACGATCCAGCGCATGTTTGCCGAGGTGGCACCCGGCTACGATCGTGCCAATCGGGCCCTCTCACTCGGCATCGACCAGTGGTGGCGCCGTCGCGCGGTCCGGCTCGTCGCGGTGAAGCCCGGCGAGCGTGGCCTCGACGTCTGCGCGGGCACGGGCGATCTGTCGATGGCGTTGCAGCGGGCCGGGGCCGTCGTGGTCGGCACCGACTTCTGCGCGCCGATGCTCGTCATCGCGAACCGCAAGAACCGCGAAGTCACGGGCGCCCCGAGTTTCCTCGCGGCCGACACCTTGGCGCTGCCGTTTGGTGCCCACTCGTTCGATTTCGTCACGGTCGCATTCGGCATTCGCAACGTCAGCGACCCCTTGGCCGGGCTCCGCGAAATGGCCCGTGTCGTGCGCCCGGGCGGGCGCGTGGTCGTGCTCGAGTTCTGCAAACCACGGGTGCCGCTGCTCGGCTCGCTGTACCGCTTCTACTTCCGCAGCGTGCTGCCGCGCCTCGGTGGCTGGATCTCGGGGGCGAAGAACGATGCCTACCGCTACCTGCACGACTCCGTCATGGCGTTCCCCGAGCGTGCGGACTTCCTTGCCCTCATGCAGCAGGCCGGCCTCAAGAACCCTCGCATGCAGCTCCTGACCGGCGGCATTGCCGCCCTGTACCGTGGCGAAGTCGAAGCCTGAGCCGGCCCCGGTTCCTGCCTCGGCGCGGGTCTCTGCCGCGGCGCGGGTTCCTGCCTCGAAGCAGGGCGGATACGCCAGCTGGTCGCGCGATCCCGCCGTCGGGTTGTTTGCCGTGTTGCCCCTCTGGGGCATCTACGAAGTGCTGCGTCTCTTCCTGGTGCCCGCCGAACGCAACGGGGCCGAGGTCTTGTTGCTGCAGGAGTTCGATCGCCTCGGCTGGCGCGGCATGCTGATCCTGCGGGCCGCGTTTGGCATCCTGTTGCTGTTTTCGGCGTGGTCGCTGCTGCAGCGCAAGATCCCGTGGCTGCGCGTCGCGGCGGTGCTGGCCCTCGAAGGCACCGTCTATGGGTTGCTGCTCGGCCCCAGTGCCGCGGCCCTGACGTCGTCCGCGACGCGCATTCTGGCCGTGCTGCCGCCGGACTCGGTGATGGCCGCCAACCTTGTCGGCTCCTTGGGGGCGGGCATCTTCGAAGAACTCGTCTTCCGGCTCGGCCTCATGTCCGCGCTGGTCTGGGTCGGGGTGCGGGTCGTGCACGCCTGGTCCGTGCCGAAGTGGGTCGTCGGGCTCGTCGCGGTGTTCGTGAGCGCCCTGGTCTTTGCGTGGTTCCACCATCTCTGCGGGGAACCCTATGAGCGTACCCGCTTCCTGTTCCGGACCACCGCCGGCGTGTTGCTCGGCCTGCTCATGTGGTTTCGCGGTTATGGGGTCTGCGTCTACACGCACACCTTCTACGACGTGCACTTCTACCTGACGCATTCCGCATGAACGACGGGCCCCCCAACGTGCGCCCGCAGCCGGCGCCCGGCAGCCGTTTTGCCGTCTGCTTCAGCGGTGGCAGTGGCATTGCCTACGGACTCCGCCTCGTGGAGGTGTTGCTGCAACTAGGCCACGAAGTCCACCTGTGTGCGACGGGGGCCGCGCTGCGCGTGCTCATTCACGAAGCGCGGGCGCAGATCTCGCTCGATGCACCAGATCTCGCGTCGTTGTTTGCGGTGCCACTGCGCGAACGCCTGCGCGTGCACGCGCTCGAGGCCGTCGAAGCCGCGCCGGCTTCGGGCAGCGCCGGCATCGTGGCTGT
>JADZDL010000157.1 GCA_020851075.1 Planctomycetota bacterium | reverse complement strand
TTCCGCAGGACCTTGCTGGCCTGGTACTGTTCGGAGATCGACTGGCTTGGGTCACAGATCGAGACCAGGATGTCCTGGATCGAGTATCGCTTGGCGACGGAGCCAAGGTCGGGCCCGGAGTAGCCACCAACGCCTTGGAAACGATGGCAAGCCACGCATTTGCCAGCGGAGAACATGCGCTTGCCGTTCTCGTAGTCCCGGGCCGTGAGGTCGGTCTTGAACAGCTCCAGAGCACTCTCCGTCGTCCACCCACCCGCAGGTCCCTTCGGCAATGGCAGCGAGCCGAGGTCGACCGCCGCGACGTCGCCGAGCAGCCATGAGATGGCCGCCGCGTCTTGCGCGGCGAGATGCGCAATCGCGTCCTCGCGGATCGCGCGGATGTAGCCCGCGAAGCTCAAACCACCACTCTTCTGCAGAGTGTCGTGCAACCAGGAAAAGTAGAACTTGCGATCCTCGAGTGTCCAACCCGCCTGCACACGCCGCAGCGAGTAGGCGTAGTGGATATTCTGGCTGTTGGGGGTGTTCGCCATCGTCTCCAGGATGGCCTCTCCGTACTCGTGCCGCGCCAGCATCGCCTTGTCGTAAGCGAGGGTCTTCGTCTGGGTCGCCTTCATCAAGGCAATGGTCTTGCTGACCACGTTGGGCGCATCCAGGTGGCAAAGCAGCCGACAGAGCTCGGTGTCGAGCTGGTCGTTCTGAGCCGGGTAGAACGGGTCCAGCCTGGCCTGGATCGCGGCGACTTCGGCCGGCGAAGGCTCGTTCCAGCGGATCAAACACAAGGAGTAGGCTCGCAGCAGCGCCAGCTGGTCCTCCAGACCGAGTTGCCCGAAGGGCAGTGCATTGAGCTTCGCAAGGACCCGGCTCGACAGGGACCTGTCGCCGTGACGACAGAGCGCGAGCACCGCGTAGATGACTGCGCGCGGATCCGACTCGGCAAAGACCCGATCCTGCCACAACGCGACGTCCTGGTTCTCGATGGCCAGACGCGCGGCGTAGCGGATGTTGCGATCGGCGTGCGCCAGATGCGGCCAGGCCTTCTCGATGGCCACAACACCGCCGCTGCGGCTGCCGTGGAACACCTCGAGCGAATGGCGCAGGTCTCTGAGCGGCTGATTGGCCGTGAGGACCTTCTTGGGCCCGTCGCCCTTCGGTCCGGTGTAACGCACGCGGTAGAGCTTCGAAGCGGTGTTGCGACCGCCGACCAGGAAGTACATGTGCCCATCCGGCCCGAATCGCATGGCGGAGATATTCAGCGGGGTGCCGTTGAGGAACTCGCGCTTGGTCCCGACATAACTCGAGCCACTCTCCTCCATGTCGACGGTGTAGATCGTGCCGAAGGTCCAGTCACAGACGAAGAGCTTGTCCTGGAAGCGATCGGGGAAATTGGAGTGGTGTCCAAAGCTGATGCCGGTTGGCGAGCCCGGGCCGATGTCGATCACCGCACCGTTGCTGTCGGCGAAGTACTCGGGCCACTTCGCCGAACCCGCGCGCCAGCCAAACTCGCTGGCCGAAGTGACGTGGTTCACGCGCGTCGGCCGGTACCACGGACTGCCGACGTCAAACTCGAGGTCGGAGTCGAAGGTGAACAACTCGCCTTCGCGGTTGATGGCGAGATCCACGGAGTTGCGGAACCCCGAGGCCACCATCGTCCAGTCCTTCCCATCGGGGGAGATGCGGCAGATCCAGCCACCCGGCGCTTCGATTCCCACCGCATGGCCCTGGGGGTCAGGCATCGCCGGGAGCAGCGAGTCCAATCCCCAAACCGGCGGTTGCAGACTGCCGACGCCCTCCGGCACCGCCGAGTGGTTGCCGGAGACTAGATACAGGCCCTTCCCGTCCGCGGTCTGGATGATGGAGTGGGCCGAGTGTTCATAGCCCATCTGCAGCGGCTTGATCGTCGTGAACTCGTCGTAGGTGTCGTCGCCATCGGTGTCCCGGATCCGATAGAAGCCCTTCATCGACGACATGTACAGACTGTCGAACGCGTAGAGGAAACCGAGGGCACCACCCACGGTGCGTTTCCCCCAGGGCACCGGCAAGTAGGGGAAACCCGGCAGACTCTCGACGCTGAGTTTCGAGCCGGGGTCCCCGTCCTTGGCCAACGTGACGCGGAAGACCCCTTGGCTATCCTGGTCCGAGACGATGATCCGCCCCTTGGGGTCAAAGGCCATGGCCACCCAGGAGCCCTGCGAAGTCGGGACGGAATAGAGGAGCTCCGCATCGAAGCCCTGAAGAAGGGTGATCTGGGTGTCGGCGTCGAGAACGAATTGGTCTTCGTCGGTGCGCCCGGCGCCACAGGCGGACAAAACGATCGGGACGAGAATCACTACCGCCAGCAGCTGGATCGGGCGCATTGGACCTGGGGATCTTTCATTCACGCTGCATTCCGGACGGCCCGGAACTCATCCCCCCCACGATCCCCGGCGCGTGCTGTGCAATCAACACCCCTGCCAACACCGTCCCGCGTGCCCCGGCGGTGCCGCTCAATTCGCGCGCAGTTGGACCGGGAACGCGCCGCCAGCCTCACCAACCTGCAGTTCTGCGGGCTCGGCCTTGAGTGTGGTCGTGCTGCCATCCGCCTTGCGCAACTTTGCACTGACGCGATAACGCCCCGGTGTTGGCAGCTTCAGCAGGGCTTCGCCGCGGACCAGTTCGCCTACGATCGGCGCGAGCCGATACGCGGGCATCGCACCCCCTGCAGCCGCCGAATAGACGGCCGAATGCGCCGCCGACAAGCGGTCGTCGAGGCATTCGAGCGACACGGTCACGCTGCTTCCTTCGGGTACAACAAACGCTTCGCAACGCACCGTAGCAGCCAAACCGGGCTCGAGTTCGATCGCCTGGTTCGACACAATGCCGCGCACGATGCGGTCGCGGAAACCGCGCATGCGCACGAGAAGATCGAGTGGTTGGGTCGATGCGAAGAACGCCCGCACATTGTCGATCTGCCAGCCTTGCTCGCCCGGCTCGTCGCCATCGAGCACGTAGATGATGCCAAGCCCCATCTGCCCCGGCGCCGACACCACCTGCCCCACCTGCGGCAACGTGATCTCGATCGCGCGCAACCCGGGCACGACGACCTTCTGCAACCGCGCGTCTTCGTTGCGTTCCCCGTCGACGATGATGACGTCCGGGATCACCTGGATCGGCCTGCGCACACCGCGTGTGCCGATTTCGAGCCGGTAGCGCCCGGGGGCCACTGCCGGCCACCGGTAGGCAACTTCGAGCGGTTTATCGCTGACGAAGTCCCAGTCGAGCGGCATGCGCGGATCGAGTTGCGGGTTGAAGCGCGCGTATTCGGGAAGATCGAGAGCGGCCGCGGGAATGAGGCGCGGCTGCAGACAGAAGATCTCTAATTGCGAGTTCGCAAGGATCGTCACTCGCAGCGAACCACCTCGTTGCAGCTGGACGCGCAGATTGCGCGCACCAGCGACGAACGGAATCGGCGGCACCGGCAAGAACTTGTTGTCGGTCTGCACGGCGAGTTGCAGCGCTCCTTCTGGCGTCGTTCCGTAGACCGTGAAGTGCCCGTCCGGTTCACGAAGTTGCCGCAAGAACACCGCTTTCGAGCCGGTATTGGCATCTGAGGCGATCACTTCGACAACAACCCCGACCTCGGCCGGTGCCACTTCCCCATTCGGCCCAACCACCTGCCCGGCACATACAATCGGATCTGGTTGCACCGTGAGCACGCCGAGATCGTGCTCCCCGAGGCTCAGCACAACCTGCCCACGCCACGTGGCACTCATGCCGTCGAAGCCCCCTTTGGTGGTCGTGTGGACCACGAGTTCGGAGAGCAACTTGTCGCGCTGGCCAGCACTCGCGGCGATGCGGAACCGCCCCTCGAAGTCGGTGCGACTCGGGCCAAATGCGAAGCCTTCGACCGAGAACTCCGCATCCACAATGCTCTTGCCATCGCGCACCAACTGCCCCGTAAGCACTGGCGCCGGATCGGGCTGTAGCAGCACTTTCACGACTTCCCCGGCGGCGCGAGGTCCTTCGACAACCTTCGCACGGCCACGCATCTCGTGGTCTCTGACGAGGCGCCAGCGGCGCCCGAGGCCGACGTACGCATAACTCGCGATGCCGTTCGTGTCGGTACTCCTCTCATAGGCGCGGGCTGGTTCGGCCACCTCCTCCTGGAGGTCAAAGTACACACCCTGCACCGGCTTGCCGAACGCATCGCGCACCGTGACCTCGATTTCGCCCGCTGGCGGCAATACGAGCACGATCGGTTCTGCCGGCGGCAACTTCGCATCGATTTCCTGCGCAACCACGAGGCCCGGCAGATCGGTCTCGATTGCGACCGGCAACAGCGAGCCCCGCGGGGCAACGCGCGAACTCCACGTCTGCACATGCCTCGCCGAGAACCGCCCTTCGGCATCGGTCTCGCCGAGTGTGTGGCGACTCGTCCGGCCCGCCACCTCCTGCTGGAGATACTTCGCCTGCACGGGCACATGCGCCGCCGGCTTCTGCTGCGCATCGACGACCTGCACGACGAACGACTGATCGACCGCAAGCTGCAGGTCGTGGACCATCGAAGGCGCGGCCGCCATCGACACCCACTTCTCCCCATAGTCCTCGCCACGGCGCGCGACACATTGCCACCACGCGCGGTCCTTCTCGACGAAGGGCCAGCGCGCGACCCCCGCGGCGTCCGTCGTCGCAGCCTTCCCGAACCGCTGCAGAAACAGCTCGGTGTCACTCTGGATACGCAGCTGCTCCTCCGCCGGCAGCCCACGGCGCGCCTCGGACCTCGCCGCGGGGTCGCCGTAGTAGACGAGCACTCCCGCCAGCGGTTGGTGATCCAGGCCCAAGACCCGCACCTGAACCGTGGCTCCGGTCGGTGACTCGGGGGCCGCTTCTGGTGCCACCACAAGCTCGCGCGACGGGGTAGGCAAGGCGCTGGCGGCCCCCGCTGGTTCTGCCGAATTTGCCAAGCCGGCATTCTCAGTCGCGTGCTCCGTCGCAGCAGGCGTGCCCACGACTCCGGGACGAACCTCGGGTACTCCGCCCCACAACAGCCACGCGACCAGGGCCAACCCACTCAACGACGCGAGAATTGGGGCCACCTTTGCCATCGCCGCATATTACCGGCCGGCACTCATGAGCAGTCCCGCAAGCCTGGATCTTGCATTCGCATGTCATGGTCCTTCGCCCCACGGCGTCTATTGGGCCATGGAGCACCCCTCGGAACTGCCGGCCGATCAACGAGTCGAATGCGCCCCCGGCCTGACCGTCGCCCGGCGCAGTTTCTTCGCGACCGCGGCGACAGCCTTTGCCGCGGCTTCTCTCCCGGGTGCGTCGTCGTCGTGGCGCTCTCGACAAAACGCAGCGGACTGGACCATCGAGCAGTTCGTGCGTGAAGTCACACCGGTCGCCAAGGAACTCGTCGCCGATACGAGCGCACGCGGCCAGGATCGTTACCTGCTGACGCTGGCCGCGTTCGCGGTCCGCCTCGGAACCCTCGCCGCACCCGAATCGCGCGACGTTGGCACCGGCCACCGCATCGGCAGCCATCATGGCCCGGATCCGTTCACGGTGCTGCATTGGCAACTCGAAGCCAACGCCATCATCACCCCTCATGCACACACGTACGGCAACGTCGTGACCCTCGGCGTGCGCGGCAGCGCCTTGGTCTGCAACTATGAAGTGGTGGGCCCTCGCGACTACGAAACCACCGCGCCGATCGAGGTGGTGCGCGTCCAGGAGCAGGTGCTGCGACCAGGCGACACCAACCTGGTGAGCCTCGAGCGCCACTACATACACGGTTTCACGGCCGGGGCAGAAGGCGCGGAGGGCCTCGACATCACGACCCGGCTGCAGGCCAAACGAAAGACCCCGGGGCTCGAACTGGGACCCGGCAAAGACCCAACGGCGCGCACGTTTGAAGCCCGTTGGCGAATTGGGGGCTGATCGCGCTCAATCCTCGGCATCGAGGAACCCGCCATTCCGGCAGGTCCCCACCTACGCATTGCGGCCACAAAGCCCCCATTCGCCCGAATTGCTTCGGCCGAGGCCTCGCCAGGGCCTAACTTACTCGCCTGCGAGTCCGTTCCCGGGCTCGAACCCCTGATGACCGAGACCCAGCCGATCCGTTCCGCCCTCCCCGTTTCTACTGAAGACGTGCGGGTCGAAAGCGAACGCGCGGCAGCCAGAAGCAAGGGCGCCAATCGGTGGAAGGCCATCGTCGCGCGCTGGCAGACGCCGAGCCCGCTGCGCGCCTCGTGGCAGATCCTCAACTCGGTGGGTGCCTACCTGGCCGTCTGGGGCCTCATCTACCTGAGCCTCGCCGTTTCGTGGTGGCTCGTGATCCCGCTCGCGATCCTTGCCGGCGGGCTTCTCGTGCGCGTGTTCATCATCTTCCACGACTGCGGCCACGGCTCGTTCCTGGCCTCGCGCAGTGCCAACGCGTTCTGGGGCTCGATCACAGGACTGCTCACGATGACGCCCTACCACCACTGGCGCGGCGAACATGCGATCCACCACGGCACGACGGGCGATCTCGATCGCCGCGGCATCGGCGATATCTGGACGATGACCGTGAACGAATACATCGCGTCGACGCGATGGAAGCGCCTCGGGTACCGCCTGGTGCGCAACCCGTTCGTGCTGTTCGTGCTCGCGCCCCTCGTGCTGCTACTCGTCATCCAGCGCTTCTCGCGGCGCGGTGCCGATCGCCGTGAACGTTTGTCGGTGTACGGCATGAACCTCGCGATCGTCGTGATGATCGCCGGCATGGTCAGCATCTTTGGTTGGTTGCCCTACCTGATCATCCAATTGACGATCATGCTCGTCGCGGGCTCGGCCGGGCTGTGGCTGTTCTATCTGCAACACCAGTTTGAAGATGCGTACTGGGAACGTGGTGACGATTGGGATTACGCGGCCGCCGCACTGCGCGGCAGCAGCTTCTTCAAGCTGCCACGCGTGCTGCAGTGGTTCTCGGGCAATATCGGTTTCCACCATATTCACCACCTGAGCCCCCGCATTCCCAACTATCACCTCGAAGCGTGCCACCGCTCGGACCCGATGTTTCAGGAAGTGAAGCCGATGACGATGCTTGCGAGCCTGCGCACGCTCGGTTTGCGGCTGTGGGACGAATCGTCGAAGAAGCTGGTTGGCTGGCGCCATCTGCGCGATCTGAAGCGCGCCAAGCGCGGCGCAGCGTGATGCGGTGATGCGAGAGGGGTCCTGGTGATCCCCGCCGAAGTGTGCTATGATGCGCGTTGTCCGCCGCGCAGCACGCCAGTCGCCGCCGATACGGACTTCGATGCAGGACTGGTTGGACCCGTGCTATTGCACGGCTGGCGCCAAGGCCCGCGTTGTCCGGTTCTCTCGTCGAGAACTCGCTGACCCGGTGCGGTGATTCGCGCGGTGATCCTCGCGCGGCAGTCTTGCCGCCGCAGATTGCTGGCTCGTGGTGGATTCTCAGCGTGTCTCGGCAAGGGTCCGTCGGAAATTACTTATGGGCAAACGACTGCACGTCGGCAACCTCTCGTTCGAAACCACCACCGAATCCCTGACGACGGCGTTTGGTCAAGATGGTCGGTCCGTCGAGAGCGTCAGCATCGTGATGGATCGCGACAGCGGCAAATCGCGCGGCTTCGCATTCATCGAAATGGGCAGCGACGGTGACGCCCTGGGCGCGGTGAAGGCGCTGCACGGCACGGAAGTGGACGGTCGCGCGCTGCGCGTCAGCGAAGCCGAAGGCCGCAAATCCCCGTTTGGTGGCACTCTCGGCGGCGGCGAAAACCGTCGTTAAACACCCTTTGCCCCGCAGACCTGAAAACTGCATCCAAGAAAACGAGTGGAGTAACCAATGATCACCGAAGTAACGACGACCAAGGGCACGCCAGCGATCACGTCCGACCAGTGGTATGTGGTGCACTCCCGCCTCATCGACGCCAACAGCAAGCGCCCGTTCTCCCGCGGCATCCACAGCGAACACGCCGATCGGTTGGCCTGCCATCGCGCGGCGCGGCAGCTGCGCATCAAGCTTGCTGGCGAAGGTGTGGGCGTGCCCGACGCCGAACGCGATGAAGTGTTCGTCTGCAAGCCAGGCTTCAAGACGCTGAAGCTCGCGAAGACGCGCCGCACCGAAGTCGGCTGACAAACGCGCCGCGCGGGCTCAGCGCCCGTCGGCCGGTTCAAGTCGCGGCACGATGCACGACGGGAGCCCGCACGCAAACTGCCAGACGTCGACGCCCTTGGCATCCTGGCGCTTGAGAGAGCCATTGCGCCCGAGGAACCTGACGCCATCGACGGTGGCCACATAGGCCATGCCACCGGTGCTCTTGTCCTCCACCGCCAGCTCGCCCTTCGCATCGAGCGTGACCAGACTCTCCGCGTACAACACGCGGATCTCCCCGGCTGGGCTTAGAAACAGCGCCAGCGGCTGATTCTGCAGAGTCATCTCGCGAACCGCGTCGCCGGCCGCAGTGACCTCGCGCAACTTACCCGTGTCTTCGAGCAGGAACACGTTGTCGTTGAGACCAATCACGCACGTCCGCGCTTGGCATTTCACCTCGGTGATCACTTTGCCATCCATCGCACGACGCTGCACCGTCTTGTTCTTGTGCTCTGACACCCACATCGTTCCATCGAGCTGCCGCCGCGCCCAGATCGGTCCTTTGGCCTCCCAAGACGCGATCTCCTTGCCGTCCCAATCAATCTCGCGAACACGATCGTCGTTGTAACAACAGACCAGCAAGTGGTCGTCCTCCACCACCTGCACGCACCACGGCGAATTCACTTTCACCTCGCGCAACTTCGTCCCCGCCGCGTCGAGCTCGAAGATG
>JADZDL010000156.1 GCA_020851075.1 Planctomycetota bacterium | reverse complement strand
GTCATCACCGAGAGGGTCGCCTGGCCCTGTTGCACGACCTGTTCGGGCAGCACGCGCAGCTCCGCCGCGAGCGACACGGGCGCCTTGGTGCCGATCTCGACGTCATCTACGTTCCAGCCGCCAAACGCCACGCTGCCGTTCGTCGTCAGACGGAACTCCACGGTGACCGCCGCGTTGTTGTCCGCCATCGGAATCGCGTATTCGACGGTCTGCCAGACCGAATCGAGCAGATGGCTGCCCTGCGGGTTCTGCCAGATCTGCACACCGTTCACGAAGATCTGCGCCTGATCGAACGCCGCGTCCTCGACGGTGAGCCAGCGCTTGAAGCGCAGGTGGCAACCGGTCTGGCCCGTGCAATTGATCACCGGCGACCGCAGGTAGTAACTCGTGTTGTTGGAATAGAGCCCGTTGCCACCACCATTGCCGAGGTCGGTACCGTAGATGCCACCCGTGGTCACGGCTGCCGCCGGATCGGACCACACCACGGGAACCGTGCCCGAGGCGCCACTCGGCGTGCCGAGCTGCCAATCATCCGTGCCCGTGCCACTCAAGCGCCCATGCGTCCAACCGCTGGCGCTGCCGTTGAAGTCCTGCTGGAAGAACCCCGCCAACGGCCCCGACGTCAAATACACATATTCGCCGGTCGTCGGCAACCGCATCGTCATCCCCGAGCTATGCGCAGCTTCGAGGTGGTAGCTGACCATGCCATCCAGCACGCCCGGCAACATCGCGCGGTAGCCGTTGGGCGCGCCATTGGGGTGCATGTTGCGCACCACGGGGCCCGCACCGGCGTCGAAGACCATCTGCACCTGCGTGATGACACCACTCGTCACACTCGACGCCGTGCAGTCGACGCGCCGCGGTGACACGATCGCCGCCGTGTTGGACAGGCGCGCGTGCGCCATCGACATGATGTAGATGTGTTGGTACGGGAGGTTCTTGTCCTCCGCCGCGCCACTCAATTCCGCGAAGTGCGGCACACCATTGAACAGATTGCCATCGTCATCGTCGGCGAGAAACACTTCGCGAACGGCGTCGGCCTGGTTGCGCGCATCCGCGACGATCGAGCCGATCACGATCTCATTCGAGATCGCCAGCGCCTGCGGCGTGCCGTAGCTGGCGCGCAGCCGTTCGCGCAAACGCCACGCAAACCCCATCCAGACCTCACCGGCGGTGTGCACCTCCGCCCCGGTCTGCGGATAGAGCAGGTTGTTGTCGCCGCGACGCAGCGCCACCCCAGGAGCTTGGAATCCACTGCCGAGCAGCGGGCTGTCGACGAGATACATGCCGACGATATCGCCCCAACCTTCGCTGAGGCCATCGCCCTGATTGTTGGAGATGCTGCCAAACTGGTCGTCGAGGCCGTGGCCCCATTCGTGCGCAATCACCGTCGAATACGCCGTGTTCGAGCAACCACCCGCCGCGTGGTAGAAGTTGATCGTATTGCCCGCGTAGTAGGCGTTGCACGCTGCGGCGATGTTGACGGTCGACGAGACACCGCTGATCGTGTTCAGGGCCACGAGGTTGCTCGGCACGTTCATGTCAAGGATCGAACGCACCCACGTATTGGTGCGATCCACCCAGTACGCCGTCGTCGTGTGGGCCGCATCGTTGGGCGACGCCGAGGCGGTGAGCAGCTGGATCGTCGCATTGCTGCCCGGATTCACGACCGTGGTCACCGCCGGCGCGTTGGCGCCGGCAATCGGCGCAAAGTGCGTTCCCTTGAGCACACCCACCGAGATCGACACGGGTGCCGCAATATCGATCGTGAACTCACCATTCTGGTCGGTGGTGCGCAGCCCCACACCGGGCACGTTGAGTTCGAGGCCACTCAAGGGCACGTTGACGAGCGCGCTGAAACCGTCATCCCCCGTGCGCGACCAGCCCATCACGGTGACCGTCGTCGGCACGGGCCGCGCGAGCGGCGCCAACGAGACCCCAGGCGCCGAGTTCGCGGCCCGATGGCCACCTTCTCCACACGCGAGGAAACCACATTCGTGCTTGTCGGTGCAGTAGCTCAGCACCGCCCCCGTCTTCGCATCGATGTAATAACGACCGATCGGGCCGCGCCCATCACGATCGACGTTGCGGATCGGCACTTCCCACGCGAGCGCGAACGGCGCCAGTTCTGTCGCCCCCACGTCGCCCCAGATCACCAGCCGCGGCGCGCGCGCCACGCCCGGCTGCGGCACGTTCGTCGGCGCCTGTTCCAACGCGCGCCACGCAATCGCCACGGCCAGTTGCTCGGTCAGCTGCGGGTTCGTATCAAAGTCCGCAGGGATCGGGAACGCCGAGCTGCCGAACATCGACAACTTGCCGATGCCGTGAATGCGCACATCGACGCGGCCACCGACGACCGGCAGACCGCGAAAGTACTGGTCAAACTTGAACGACCACATGCGCCCCATGCGCGCCCCGATGCTCTCGCGGAACTCCGAGGTGCCGAGCCCGAGCAGATCGTGATGGTCCAGAAGCACGGCATTCGCGTGCAGACGCGCGTGCGCGAGCGAGTTCTCCTGCCACTGCGCCAGTTGCAGACCGGTGCCGTAGATGGCACTCGGGGTGCCCGTGGCAGGGTTCCACTGGGCGATCCAATCGCCTCCCGCGGTGTTCAGGAACGCCTCGTAGGCGCTCCTCGCATCCAACCCGGTGACCTGAGCCGAAGACGATTGGGCAGCAGAAGCCGAGGCGAGCCAAAGGCTCGCTCCTAGCAGGAGAATACGCATGGGAGAGGGCCTGGCGGAAAACGGGCGGGGACAGGTCGGGTCAGTATCGACCTTGCGGCCCTAGTGTCAACCTGGCGTGGTCCCACGCGCACGAGCGCATTTGGCGCACCGCGCGGCCACCGAGAGCGCGACCTCGGCCTTTCACCTGCGCGCTGGCATCGGCATCGCGGCCTGATCCGCGGCACTGCGGCCATCCTGCCAGGAAACCTCCAATCCTGGGAACTGCAGGCGATCGGACACCCTGAACGCCTTGCGCAACGCGAGGTCCGCGCGCTCGAGCGACTCCCGCGCACGCACTTCCGAGGCCTGCGCGAACGCTGCGAACTTCTCCATGCTACGAGCCCGGTACTGCGCTTCGAAGCGCAGCGCCCACGCCGTCGGCTGCGGTTCGCCAGCAAGTTCGGCGAGCCAACGCAGCCTAGCCCGATCCGCGGATCTCTCGTCGAGGTCCCCGAAGTCGTCATGGGTGCGCCGCGCAAAGGTGCTCGCGACACGCAAGAGCCCAGTTCGATCACGCCGCCAGGAGTGAATCGGCGGCGGCGGCCACCCCCCGAGAGTCGCCGGCAAGATCTCGCGCACCTGCGGCCCGGCCTCGATCCTGGCTACCGGCCGCCCTGCAAAGACGATCAAGCGGGGCACCATGCGCGTGCGCAACTCGAGCGCAAAGGCGGCATGGTTGCGAACCGCCAACGAATCGCCAAGCACCTCCCACCCAGGGTCGGTCGCGGCACTCAGTTCCTGGAACCGCTCGAAGACCTCGCGACCATTCTTGGTCGTCGCCCGAGCCTGCAATGCCAACCACGGGATGCGCGCCCGCCCTTCGAGTTCGAAACGCAGTTCGGAGCTTGGGATCACGAGATCGAGCACGAGGGCCGCGTGCAACACGTGCAGCACTGCACGCTGATGTTCCTCGGTATGGAGTTCTCGCATCGTGCGCAAGGCCGCCACCAAAGGCAGGACCGCGACAGTCTCTCCTGTCCGGCTCCGGGTCAGTTGATGCGCTGCCCACGCAACCTCCCGGGGCTCAGCGGAAGTGAGGCGAGGCTGGTCGAACGGGCACGGAATCTCAGGTGTCGCGGGTTCCTCGAGCGTGACCACCCCGTCGCCCACCACTCGCTCCAAGGCCTGCTTGCGCGCAGCTTCGCCCAACGGCCTCTGGGCAAGAACGTTCCCCAAGGACCAGACGCAGAGCATGAACGCCAGAATCCGCCGCATGGGAACACACCTGTTCGATGACAATCGAGGACCGTCGCACAGCGTACGACCTGGCGCGATAGAGTCACCCCCCATGGAGCCGCGCCCCGCCGTCCGCATCGATCCGCACCTGCTCGCCACCGCGACGCTGCGCAGCGTGATCGAGGAACTCGTGACCAGGGACGGCACGGAGCTGTCGCAGCTCGAATCGAAGGTCGAACAGGTGCAGTCGCGCCTCGCGCGCGGCGAAATCGAGCTGTGGTTTGATCCTGAG
This sequence comes from Planctomycetota bacterium, assembly GCA_020851075.1. Taxonomy (GTDB): domain Bacteria; phylum Planctomycetota; class UBA1135; order UBA1135; family UBA2386; genus JADZDL01. The sequence continues at coordinate 9,358 of JADZDL010000156.1, read as the reverse complement.
ACCTCGACGTGCAACCTCGTCGCGGTGTGACGCCCGACAACACGCTTACCCAAAGCGCGCGATCAGACCTCCGCGAGCGCTGCCGTCGCGTCGCCAAACTTCGTGAGCGGAAGCCCCAGCTTCGCCATCAGCGACAGATAGAGCCGACACATCTGCCGATCCGGGTTGCCGCGATAGTCGAGCACACGCCCACCGCGTAAACTGCCGCCACCTCCACCAACCAGAACCACGGGCAGCTGATCGGCGTCATGGTTGCCCGTCATCATGCTCGATAGGAACAGGATCACGCTGTTGTCGAGCGCGGTGCGTTCGCCCTCCTGGATCGCATCGAGCCGGCGGGCTATGTAGGCAACCTGCTCCAGGAAGAACTGATTCACCTTCAACCAATCCGCCGAATCGGAGTGGGACAGCAGATGGTGGATCATCGCGTCGACGCCAAGGTGCGGAAAACGCTGCGACGAGTGGTCGTTGTTGAGCTTCAGCGTGGCAAAACGCGTCGTATCGGTCTGCAGCGCGAGCACGAGGATATCGCACATGAGTCGCATGTGCACATCAAGGCCCTCCGGCAGACCGTCCTCGGGACGCGCCATCGTCGGCGCGACCGCCGGGGCGCGCGAGGACGCAGGCCGGCCCGCGGCGCCCACGCGGCGCTCGACGTCCCCGACCGACTCCAGGTATTCCTCGAGCTTCTGCTGGTCCGCCGCACCAAGCCGTTGCCGCAGGCGCTTGCCATCCGCGAGCACCGCGTCGAGCACACGGTGATCGCCCTGTTCGGCGGTATCCTTGAACAGCCGGTCAAACGCCAACGCCGGGAAGATCTCGAGCGGCACCGGCGTCGTCGGCTTCGACCACGACAGGTGCGAGCTGTAGAGCATCGAGTAGTTCTTGTGCACCGACGGGTTGGACTTCTCACACCCGAGCACCAGGCTCGGCAAACGCGTCGCCGCCCCCAACTGCTGGGCAAGGACCTGGTCGAAGCTCGTGCCCGAACGGATCTCGCCACCCGACGCCAGCGGCGCCCCCGACAGCAGGTTGCCCGTCTGCGACCTGTGGATGTTGCCCTTCTGCGCTTCAGCGTGGAACAGACCCCGCACGAACACCAGACGCTGCCGGAACTCGGTCAATGGTGACAAGACCTTGCCGAGTTCCATTCCCGCGCCCTCGCCCTTCGCCCACCATTCGCGACTGTGGAAGCCATTGCCGGAGAACAGCACCGCCAGCTTGCGAGGCGCGTCGCCGTCACTGCGCCGCGGCGTCGCAGGCCACCGCGCAGCGTGCAGAGTCTCCAGCCACGGCAGCGCCATCGTGACGCCGAGGCCGCGCAGAAAGGTCCTTCGGTTGGTGAGCACGTTCATGGTTTGAGTCAGCGCTCCTTGCGCGAACGGCCGCGGATCTCGCGGAACTGGCGGCTTTGCAGAATGCGATCGATGGCGATGCCGATGCGGAAGTTGTTGGCCGCGAGATCCTGCTGCATCGCGGTGAGCAGCGGCTCGTCGGTGAGCTGCACGGCGCGCCCGAGTGCATAACCGAGCAGCTTGCGCGTGAATTGGCGAACGAACTCCTGCTGTCGGTGCTGCAACAGGTAGTCGCGCAATCCCGCCAGCCCGTCGATCGGCGTGCCGTCGCGCACGACCGCGTGCGCGACGATCGGTCGGCCGCCGAGGTCGCTCGTACGCCGGCGGCCAATGCCATCGTATTCCTCAAGGGCGAGCCCAAACGCATCGATGCGCTGATGGCAATGCGCACAACGCGCGTCACTACTGTGCCGGATGGTCAGTTCACGCATCGACAACGCGGAACCCGCTTCGTCCTCGGGCAGACGCGGCACGTCCTTCGGTGGGCGCGGTAGACGGTCGCCGAGCAGAGCCTCCGCGACCCAATTGCCGCGCAGGATCGGGCTCGTGCGGGACGCCCCGGCTTGCTTGCTCAGGCATGCGGCGAGACCGAGCACGCCACCGCGCCCAAACTGGCGTGCGCCATCGATGCGTTGCCACGCGTCCCCTTCTACGCCCGGAATGCCATAGTGCGCGGCGAGCGGCCCATTCACGAATACGTGATCCCCGTCGAGCAGGGAGAGCACCGAAGCGTCGCTCGCGAAGAAGTCGGCGAAGAAGCGAATGGACTCTTCGTACATTGCGCCGCGCAGTCCAGCGAACTCCGGGAAGTAGCGTTCGCTCTTCTCATCGAGTTCGTCAAAACCCTGCACGTGCAGCCACGCGCAGCCAAACTCGCTGGCCAGCCTGCGCACACGCTCATCGCGCACCATGCGGCGCGCCTGCGCCTCCAGCTGGCCGGGTTCGCGCAACCGACCCGCCGCCGCGACCGCGCGCAGTTCTTCGTCAGGCACCGACGACCACAGGAAGTAGCTGAGCCGGCTCGCGAGTTCCCAATCCTGTACGGGCACCGAAACGGCTCCAGGCCCCGGCTCTTCGCAATGGTAGAGGAACGCAGGCGCCATCAGCACGCGCACCAGCAACAGGCGGATCGCCGCGTCGTGCGCAAGCCCATCACGCCGCGCATTCGCGTAGAACGAGTGCAATTCCTGCTGTTCCGCCGCCTGCAATGGTCGCCGCCACGCGCGTTCGGCCCACGCCAACACCGCCGCCACGTGGCTCGGTTCGGCCGAGAGCTGCACCTGCGCGAACTCCAGAGCCCGCTGGCGAATCGGTTCGCGCAGCGGCTCAAACTGGCTCGGATCACCATCCTGCGTCACGTACTGCCACAACTGCAGAAACACGTCGACCATGAGCAACGCGTCCTGGCTCACGAAATGCAATTCCTGCCACAACGCGTCGAGTTCGGCCGTCTGCGCGTCCTCCAGCAGCAAACGGCGCAGTGGCTCGTCTTCGCGGTGGAACAGCGTGAGCGTGATGACCTCGTCGACGGGGACGATCTTGCCGTAACACAACGCCGCCGGGAACACCGCGCGAAACTGCGCCAGTGCAGCGGCCAACTGCTGACGCGCCGCGGCATCACCACCGGCCACGATCGGGCCCGCAGCGATCCCATCAGGCGCTGGAACCTCACTTCCCGCGACCACGCGGAACTGCACCGCCCCGGCGGACGCTGGCACGGTAAACCCCGCCGTGGTCACGAACGTGGCTCCCGCCGCCAATTCGGCGGGGACAAGGAACGTCTCCAGCGACCCCGGCAGTGCCCCGAACGCCTCGGGGTCCGCCCCCTCGCCCATACGCGCAGGATCCACACCGAACTCGTCGCCCATGGCCGCCACGACGTTGCCTGCCGCCAACAGCGCCGCACGACCACCACACAACGGCCCATCGATCGCGAGCAGTTGCCGCCGCAACTCCGCATCGGGCCCTTCGAGCGACGCTGGCGCAGCCGCCAGCAACGCCGCCAGGTCCGCACCAAGGCGGCGCCGCTGTTCCGGGTCGTTCGTGGCGAGCCATCGCGCGAGCACCGAACCACCCGGAATCCCGGCGGGAGCGCCCGCACCAGCAACTTCAGGCTCCGAGAAGAAGTGCCAGACCGCCGCATTGCCAAAGCGGTCCGCGTGCGGATTGCCGGCGAGCACGTCGTTGGCAATATCCGTCGACAACTGCCACTGCGGCACCGCATCCCCTTCAGTCGCGACCGCGAGATCCACCCTGGTCAGGTCACAGGTGTGGTCCGCGCCGCGCGCCCCGATGCGCAACGACACCAGATCGCCCGGCCGCACGGCAAGGCCATCGACGGCCGGCGGCGCCTGCACGGTACCGTCCTGCGCGATGCCACTCTGCAGCCGCCAACGCTGCGCACCACGCTGCAGATCGAGCGTCCACGCGACACCATTGCCACACGTGAGGTGCGCATGCTGGATCGTCGCGCGCACCGAGACCACGGCAGCGACCGGCGCGCGCCAGCCAACCACCACGGCGATCTCGGGCAGCGGATGCACCACGACGCTGCGCGCGGCAATGGTGCCCGGAATCTGCACTTCGCGATCGGACGCATTCACGAGCAGACACGGCAGTTCTCCGCTCCGGAAGCCCGCCAGGAACGAGTGCCCGTTGGCATCCTTGACGGGTTCCTGCAAGTAGCCCGCAATCGGCACCTCAGCCGCCTCACCGCCGCCGATGCCGAGGCCGATGCCGAGGAAGGTGCACCAGCGGCGCAACAACGTAGGCTCGACGCCATGGCGCTGGGCCACCGATTCGAGAGTCGCCGTCCCACCAACCTCGCGTACCTCGGCAGCCGCCGCGAGGCACGACGCCGCCGCGGCGATCCCGTTTGCGCGCGCCACCGGGATCGCCGCGGCCACGTGCCGAAGGTCCCGCAGACTCAAGTCAGGCTGGCCCGGCCATTCCAGCCTCGGTTTGTGCCACACGATGCGATCGCCACTTTGGCCGGCCACAACCGGCGCCGCGGCAAGGTGCACCGCGACACTGCCTCCCGGCGCGGCCGGCAATGCGACACGAAACTCCTGTTGTGCCACGACCGGCTCGCTCGCGTTGCACCAGGCTGTCGGCCCACCGACCTTGCCGATGTGGCCAACGGACTGGAAGTGGAACAACGCGCGCTGCCAGGCCTCGATCTCGGCCAGCAACGCGGGAAGATCCGCCACTCCAGCCGTTCGCCAGCGTGCGCGCACCGCGTCGAGCAACGGCGACGCCTCGCGCCCGCGCAGCTTCTGCAGCAGGATCCCCAGGTACTTCGTGCTGAGCCCACGTTCGGCGGCCACTCGCGCAACAGCCGCCGCGAGCCCCGCGCCCTGCTCGGCATCCCGAAGCGCCAGCGAGGCCGACATGTACTTCGCGAGCGGCAATCGGCCACCCCCATTGGTCTCAAACACCACGCCTTGCAGGTCGACGCGCTCACCCGCGTCGCCCGCCGTGAACCGCTCATGGAACGCGCGCAGCCGCGCCAACACATCTTCGGTCCACTCGCGCCGCTCCGTCCCCGCCCGAAACCCGATGCCATCCGGCAGCAACACGGCATGCGCCGCAATGCCGCGCGCCGCTTGCAGGTACTTGTCGACGAGCATCGGCGACATGGCGAGCGCGTTGCCGACATTGGAGAAACCCTCTCCGGCTGCGCCATCCGCCGGAAACTCGCGAACGGGCGACAACGAAGAGACACCGGTGAGGTCGCGAATCGTATACGTGTATTCGGCGTTGTTGAGGCGACGCAGAACGACGGGGCCCGGATCCCCCGCGTCTTCACGCGCCAATTCGGCGAGCAGCGCCCGAACGTGGCCGAGCAGCTGTTCGCGTTCGGCAGGTTCTGGCTGTGGTTTGCCCACTGGCGGCATCTCGCCGTTGCTGAGCTGCTCCTGCACGAGTTCCCAGACGTGCGGTTGTCGCCGCACCAGGTCAAGCGAGGTGAACTGCTCGAGGTCGAGGTCGCCCTTCTGTCGTTCGGTCGAATGGCATTCCCCACAGTATTTCGTGAGCAACGGCCGCATCGACGTGGCGAACGAATCGTTGGCAGCGGCGGGAGCATCCTGCGCGCGAGCAACCACGGCCCCACAGCACGCGATCGCGAGGCACAGGAGCAGGGAGCGCAGTTGGGGACCTGGCACGTTAGTTCGAGGCCGAGAGGGTCATGGCCCGGACCATGCTAACGACGGGGCAGCTGCCGCGCGCTCTGCGCTCAAGATCCATGCTGCTCGGGCTCAACGCGCGCGCGATCTCACCCAGCGCGCAACGCCGACCAACCCCGCGCCGCAAGGTCCGCACCGTGGTGCCCAGCCGACCACAGCCAGTGTGCCGCCCTTTCCGCCACGGGCCAATCCAGCGCGCAACCGACCAGGAGCACGACCAGAACCGGTATCGCCACCTTGGCCAACATCACCGCGAGGCGAAATACGAAGTTCAGGACGTGCAGCCCGACAATCGCCCCCACAAACGTCACGCCCATCGCAATGCCCGTCGTCAGCGCGTCTGGACTGCGCCCATACGACAAGAACCCCACAAACGCCGCCCCCACGGCAGCGATGCCAGAGAAACTGCCGGTCAGATCGTTCGCGGGGCGTGCGGGCGGTGGCGCGAGCTGTGCAACGGCAACGGGCGGTTCGGGAGCGTGGGTCATGGTCTCACCATTCGGACTTTGGGCGCCGAAGAGCAGCGGACGCGCCATGACGTAGCTGCGGCGCGACTATTTTGAGACCAACCAGCTCCTGCGTGCATCTCGCTGCAAGCACCGACCACCTTGCCGCCCCGCAGCAATCGCCGCCTGCACTCTGGCGCCGCTATATTGCCGCCGCATACTGCCCCTGCTCTGCGCGGTTTCCGTCGCAATCCACTGCCATGACCGGTTCCCACCACGACCTGCTACTGCGTTTGTTTGAAAAGGCGCTGCCGCTGCCGCCAGCGGCCCGCCAGACCTTTCTCGATAGCAAGTGTCGCGGCGACGCAGAGCTTGAGCAGCGACTGCGCGCCATGCTGGCCGCCGCCGACGGGCAGGCGACGATGGCCCCATCGAGTTCTTCGCGCGCCGAAGAGCGGACGACGGCGGGGACCGCAGCCCTGCATGAGGGCCCGGGCACCTGGATCGGCCCCTACAGACTTCTTCAACAGATCGGTGAAGGTGGTTTTGGCGTCGTATTCCTGGCGGAACAGGAAGAACCGGTGGCGCGCCGCGTGGCGTTGAAGATCGTCAAGCTCGGCATGGATACGCGGCAGGTGGTGGCACGGTTTGAGCAGGAGCGGCAGGCGCTGGCGCTCATGGACCACCCCAACATCGCGCGCGTGCTCGACGCCGGCTCGACCAGCACGGGGCGGCCCTACTTCGTGATGGATCTGGTCAAAGGCGCCCCCATCCTCGAATACTGCGACCAGAACAACCTGACCATCGCAGAACGGCTGAACCTGTTCGCCCAGGTGTGCCACGCGGTGCAGCACGCGCACGGCAAGGGCATCATCCATCGCGACCTGAAGCCATCGAATGTGCTCGTCGGTTCGCAAGATGGTCGCCCGCAGGCCAAGGTCATCGACTTTGGCATCGCCAAGGCAACCTCGCAGAAGTTGACCGACAAGACGCTGTTTACCGAACACCAACAGGTGATCGGTACGCTGCAGTACATGAGCCCCGAACAGGCCGAAGGCTCGCTCGACATCGACACGCGCACCGACGTCTATTCGCTCGGCGTGTTGCTCTACGAGTTGTTGACCGGCACGACACCGTTTCCGCAGAAGACCGTCAACCAGGCCCTGATCGTCGAACTGCAGCGATTGATCCGCGAGGTCGATCCGCCGCGCCCGTCGACGCGACTCAGCGATTCGCACGACAGCCTCGCCAGCATCGCCGCCCATCGTCGCATCGCCCCACAGCGGCTGGGGACGGTCGTGCGCGGCGAGTTGGACTGGATCGTCATGAAGGCGCTCGAGAAGGACCGTTCGCGTCGCTACGAGACGGCCAATGGCCTCGCAATGGACATCGGCCGCTATCTGGCCGGCGACAGCGTGCTGGCGGCACCGCCGAGCACCAGCTACCGGCTGCGCAAGTTCGTGCGGCGCAACCGCAGCACCGTGGCGGCAGCGGCCGCGGTGGCGCTAGCCCTGTTGGTCGGCGCGATCGGCTTTGCGTGGCAAGCCAGCGTCGCGCAGGACGAACGCGACGTTGCGCAGCGCGCCGAGAAGGCGGAGGCCGAACAACGCGGCATTGCCGAACGCAGTCGCGACGAAGCGGCGGCGGTCAACAAGTTCCTGCTCGACATGCTTGGCGCCGCGGACATCCGCAAGCTCGGACGCGAAGCGAAGGTCTCGCAAGCGCTCAATGAGGCCGCCGCCAAGGTGCGCGAAGCGTTCCCGGATCGGCCGGCCGTGGAGAGCTCGGTGCGCGAACTGCTCGCGCGCACGTATCTCTCGCTCGGCATGCTCGACGAGGCCGAACCGCAAGTGGATGCCGCGGTCGACCTGGCGCGGCGCGTTCACGGCGACATGTCGTATGAGTATGCGCGTGCCCTCTGCGATCGCGGCAACTTGAAGAGCCTGCGCGGCGAAGACCAGGCAGCGGTTGAGCTCTACGGGAAAGCCGCGGACATCGCAAAGGTCGCCAAGGGCGAGGACGACCACCTGGCACTCGCGATGCGCACCGACTACGCCAATGCGCTGGCCAAGGTCGGGCAAGAATCGCAAGCCGAGCAACTGCTGCGCGAACTGCTGGCCACACGCACACGTCTCTTCGGTCGCGAAAACAACGACACGCAGATCACGATCAACAGCCTCGCCGTCTTGCTGCATGGCATGGATCGGCTCGACGAAGCCGAAGCCCTCTATCGCGAAGCCGTCGATCTTGGCACGCGAACACTCGGGGCGGAGCACACCGACACCATGACGGCGCGCATGAACCTGGCCAGCTTGCTGCGTTCACGCGGCAAGCTCACCGAAGCCGAGCCGATGATGTTCGCCGAGTACGCGGACGTGCGGAAGATGTACGGCGACTCGCACCCGCGCACCGCCAGCGCCGCGAAAGTGCTGGCCGATCTCTACCGCCAACAGGGCCGCTTCAAGGACGCACTGCCACTGCTCGAAGAGTGTGTCGCGATCCTGCGCCGCGCCGAAGGAGAACAGACCGAGAGTGTCGCCATTGCCAAACGTGCGTTAGCGCAGACCCTGAAACGGCTCGGCGAACGCAAGCGGGCCACCGAGCTGCAGCGCGAAGTCGTTGCGGCCTACACCAGGCTACACGGCGCAGAACACGTGCAAACCCTGAATGCGCGTCAGGATCTCGCCAACGGACTCGGTTCGGAAAACAGCGCGGAGGCCGAGGCAATGTTCAAGGACCTGCTGGAGGTGGCACCGCGGGCGCTCGGCGAAGACAGCCAGGCCAACATCATCGCCAACAACAGCTACGCGGTGTTCCTGATGGCAAGAGATCGTTACGCAGAGGCCGAACCATGGGCGCGGAAGGCGCTGGAGATCGGCGCGCGCGTCGAAGGCCCCGAACACGAGAATACGATCATCACGCAGCTGAACCTCGCCAGCATCGAACGGGAACTGGGCCACCTCGAAGCAGCCGCCGCACTCGGCAGCGCGTGCGTCACTTCGTTCACGCAGGTCTTCGGCCCCCAACACCCGAACACGGCCACCGCCAGGCACCATTACGCAAAGACCCTGAAACTGCAGTGCCACGATCAGGAAGCGAAGGCAGAGCTGTCGGCCGCGATCGCGATCCAAAAAGCCGCCTTGGGTGACAAGAACCCCGGATTCTGTTCGCCAGCCATCGACCTCGCACAGCTGCTCCTCGATGCCGGCAAGGCGCAGGAAGCCGAACCCGTGCTACGTGAGGTCACCGCCGTGTTTGCCGATGCCCGCAGCAGCAAGAACCCGCGCGCTGCCAACGCCACGCTCGAACTCGGTCGATGCCTCGAACAGCAGCGCCGGTTTGGTGAAGCCGAAGCCCTGTTCACGCGCGG
>JADZDL010000155.1 GCA_020851075.1 Planctomycetota bacterium | reverse complement strand
CGCGATCGCGGCCGGATAGACGTCGCATTCCGCCGCGAAGACGCGCGCGGCAAGGGTCTTTGGCGTGTCGTCGGGCTGCACCGGCACGCGGGCTTGCATGAGAATGCGGCCGCGGTCGTACTCGTCGTTGCAGAGGTGCGCCGTGCAGCCCGATTCTCGTTCGCCCGCGGCGAGCACGGCGGTGTGCACCCGGTCGCCAAACATGCCCTTACCGCCGTAGTCTGGCAGCAGCGCAGGATGGATGTTGAGCACGCGCCCGGCAAACTCGGGCACCACGGGCAACAGGCGCAGATACCCGGCGAGGATCACGAGATCGACGTCGAGTTCGAGCAGCCACGACCAGATCGCCGACGGATCGCGCAGGCACCGCGCTTCGAGGCCGAAGTCGAGCGCGCGCTGCAGGCCAAACGCGTCGTCGCGGTCGCTCGCCACCCCGGCCACCGAGGCCTGCAATCGACCATCCGTGGTGCGGTCGAGCAGGTTCTGCAGCGTGCGGCCCGAGCCGCTGAGCAGCACGCCAAGGCGCGGACGCAGGTGCTTCATCGGTTGCGGGTGCTGGCGACAATGCCGACGAGCATGCTGCCCATGCGTGGCACGGCGAGGTCCGCCGCGTCGATCATCGATTCGATCGAAGTCTGCACCGGGCGGCCGGCGAGCAGTTGTTGGGTGATGCCGACGAGGGCGAGCACCTGGAACCCGGCGTGCACGGCGGCGATCGCTTCGGGCACCAGCGACATGCCGACGAGATCCGCACCGGCCTGGCGCAGAAAACGATATTCGGCGCGTGTTGGCAGGCATGGGCCCGGCACCGCGGCGAACACTCCGGGCATGCACGGGATGCCGGCGCGCACGGCGACGTCGCGCGCGACTTCGATCCACTCGTGGCTGTACGGCTCGCTCATGTCGGGGAAGCGCGGGCCGAGCTGGTCGTCGTTGGGCCCGATCAGGGGGTGCAGACCCGACAGGTTGATGTGGTCCTCGACGAGGGCGATCGTGCCCGGTTCCAGCTGCTGGCTCAGGCTGGCGGCTCCGGCCGTCAAGACGAGCAGGTCACACCCGAGGGCCTTCAGCACGCGCACGGGCAGCGCGAGATCGTTCGCGGAATGGCCTTCGTAGGCGGCCAGCGGCGCATCCGCGACGGCCACGGGAACCCCTTCGAGCAGGCCGATGAGCAGCGGCGATTGCAGCGGCGCACCGGGCAGGTCGTCGCCGTGCAGCACGACCTTTTCCTTCAGCTGGTTGGCGATCGACGCGTGGCCGGAGCCGAGCAGCATCGCGACCTGGGGGCGCAGGGGGGTGCGTTCGTGGACGAACTGCGCCACATCACGGGCGACGGTCCGGTGGAGCGAGTTCGCGGGAGCGGGCATCACCAGAGGCTACCGCACTCGGCGGCTAGAGGCCAAGGCGGCGACGCAGTTCCGCCGCGTCGAGGCCGCGCACGGCGACGACCTTGCGCGGATTGCTGTGGCCTTGCACGACCTGGACCTGGCGCGCGGCGAGGCCGAGGGCTTCGGCGAGCACCGCTTCGATGCGCGCGTTCGCTTTGCCACCCTCCGGGGCCGCGGTCACCTGCACCTTCAGTGCGTCGCCATAGAGGCCCTGGATGCGATCGCGCGACGCGCCCGGCACGGCCTTGATGGCAAACTGCAGCGCGTCCGCGTGCTCCGTGATGGCGAGGGCCACGGCGTCACCTCAGCAGCAGCACGACGAAGCTGTGCGGCGATTCCGCGAGCAGCTTGTCGAGGTGACCTGCAGCGGCCAGATTGCGGCGCTCGGACAAGGCCCGCAGGCCCGCCGCGAGTCGCTGGCCAGCGAGCAGTTCCTTGCGCATGCAGCTGACCCAGGCCAGCTTGTCGTCCTCGGGCAAACGCCGCACGAGCTGGTCGAACAGGTTGGAGCCGAGGGGGTAGGCGCCAGCGCCGGTGCCCGAGGCGTCGTCCTGTTCTTGCACTCGCGCAAGGTAGGACCGGGCGGCTTCGCCATGGGCGGCCAGCGTCTGGAAGCCGAGGAAACACACGCGGCTGCCGGCCGGCGGCGATTCCACCTGTTCGGCGAGGTTGGCCCAGATCTCGGGGCCGAACGCGGCCGCGGACAGGGTCTGCTCCTTCGCGGGCTTGCGCTGTGGGTCGACGACGACGAGCTGCTGGGCCTTACGATCCCAGCGGACGACGTTGTAGGCCGTGCCGTCGCCGCCGCGGTAGCCCACATTGCCGGCCGCCACGGCGTGATCCAGCGCTTCGACGAAGAGGTTCGCCTGCTGCGCTGCGGCCGCCAGGTTGGTGGCGTCGGTGCCGGCCTGGTCGCCACTCGCCGTCGCCGCGAATGCCAGAGCCGCCGCGGCCGCGGCGGCATAATCCTGCGCGCGCAGCTGGGCTAGGATGCCGCCCTGGGCCACCAGCGCGTCGTGGTAGCGTTGCCACAGCGTGTCGCGCTGCTCGCGCAGCAATGCCGCCAGCGCATCGCGGCCCGCCGCCACGGTCTTCTTCTCGGCTTCGACTTCGTCGTGCATCGCCTGCGGCCAGCGGGCCTTGTTGCCGATCGCCTCTGCCAGGGCATCGGTGGCGATGGCCAGGGCCTCACCATCCTTGCTGTCGCGGGCTGCCTCGACGGCCTTCCGGAACGAAGCCAGACGGTCGCGCGCCGCGGTGAGCACCTGCTGTTCGAGTTGCGCGAGGCCGGCGAGCAGTTCGGGATCCTCCTTGAGCGCGGCGGGGGGGGCTGCCTCGATCGCCTGCCTCGCCTGCACGAAGTCCCCCGCGCGCAGTTGCGGTTCGATCGTGCGCCCGAGGTTGCCGAGGTACTCCTCGACCTGCCGCTTGCGTTCCTGCTCCTTGCGCCCGCGTTCGGCAAGGTCCTGCCGCAAACGGGCCGCGCGCTGTTGCGCTTCGGCGGCCGCCCGGGTGCCCTGGTGCGCTTCGGCAACCCGATCGAGGGCGGCGGCGAGTTCGCCCTCGGGCAGCCCCGCGGCGCGCGCCGTCAGCATCGCAATCGTGGCCGCATCTTCGCGCGCCGCTTTCTTGAGTTCTTCGTTTTCCTTGGCCAGGCGCGCGGCTTCGGGGTTGTTCAGATACTCCGTGCGCGTCTCGATGTCCTTGGGCTTGTTGACGGCCCAGTAGATGGCGCCGCCGGCCACGAGCACACCCGCCGCCGCCAGCGCGATCCACAGGCCCTTCTTGGCCGGTGGTTGCAGCAGCACCTGCACTTGCTCGAGCAGGTCGTTGGCAGTCTGGAACCGGTCCTTCGGTTCCTTCGCCATGAGCTTCTGGATGATCGCGGACACTTCCGCGCTCACCTTGTTGTTCACCTTGTGCGCCGGCTCAGCCTCGTCCTTCACCTGCGCGCGCAGGATGTCCTTCACGGTCTGGCCGCGGAACGGCGTGCGCCCCGTGACGAGCCGGTAGAACGTGCAACCCAGCGCGTAGAGGTCGGTGCGGTGATCGATCTCTTTGCGCAGCACCTGCTCGGGCGCCATGAAGTGCGGCGTGCCGATCGCCTTCTCTTCGGTCTCGTTGCCGGTGCCGGCGAGGCCAAGGTCGGCGATCTTCACGGCGCCGTGCTGGTCGAGCATCAAGTTGTCAGGCTTGATATCGCGGTGCACGATGCCCAACGATTCCGCGTAGGCAAGGCCCGCCGCGGCATCGGCGACCACGCGCAGCGCGTGGTCCTGCGGCATCACGCCGTTCTGCTTGAGCCAGTCTTCGAGGGAGCCCTCCTGCATGAGCTCCATCGCGAAGTGGTACTTGCCGCCGTCGTGCTCGACGTCGAACACCTGCACGACGTTGGGGTGCTGCAGCTTGGCGGCCGCCCGCGCTTCGGCGACGAACCTGGCCGTGAACTGCGGGTCCTTGGTGAGGGCGTCGCTGAGCACCTTCAGCGCTACCTCGCGGTGCAAGCTCACCTGCTCAGCGCGATAGACCATGCCCATGCCGCCGCGGCCGAGTTCTTCGAGGATCCGGTAGCCAGGGATGGTTGGCAGCCCGCGTTTCTGGACCTGGCCAAACGCGATGCGGGTCGTGCCGATCTCGATGATGTCGCCATCGTTCAGTGGCGAAGCTTCGATCGCGGCACCGTTCACGCGCACGCCGGCCGCGAGGGCCTTGATGCCAAACCCCTGGTCCTTCAGGGCTTTCACGACCGCCTGCTGCGGCTGTACGCCGGCCTCCTGCACACGGATGGTGCAGTCGGGTGCGCTGCCGAGCACAGCCGGGTGTTCGCGATCCAGGGAAACTACGGTGCCGGCCAGTGGGCCGGTTTCGACGGTGAGTCGCACAGGGCGGGGTCTCTCGCTCGTTCGGAGGGGGCTCGTCAGTATGGCAGAGCGAGGGGGCCGGGGCGAGGGTCGATTGGGGTGAGTTGTGGGGGGCCAGGGAAGCCGAAGGTGCCCACGAACCTCAGAAGCGCAGTTCCGCCGCGGCGGTGAGCTTGTAGCCGCAACCACCGGGCGCAAACACGACGCCCTGGATGGCGCCGAGCAGCGAGCCTGCGGCCGCGGGGGGCACGGCCAGCGATTGCTGGCTGTAGCCGGCCGGCGACAGCGTGAACAGGCTCCCGAACACGGGAATCGTCGGATTGAAAACGGCGGCGATGTCGGCGAAGCCCGGTAGGGTGCCGATGTCGACCGTATCGCCGCAACCGATCGGCCGCGGCAGGCCCAGCGATGGCGCGAGCAACAACGCGAACGGCGCACCTGGGGGGCCGCTCCATTCGAGGTTGAGCCAGTTGCCGCTGAGGCCGGTGACCCGGAACGGCCCCGCGAGGCCCGGTGCCGCGAGGCTGGCGATCGTCTGCGCTGGGCTGGTCACGGTGGCAAACAGCATCGCCGCCGAGGTGTTGGCCATGCCGATGCCGGGCGTGTGTTGGGAAACCGACAAGTAGTCCCAATCGATATCGATCCCATCGCCGGGGCCGACCGAGCCATCGCCGAAGGCCCAGCCATCGTAGATCCAATCGACGCTCGCCGGCAGCGGGCCCAACCTCGGCACGCCATCGATCTTCAAGGTGACCAGCGGCACCCCGCCGTTTGGCTGCACCTCGATCCGATACGTGTGTGGCGCGGTGATGCCACCGGGGGGAACCGTCCAGGCGATGCCATTGCCATGCTGCAAGCCTACGGCGCCGGCGACCAGGTCTACGGACAGGCCCGAACGGCCGATCGTGTGCAACCAGAAGATCGGAATGCCACCCGGGCTCGCCGTTGCCTGCACGCCACCAACCACGGCAAGGCGCGCCTCGACGAAGGTCGGCAACCAGCGATCGAGGCCCGCACTGGAGGACAAACCACCGGGCAAAGCCCCGCCGTAGAAGAACGCGTTGCAGTTCGCGTTCGTTGACATACGTTGCTGCAGTAGTCCGCTATTTGGGGTGAACAGCGAATACTCATAGACGCCGGAGCAGTTCCATATCTGGATATCGTTGGTTACCCAATTGGGCAGGTAGTTGCTGCTGAAGGTGAAGTACCGTGTGGTCTGCGCGCGAAGCGCAGCGAAGTTGGCCAGCAACAACGACAGGATGGTCCAAACGAATCGGTGGCGCATGGGTTTCTCGGTGGATTGCGGGCGCCGCGAGGAGTGCGATCGCCAAGGGCAAAGCGGAAGCCGCGCCATTCTGCGCAGCCTCCGCGTCGCTTCTGTCGCAGGAGGTCGGTCTCAGAAGCCAGGTATTAGAAGTCCAGGCTCAGAAGGAGTGGGTAACGGAGAACTCGTCCCCGCGGGTCCTTGTTGGGACCCGGGGCCACTCTACCGGAGTCCGTGCGATGCATCGGACGCGCCACAGCGCGGGCGTCCCCTCAGGCCCCGCCGCAGTCGTCCACTCAGGGGTTCAGTCTGGCGTAGAGATCGGCGTGGAAGCCGACCAACCAGACATTGCCAAGCCGTAGTGCAGGGGCCCGAAGGTTGCCGGATGGGCCGATTACCGCCGCGGCGAACGCGGCGGCGTCCAGGTCCTTCGCCGCGCGGTCGAACGTGAGGATCTTCTGCCCCTTGGCGACGAGAACGTTACCTGTTCGCCCGAACAGACCCGCGATCGCCTCGGGCCCGATCTTGTGTTTCGCTGCATCCACCGTCTCCCGGACGGTGCCGCCGATGTTCGCCAGGAAGGCATCGGCGCGCTTGCAACTCGTTCAACCTTTGCGGTGGTAGTACCAATCGATGGTCGGCATGGCTACTTGGTAGCAGCTGCGCGTCGCGAATCCAGCAACTCTTTGCGGGGTGCAAGTGCGCGGCAGCAATGGCATCCTGTGCTTGATGACACGACGCCCGCCAGCACGGAAGAGCCCGCAGGCTGCCCGCTTCCCGGCTTTGCCGATGCTCGACGTCTACCTGCCCATGATGCGTTGTGCGGCGATCCTCTGCGCGGGGCAGTTGGGGCTCTTCCAGCGGCTGAGTCGCGGTGAACAGACCGTTGCGCAGTTGGCCCGCGGACTGCGCGTCGATCAGGCGTCCTTGACGCGGTTGCTGGCCGCGCTGCGGCAAGCCGGGTACGTGCAATCGTCGCCCTCGGCTCGCTGGCGCAACAGCCAGCACACTGCGCGCTGGTTTACGGCCGCGGCCCGCGTCGACTACAGCGCGGGGTTGGTCTGGACGGCGGAGGCGTGGACGATCATGGCGGACCTGGCGGAAGTGGTGCGGCGTGGTCGGCCCGAACGGCGGCTCTGGGACCTCCTGCACGATCGCCCCGAGCTCGGCGCACGCTTTTCGGACTACATGCGCGCGTTCGCCGAACACGCCAGTCCGCTGATCGCTCGGCACGTCGTGTTGCCGCGCCATGCTCGTCACGTGCTCGATATCGGTGGTTCGCACGGCCTGCACAGCATGACGTTGTGCAAGAAGTATCCCGGTCTGCGGGCGACCATCCTCGACGATGCGGCGGCACTCACCTGTACCCTACGCCTGGCCAAGGCGCATGGGCTTGCCGGTCGCATCGAATGCCAGGCCGGCGATTGCCGGACGACGCCACTGCCCGAGGAATTGGACGCCGTCTTGCTCTATGGCGTCGCGCACAACCACACCGCAGCCGAGAACCGGCGCTTGTTTGCGCGCATCGGCAAGGCGCTGCGCAAGAAGGGCCAGTTGATCGTGCACGATTACCTGCCCGGGGCGATGCCCGAGGACTATCGAACCCTGTTCGACCTCACGTTGCTCACCGAGGTCGGCACGCGGACCTACGGGCTGCCCGAGTTCCAGGCCTGGGCGACGGCGGCCGGTTTTGGCAAGCTCGCCGTGCACCATCTGGACCCGAAGGAGATGGGAACGGTGCTCATCGGGCGTCGGCGATGACGCGCGCGTTCAGAGTCGGAATGGCGAGAAGTCGGTATCGCGGTCGTAGTAGTCCTCGGCTTCGACGCGCTTCAGGAAGGCGACCACGCGGTAGGTGATCGGCGTCAGCACGACCTCCCAGGCGACCTTGAGCAGGTAGTTGGTCAACATCACCTGCAGCACGAGTTCGGTCGACCAGACGCCGAGGAACGCGATGGGATAGAACAGCAGCGAATCGACCGCTTCGCCAACGATCGTGGAGCCGATCGTACGCATCCACAGCCGGCGCCCACCCGACCACACCTTCATGCGCGCCATCACGTACGAGTTGCTGAACTCGCCGGCGAAGTAGGCGATGAAGCAGGCCAGTGCGATGCGCGGTGCCTGGCCGAACACGGCCTCGAGCGACTGCTGGCCGGCGTAACCCGGTGCCGGTGGCAGACCGACCACGGCCGCGCTCATGATCGAGGCGAAGACCAGCGCCGCGAAGCCGGCCCACACCACGCGCCGCGAACGCGCGTAACCGTAGACCTCGGTCAGCACGTCGCCAAACACGTAGGACAGCGGGAAGAACAGGATGCCGGCGCCAAACTCGTAGCCGTTCAGCACCGCGATCTTGCTCGCGCTGATCAGGTTCGAACACAGCAGGATGGTGACGAACGCACCGAGCAGCAGGTCGTAGTACTTGTAGGTGCGGCGCTGGGGGGGCGCGGCATCGGTCGTCGTCTGCCTGGGTTCGGCCATGCGCTCTACGTTGCCACAAGCGCGGCCGCGAATCACCGCAATCCTCTCGTCGTCGCCGCCGGCTACAGGTACGGCCGCAGCGCCGCCAGCATCTCCTGGTCGATCGGATCGTCGCCAAATTCGGTGTAGCCGCGCCGCAGGTAGTCGGCGAAGTAGGCGCGCACTTCGCTCGCCGTGCGGGCACCGCCGCCGTCGCCGAATTTGGTCACGAACGGCGTGAAGTGCGGGTAGAGCGCTTCGGCCTGCTGTTTGCCCCACCAGTCGCCGTGCAACGTCGTCTGGCAGAAGTTGCCGATCAGGATGTCGTCGAAGACATTCCACTCGATCGCCTGCATGAGCGACTGGCGTGGAGTCGCGAACGTCACGCCGCGCTGGTGTTGCCGGTTGACATCGACGATGTGGTCCTTGCCCCCGACGCGGAAGTTCACGTAGCCGAGCACACCGTGCAGGTGTTCGAAACTCCGCACGTAGCGGCGCAGCCGTTCTACATCCGCGGCATCGAGCGGCGTGTGCCAGTCGTCGCCAAAAACCTCGGGAGCCTCGAGCGGCTGGTCGTTGGCCTTGGGCGCGATCTTCTCGTAGCAACCGGTGTGCAGGTCGAACTGCACGAACGCCGGCAAGCAGGTGCGCGCACCGCCGTCGAAGCCGCGCTGGTGTTCGTCGATCGGCGTCGCGTATTCGTCGGCCCAACCGCTGTCGGTGCGGTTGTAGCGGTGCATGGAACTCGACGGCGCGAAGTACTGGATGCCGTAGAAGGCGAGCATGTGCGCGATCGCGGGGCCGAACATCTCCTTCTTGGCCGCGGCCGGGGGCACGCGGCGGCCCTGTTCGTCGAAGTAGTTGATCATGTCGGCGTCGCCGTAGCCGGTCAGGCAGGCGAGCACTGTGCGCTTCTGGAAGCGCGGCAGTTCTTGGGCGAGAAAACGCCCCGAGCCGCGGTTGCCGGCGTCGTTGGCGTCGACGATGAGGTGGCCGTCGAGGTCGATGAGCAGCGACGCATCCTGGTTGTAGTTGGCGACCGAGGCGATGCGCAGGCGGTCACTGAGCTGCAGCCACTCGCCGCACTTCATCGTGCGCACGGAGAAACCGAGCTGCGTGAGGTCGCGCGCAATGCGGCCGCCGTAGTGGTCGGGCAACAGGATCAGCTTGTCGCGCAGGCGTTCGAGCGACGGCAGGCTCAGGTGGTCGGGATGCCCGTGCGAGAGCCACACGAACTTGCACTGTTCGACGTGTCGCTGCTGCTCCTGCGGAACCTCGTGGCTGAGCCGCCAGCTGCCGAAGTAGGCGGTGCCGGTGAGCCAGGGGTCGGTGGCGAGCACGGGCTGTCGATCGTGCGCGATGATGCAGGCATTGCCGACCGTTTCGAAACCGAGGTCCATGGTGGCGTTGTGTTCTCGAGGGCAGGGGGGTGGCTAGGGCCGGGAACGAGTTGCAGGATCCTAACCGTGAGGTGGTGCAGGCCGCAGCGGTTGCCTCGCTTCCCGTGAGTGCTGGTGGCGCCCTTGGGCCTTGCACCACAGCACCCCAAGGCCCAGGGTTGGCCCTGTCGCCGCGTTCGTGCATACTGCCCTGATTGCGGCACGGTGGGTCCGATGTCGCGCCGGCAACCGCCCGTAGGAGCCGCTACGAAGGTCCCCTACGCATTTTGCCCTTTGGTTGGCTTACACCCGCCTCGCCCCCTTGTCATGCACGAACACGCCACACCCGTTGCAACCTCCGTCGGCACGCTGTACGGGCGAGATACACTGTTCTTGGAGGCCATCGACTTCGACTATGGCAGGCGCCGCCTGACCCTGCAGTGCGTAGTCAGTTCGAATGGTTGCTCCAATGCTCCGCAAGGTCGAGATCACGCCTGCCGGATTACGGTGGATTCTGTGTATTGCATGAAGATGACAGAACTCGACACCTGGAACGGGCCACGCAATAGTTGCCTCCTGCTCGTGCGCGAATCGGCGTGGATTGCCAAGCTGAACGCCATTGCCGGACAATCTCGCATCGATCCCACCGGCTTTCGCCACTACATTGTCCAGACCTACGATCATGTGTTTGACGTGGTGGCCCAAGGACTTGAGTTCGAAGTTCTGCCAGTAATCGATGGCAAATGAGTAACTGCCTTCGCGTGATCCCGGTGTTTGGTACGATGCCCACTGCTTTCAAGGATGAGCTCCAATGCGGACCATGACTTGCGGCTTTCTGGTTGCCTTCGCCCTTCCTGTCTCCGTGATGGCGCAAACGACGATCACCGTTCCGAACGGTGCAGATCTGGCGCCCTACATCGCGGCCGCAGCGCCGGGAGACACACTGCTGCTCGGTGCCAGGCACCCGAACTTCACGCTGAACAAGGGCCTTCACCTGGTTGGCAACGGCACGGTGATCGAGCCACAACAGGCGTCGCAGCTCTCGACCGTGCAGATCCCTGGTGGCCAACGGGCCTGCTTGTCGAACCTGCAGTTCCCGATCTGGGCGAACCTCGGGAGCAGCTACCTGTGGGGCTCCGAAATGCTGATCCACGGCGACGTGCGGCTCGAGGGTTGCTCGTTCAGCACGATGTATGGTGCCATGACGGTCAGTGGCGGCAACGTGCTGCTGCGCAACTGCCAGCTCTATGCCGACTTTGGCGGCGATCCTCTGCTCGTGACCGGCGGTGTCTGTTCGGTGATCGGCACGACCGCGACCGGGAACGATGGTTTGCAGGTGTACATGCTAGGTTCGCATGACGCCTCGCCCGGCATCCGCCAGACCGGTGGCACCCTTTGGATCGCCCATTCGACGCTCCTGGGGGGCGATGTCGGCGACTTGTATGGGCAACCGGTCCTCAGTGGCAAGCCGGCGCTGCTCGTGTCCGGAGGCACGGCCTTCGTGGTCGACTCGACGTTGACGGGAGGTGCTGGCACCCAGTACATGGGCTTCCCCGTGCCGGCGAAATCGGCGATCCAGGCCTTGGGGGGGCAGGTTGGTTACGCACGCTGCAATCTCTTCGGTGGCGCTGGCTCTCCGCCGGCCCCGCCGACTACTGGCAACGCCACTTCGGTCCCGAACCTGCTGGCGATCCAGGCCACGGGAACCATGAACCAGGGGTCAACCTTCCAGATCCAGGCGACGGCCGGTGCGTCGGGCCAGATCCTTGCGATCGCCGCTTCGCTTGAGACCAGCGTCTCGACCAACCCGCTGGCGGCGCAACCGGTGCTCGGCGGCGGGACGAACCTCATCGTGCAGACGGTGGCCGCGGCGCCCGCGAACGGCAGCATCGTCACGAGTTCGCTCTCCGTACCGGCGATCCCCGCGCTGCGGGGCATCTTCGTCACCTGGCAGGCATTCCAGTGGGATAGCCCGCTCGTGCAGGCTTCGCCGTTGGTTGGCAGCGTCGTGCACTGAGTCCGTCGCCGGCAACCTGCACGGGCCCATCGAGCCCGAAATCCGCGAAATCCGTGTCGGCTGGAGCCCTTGTTTCCCGGGAGGTGGACGTTGCCGCGCAGTGCGGCCCCGGAAACCTCCATGCACCCGACCTCGTCCCACCGTCTCCTTCTCCTGCTCGCCAGCACTGCAGCGCTGGTTGCCTCAGCCTCCGCGCAACGCGTCGTCCTGACGATGAACGGCGACCAGCCCGGCGGCAACTTCGGCCGCACGCTGGCTCTCGTCAGGGACATCGACGGCGACGGCAAGCGCTATCTCGTCGTCGGCGAACCCTATCGCGACTTCGGGTCGGTCCAGGATGCTGGGGCCGCGGCGCTGATCAGCACGGGCGCGTGGGCGATCCAATACCGTTCGTACGGCACGCAGCTGGGCGGGCACCTCGGCGGCTCGGTCGCGGGCCTTGGCGACGTCAACAACGACGGCGTGCCAGATTGGGCCTGTGGCGCCCCCGACCCGGTGTTGGGCACGGGGTTTGTGCGCGTGCTGTCCGGCGCGACCGGGGCCCAGTTGCTGCAGCTGACCGGTTCACCGTTCGCGCGCTTTGGCGCTTCGATCTGCGACATCGGCGACCGCAATCTGGACGGCAGGGCCGACTTCGCCGTCGGCGCGCCGAACGCGTCGCCATCAAGCCCGAATGGCATCGTGCGCTACTACTCCGGCAGCAACGGCAGCACCATGTTGTCCCTCGCGGGCAATGGCAGCACCGGCTTTGGTGCAAGCCTGGCGAACCTCGGCGATCTGACTGGCGATGGCCGGCCCGAAATCGCGATCGGCGAACCGCTGCTCGACGGCAACGGCGTGGACGCCGGCAACGTGCTGGTGCGCAACCCCTGGCTCGGCTCGGGCACCGGGTATTTGTGGACAGCGCCCACTTCGTTCGGCGTCGGCCAGCAGGGCGGCGGCCGCGTCGCAGCCCTCGGCGATATCGATGGCGACGGCAAGTCCGAAGTGCTCGCGACGACGGTGGCCGGCATGGTGGTTTGCCTCGCCGGGGCCAACGGCGCGGTGCTGTTCTTCGTGCAGAACGCCGAGTTTGGCGACGATCCGAGCCTCACGGGCCTTGGCGACTGGAACGGCGATGGCCGTTCTGACTTCGCGGTTGGCTCGTCGATCGCGAACTTGGGCAACGGCCAGGTCTACGTCTACTCGACGGGTCCGGGCACGCCGCTGCTGTCGAGTTTTGGTGGTGGGGCGACGTCCGGCTTCGGCAGCGCCGTCGCCGACCTCGGCGACCTGGATGGGGATGGCCGCGTGGAAATCGCCGTGGGCTCCCCGACGTACATCTCCCAGGGACTCGTGGTCGGCCGCGTGACCGTGCATGCCTTCAACATCTACGGTTCCATGAATATCAGCGGCACGGCCTGCCCGGGCCAGAGTGGTCTGCAGACGTTGAGTTTGCAGGGACCGGCGAACCTCGGCGACACGGTCCACATCCAGGCCGGCAACCTGCGTCCGAACGCGTTCGGCTATCTGCTGCTTGGCTTCTCGGACTCGAACCACAACGGCCTGCCTTTGCCGGCATCGCTGCAGCCGTTCGGGCTGCCCTGCACGCTCTACGTGTCGATCGACTCGCAGATTGCCTACCTGGCCGATAGCCTCGGCACCAACGACTACGCCATGACCTTGCCGAACACCCCAGGGTTTGCCGGGCTCCACTTCCATGCTCAACACTGCCAACTCGATTCCTGGGCAGTCGGCGGTTTGAGCTTTGGCAAGAAGGGTTCGATTCGCATCGGCAATCTGTGAGGGGCGGGTCCATGCGAAGAATCTGCGAACGCCGAGCCGGTGTCGTTCGCTCCTGCGGGCATGTTCGACCGGTTCTTCCGCCCGCATCTGCTCGCTTCGGCCATGGCGACCCTGTTCGCGACTGCCGCTAGTGCCCAGGTCGTTTCCTACCACGGGGTCTCCAGCGCCGCCCATCAGACCCAGTTCACCACGCTGTCGGGACAGGGCTACCGACTGATCTCGCTGGCCGTCGCCGGCGGCGCTTCCGCCGCCACCTACACTGCGGTCTGGGAACAGGTCAACGGTCCGGCCTGGGTCGCAGCCCACGGCATGACGGCGAGCCAGTATGCGACCACGCGCGCGAACTGGATCCGGCTCGGCTACCGCGCGAAGTGCATCTCGGTCGCCGGCAGTGGCACCAACACCGTCTACGCGGCGGTGTTCGTCGATGACGGTGCCTCGGTCACCGACAACCACACCTACACCTGGACCGCGTTCGTGAACGCCTGTGCCACGGCCCAGGCCAACGACCGGATCCCGGTCTCGGTCGACATCCATGGCACAACCACGACCCCGCTCTACAGCGCTGTGTTCGAGCCGAACACGCGCGACACGGCATGGGGTTACAACCTCGACACCGACCACACGGATTGGACCGAGACCTACGACGCGCACACGCCCGCGGGTGCGCGCCTCGGCTGCCTCGGCATGTCCGATGCGCAGGACTACTTGTCGGTCTGGTACGACGATCGCATCGGCAGCACCGCCGTGCGCAGCAACTACACGGCCGCCGGCTTCGGCACGCAGGTGACCACGCTCGGCAACGCCAACTACGACCTCTTGTGCGTGGCCGCGGGTGGCTCGGGCAGCAGCCTGCGCATCGCCGGCGGTTTCGCGACGCTGCGCACGCCGCAGAACCGCGTCTTCACGGCCACTGGCCAGGCGCGCGCCGAGTTCAACGCGTTCGATCAGTACATGGCGAGCAAGATGACGAGCGAACGCGCGCGCGCCGGCTCGATCGCGATCGCCAAGGACGGCCGCCTCGTCTTCGCGCGCAGCTACACGTGGGCCGAGCCCGGCTACCCGATTACCCAGCCGACGAGCCTGTTCCGGGTCGCCAGCCTCGCCAAGGTGCCGACCGCGATCGCCGCGCACGAACTCGACGAACGCAACCTGTTGGCGATGAGCAGCCGCCCGCAGGCGCTGCTGAATATCCCGTTTGGCAGCGGTGACCCGCGCTTTGCGAATATCACCGTGCAGCACTGCCTCGAGTACCGCAGCGGCCTGCCGCGCAACTACTCCCCGGTGACCATCGCGCAGTGGTATTACGGACAGTTCTCGGCGCCGACCATCCTGCCGGCGTTGCGCGCGTTCGGCGAGAACTGGCTCGGCACGCAGGCGCTCGAGTTCACGCCCGGTACGTTCGCCGACTACGCCAACAGTGGCCACTTCCTGGTCGGCCAGGTCGTCGAGGACATCGCCGGCGTGCCGCTGCAGACGTTCCTGCAGAACGAGATCTACGCGCCGCTCGGCATCACGCGCGCCCGCACCGCGGCGTCAACGACCGGCCAACTGGTCACCGGGGAGACCCTGTCCCACCTGCGCGAACTGACGCTCTCGGGGAGCGAACTGCACACCGACCGCCGCCGGCTCGCGTCGCAGTATGCGACCGACCTCGGCTTCAAGAACGCGTCGGGTGGTACTTCGTTCTCGACCGTCGACTACGTGCGCCTGATTGCCGGCGTGCTCGACCTCGGTGCCGATACGATCGTCACGAACGCGACGACGCGGACCAACATGCTGGCGCGCCACTCGTACTCGCCCGGCACCGAAGGTCCCGGCGACGTCTGCCCGCTGAGCATGTCGTGGAGCACCCGCCCGAACGGCGTGTTCGCCTACCACAAGGGTGGCACGCTCGACAGCAGCAGCGCCAGCCTCGACTACCGCACCGACGGCGTCACCATCGCCGTGTTCTTCAACCAGGGCGACGCCCACGCCAGCGATACGTCGCTGCACATGTTCACCGAAGCGATCTCCACCTGGCCGACCGACGACCTGTTCCCGACCTACGGGCTGCCGTCGTTCCCGCGCCGGCCCGAGCTCACCGGCTTCTCGCCGAGCTCGCTCAACAACATCGGCAACACCCCGTTCCTGCTCCAAGGCGAACGCCTCGACCTGACCACGTCGGTCCAGTGCGGTCTCACCACGATCACGAGCCAGTCGCCGACCACGTGGCGCAACGGTTACTTCCTGATCCTGTCGCCGACCACGATCGCGCTCTACCTGCCGCAGGGCCTGCTGCAAGGCAACTACACGGTGCGGGCCAGCAACGCCCAGGGATCGAGTTCTCCGGTCAACGTCGCCGTCCTCACCAACGGCAACTTCCAGCTCGGCAGCCCGATCCGGGTCGGTAGCAACCAGACGTTTGATGTGATGGCCAGCCGCGGCGCGCTGTCGGCGAACGCGTTCTGCGTGTTTGGCATCAGCACCAGCAACCTGCCGTCGGTCACACCGGGTGTGATCAGCCTCGATATCGGCAACCAGTGGAGCTCCTTGCTGACGTCGCCGTTGACGGGCTTCGATCCGGTCACGCGCGCAGCGACTTTCGTGGTGCCGCCGCTGCCGTTCCCACTGGCCTACTTTCAGGCCACAGCTCTCGATGGCAACAGCCCAAACCCGTTCCCGCTGCCGGTGACGAACGTGCGCCAGGTGCAGCGCCAATGACCTGAACTGATGGCAAGAATGCGCATCGCTTCAGTACCTAGTTCGCAGCTGCGCATACCACTATTGCGTCTCTCCGCAATAGGGCCATGGGCACTCCATAAACATCTACGCAGCATCAGTTACGTCATCCCGGACCGTGTGGCATG
>JADZDL010000154.1 GCA_020851075.1 Planctomycetota bacterium | reverse complement strand
GGGGTTACGGTTCGTTTTGTGGCTCCTGGCTTTGGCCCTAACTCTATTCCTGGCATGCCAGCAGTCATTTATTGTGATGGCGATGTGGATGTCCATGGCACCCTCTCGGTTTCCCCAGACGGCACCAGTGCAATTGCCGCCGGCTGGGTCCCCACCGGAGCAGGGTATGCAGGCATGCTGTGCGGCTCGGGCTTCGGAGCTCCTTACACGCCTCCTGGAGGAGGTCGGCACGCCTTCGCATATGGTTCGGCGATCCCCTTCAGCCTCGAAGGCGGTAGTGCTGGTGGTGCGATGGAATTCTACGACTTTTCGTGCTCATTTTATGTGAGTACTTCGCCAGGCCTCTACCCCAGCGGCACACTGGCACTAATCGCCGCTGGCCGCATCGATATCCATGGTGCAGTCACTGCGGATGGGATTGGCTGGACAAGCACTGGGCAAGGCAATCCCGGCAGCAGCTCCGGTGGCTCGATCTTGCTCCGTGGTGGGATTGGCCTAGTTGTGCATCCCACTGGATCGGTGACCGCTCGGGGGGGTCCTTCCGCGCCCCTCGCGACGTTTGAATGGCCGTGGCCGTACGCTCGATCCGGCGAAGCCGGCATCATCCGTTTGGACGCCTGGGGTGCTCCGCCGGTGATCCAAGGCACCGTGGACCCACCGGCCACCGTTCTCGAACTTCCGCACCTGATCTCGTATTCGCCACCGCAGATCGGGCACAGCTGGGGTCTCGGCATCCTGGCTCCGGACGGTTCCCCGCTGTTCCTCGCCGTTGCCTTGCAGCCGGGCCCGGGCACGCCCACGCCGTTTGGTCTGCTCGGCATCGATCCCATGACGGCCGCGACCCTCACGGTGGCGATGTCCCTGCCGAGCCACGATCCAATCGCCAACGTATCGATCGGCGTGCCGAACGCCCCGACCCTGATCGGCCTGGCTCTCTGGCTGCAGGGCTTCGCCGTCGCACCCTCCTTGCCGCCGCGGTTGACCAACGCGGTCATGGCGGTGGTGCAGTGATCGGGGGGCGAGCGTCAGTCGAGCCGATCCAATTGCGGTAGGTGCGCGAAGTGCTCGTCGCGCGAATACAGCGTGAGTCGGTGCTCGGCACACAAGGCGGCGATCCAGAGGAGGTTGGTCGGGATCGGCGTGCCCTGTTCACGCAGTTGTCGATACAGCTGCGCGTAGTGCACGGTCGTCGTCTCGCTCGCGAACAGGATGTCGACGCCGGGCTTGGCCAGGAAGCGCTGCAGCGCACGTTCGTTGCTCTTGGCTTGGTTGCCGACCAGGAACCCTGCCCGCAGTTCGGCGAGCACCGCGAACGGGACCAGCACCATCTCGGCCTGCGCTACGTTCGCGATCACCTGCGCGTTGCCGCGACACATGTCGACGTAGCGGTTGGTGTCGAGTGCCAGCCTCATCGCCACAGGTCCGGGTCGACTCGGCGCTGTTCGAGCAGGACGCGATCGAGATCCTGGTCGGACTGCCAGGTGCCAGCCACGTCGGACAGGTCCCGCTGGACCGGCATGTCGCCCAGCATGCCGAAGGCGCGCAGTAGGGCGTCGATGGTGACCTCGTTGATGCTCTTGTTCTCCCGCAGGGCTCGTTCGCGGATCGCGCGATCCAGGGGTTTGGGCAGGTTACGCAAGGTGTATTGCATGCAAGAAGTGTAGGCAGTGCCTGCACTCGGTGCAATCCGTCCGCACATGCATAGCCGGTGGCTGGTGACGATGGGTTCGCGTGGGCCGCTGTATGGCGGCGGGTCAGAACCCGATCCTGCAGGCAAGCGCGTTGGAAAATGCCCAACGGCGGCGCCTGCACCTGCGTAAGGTGCCGCCCGCATGTTGGTTCGGACCCACGCCCTCATCCTCCTGTCACTCGCTGTGACCCTGCCCGCGCAGCAGCCGGCTGGAGGCGAGGCGCCGCGCGTGCGAAGGACCGCGCAGATCGGGCGTGTGGCCGAGGCCGAGGCGCCG
The DNA here is from genome assembly GCA_020851075.1 of Planctomycetota bacterium. Classification (GTDB taxonomy): domain Bacteria; phylum Planctomycetota; class UBA1135; order UBA1135; family UBA2386; genus JADZDL01. The sequence goes on along the minus strand of JADZDL010000154.1, from coordinate 42,466 downwards.
CGCATCGATGGCCACATGGAGGACCCATGTTGGGTGGAAGCTCCTGCCATCGGCGAGCTTACGATGGTTGAGCCCTGGGAGGGCCGGGCGCCTGGCCAGCGCACCGTCGTGAAGTTGCTGCACGACCGCGACAACCTCTACGTGGGGCTTTGGTGCTTCGATGACCAGCCCGAACGGATCCGTTCGTCGATGCGGGCGCGCGACGCCAGGCTCGATCCGGATGACCGCGTCGAGATCCTGTTGGACCCGTTCGAAGATCGGCGCACGGCCTACTTCTTCCAGATCGGCGCCGGTGGGTCGATCGGCGACATCCTGATCTCCAACAACGGCGGCAAGTTCGACAAGCCCTGGGACACCATCTGGAGCGGCGCGTCGACGGTCACGGCGGAGGGGTGGATGGCGGAGATCGCGATCCCGTTCCGGAGCATTCCACGGCGGGAGGGGGCGCGCACGTGGGGGTTCAACCTCAAGCGCTACGTGCGCACGCGCAACGAAGAATACCAATGGGCGAATGCGTCCCAGGCGGTCTCGTTCTTTCGTGTCAGCGAGTGCGGCACGATGGAAGGCATCGGTGCGATCGATGCCGGCATCGGGCTCGAGGTCGTGCCGTATGTGGCGGCGGGGGTTTCTCGCGATCGGTCGGCGGTGGATCGCGGTTGGGATGTTGACGCCGATGCGGGAGGCGAGGCGTACTACCGCGTGTCGCCGTCCATGACGTTGGCGACGACGTTCTTCACCGACTTTGCCGAGACCGAGGACGATGGTCGGCAGATCAACCTGAACCGGTTCCCCCTGTTCTTCCCCGAGAAGCGCGACTTCTTCCTCGAGGGCATCGGGTACTTCGGCTTTGGCGCGAGCAGTGCCGGCGGGTCCTCGGTGCTGCCGTTCTTCTCGCGGCGCATCGGGCTCGCGCTTGATGGCTCAAAGATCCCGCTGCTCGCTGGCGTGAAGTTGACGGGGCAGGCGGGGCCGCTCGAGGTTGGCCTGCTCGATGTGCAGGCGGATGCTGCTGGTGCCATCGATTCTGAGAACCTCGCGGTGGCGCGCGCGAAGTATGCGATTGGCGACGAGACCACGGTCGGCATGATCGGCACCAACGGTGATCCGACGAGTGCTGGCGAGAACCAGCTGGTGGGCGCGGACTTCTACCATCGTGTGCCGCGGTTCTTCGGCGACATGGATCTGCGGGCGACGATCGACGGGATGGCGTCGGCGGCGCAAGGTGCGAGTGGCGATGGCGAGAGTTTTGGAGCGCAGATCGATAGCCGCGGTCGCGAATGGGAGATCGGTGCCGGCGTGCGATGGGTCAGCGACGACTTCAATCCGGCGCTCGGTTTCGTGCGGCGGCGTGGGTCGCGAGCGGAGACCTGCAAGGTGCAGTGGATGCCGCGGTTGGCCGAAGGTGGAGCGATCCGCACCTTCAACCTGCGTGTGGCCTTGGGGCGGCAGGAGACCTGGGAAGGGGCCGCCCAGAACGTGGATCTGGCCATCGAGAAGCTCGGCTTTGACTTTCACTCCGGCGATTCGGTGTTTGTCTATTGGCGCGATTCCTTCGAACGGGTGGAGAGCGACTTCACGCTGTTTCGCAGTTCGACGACGGTGCTCGCGGACGATTACCGGACCCGGCGCGGTGGCCTGCAGGCGCTGGCGACGGAGGGTCGGGAATGGAATGGCAGTGTGCGGCTGGAGACGGGGCAGTTCTTTGATGGGCACAGCGATGAGGTGCAGCTCGAGGGCGAGTGGCGGGCGTCGGCGCTGCTGCATTTTGGGGGCGGCTACCAGACGGCGAAGGTCGACCTCGGGCCGGGCCGCGCGTTTGACACCCAGATTGCGTCGCTGCGGGTCGACCTGCACTTCACCCCGGCCGTGAGCCTGCGCAACCTCGTGCAGTTTGACAACGAATCGAATGTCCTGGGCTGGCAGAGCCGGCTGCGCTGGATCTACGCCCCGGGCTGCGACTTCTTCGCCGTGCTCGGCACGAGCTGGCAGCGCGAGGACGATGGTTCGATGGCAGCGGGCGAGCAGGCGCTGGAGTTGAAGGTCTCGCATTCGCTCCGATTCTGACGGCCGGCCGGGTGCGGGGCGGTCGGTGGCTTCCGCCGTTGCCATGGCGGCCGGGCGGACTATCACGGGGCGGGTGCATTGGGTTCTCCTTGCGAAACTCGCTCGAGCAGCTCCTTCGCCCGTGGATCCGGTAGACTGTATTGCCCTTTTGCCCAGCGGCGTATGCCGCCCCTCCTGCCATGCGAACCCTCCTATCCTTCGTGTTCCTGTGCGCCGCCGCCGTGGCGCAGACCGCGCACACGACGCCCAACCCGGCCAGCCCGCAAAACCTGGATCGGCCTTTCCCCGGTGGCGTCGGGCACTACCAGCAGTGGTACAAGGCCAGTGAGCTGCTGGCTGGCTTCACCACGCCGATGCGGTTTGAGCAGGTTGAGTTCTTCGCCGGCTCCAACCAGTCGTCCAACGCCACGACGATCGATATGGAAGTGTCGATCGGGCACGGCAATTCGCTGGGGCTCACGGGCACGTTTGCGAGCAACTTCAGTGGTACGCCCGTGATCGTGCTGCCGCGCCAGAACGTGCAATTGCTCGCGGGTGGTCCCGGGGCCGTCGTGATGACCGTGCCGTTCACCAATTTGTTCACCTGGGATCACCAGCGGCCCGTCGTCATCGACATCAAGATCTTCGGCAACAGCCGCTCGAACCAGCCGTTTGTCTACAACCTGCGCGGCACCACGGCGGGCGGCAACCTGACCTCGCGCAACTACGTGGCCGGCAATGCGACGGCGACCAGCGGCACCGTGCAGCAGGGCATTGGTCTGGTGACGCGGTTCACGGCGCGCCCGGGTGTGGTGCTCGACTTCGGCTCCGGTTGTGCGGGGGAAGGTTCGTTCGTGCCGCACAATGCGTCGGTCAACATTCCGTATCCGGGCGTCGTCTGGAACAACCAGATCACGGGTGCTGCATCGCAGCGGTATTGCATGCTGGTGCTCGGCGCGAGCAACACGCAGACCAGTGCGACGCCGCCGTTGCCGCTGCCGTTGGACATCGGTCAGCTGCTCGGCATGGGCACCTTCAACTGTTCGTTGCTCGTGGATCCGGTGTCGACCAAGTTGACCCAGACGGTTGGCGGTGGCCCGGGGTCGGGTGTGGCGACGTTGCCGATCCAGATGCCGGCGGTGACCTTCTACATCGGCATGTCGCTCTACACGCAGTGGCTCGTGCTCGACCCGAATGCGCCGAACGGCATCGTGTCGGCGACGCAGGGCGTCTGGTCGATCGTCGCCCCCGTCGGCGGCTGACCCGTTCTTTTGGGGTTGGCCCTCTGGAGGGGCCATCTGCGGCTCGCGCAGGCACTGCCTGATGCTGGAGCCGCCACCCCGTCCGCCACATGACGGCGGGCTAGCGGGCACTTTTCCCGAAGCGCAGGATTCTGGGAAGGTTTCTCAACTACTGGAGTAGTTGTCGTCGACTACTCCGGTAGTAGAATGACGCCATGAAGGGCCCACGAAACCTCGGTGACTTGCAGTTGGCCATCCTCCGCACCCTCTGGGAGCGCGGGGAAGCGGCCGTTGCGGACGTGCACGACATCCTCAGCGACCGCGGCCTCGCGCTCACGACGATCGCGACGATGCTGCGCAAGATGGAGGAGAAGGACCTCGTCGCGCACCGCGAGAATGGGCGGCAGTTCCTCTATCGCGCGAAGGTCGATCCGGCCCTCGTGCAGAAGAACCTGGTCGGCGACCTCGTCACGCGCCTTTTCGACGGCGATCCGATGGCGCTCGTCAACCACCTGCTGCGCGCCGGTGAGATCGAACTCAGCGAACTCGAGGATCTGCGGCAGAAGGTCGCCGAGGCCGAGCGCCGCGCCAAGAAGGAGCGGTCATGATTTCCGCCACCATGATGGGCGCGGCCATGCAGTGGGGACCCGTGGCCGACTGGCTGGGCACGTTTGCGCTGCATTCGACGTGCGCGTTGGGCGGTGCCTGGTTGCTCAGCGCGGCGCTCGGGCAACGCGCGAGGCTGTTTCAGGAGCGCCTGCTGCGATTCTCGCTGTGGGTGGCGCTCGCCAGCGCGACCGTGCAGTGTGCGGTGCTCGGCAGCCCGCTCGGTTGGTCGTTGCCCGGCAACGCGCCGAACGATGCCGAGGTCTTCCTGCTCGCGACGTTGCCGGCAGCGGATCCGGTGGCCCTTGAGATCGCCCCGCCGGTAGCGACCACGGCAGCGCCTTGGCAACTGCCGCGGTTTGCCTGGAGCACGTGGTTGGTGGCGCTCGGCGTCACGATGGCGTTGTTTGGCGCCTGCTGGCTCGTGCGTGTGCACGCGCGCTTGCGCCGCGTGTTGTGCGAACGTGAGCCCGAAACCGATGCCCGTGTGTTGGCGTCGGCGGCGATTGCCGCGCGTGAACAAGGCTTGCGGCAATCGCCGCGATTGAGCCGGAGCAAGCAGCTGGCGACGCCGATCGCGTTTGGCTGGTTGCGCCCCGAGATCTGTCTGCCGATGCGGGTTGGGGAACTCGGCGACCCGTCGTTGCGTGCGATGCTGGCGCACGAGATCGCGCACCTGCGCCGCGGTGATCCCGCCTGGATGTGGCTCGCTGCGGGCCTGCAGGCGCTGTTTCCGTGGCAAGTGCTGTTGTTCGTCGTGCGTCGTCGCTGGTCGCGCCTCGTCGAGCTGCGTTGTGATGCGATCGCCGCACAGCACAGCAGTCCGACGGCCGTGGCGCGCTGCTTGCTCGACGTCGCCGATTGGCTGCGGCCACCGAGTGCTTTGCCGATCGTCGCGTTTGGCATGGCGGCGCGCCCGTCGGCGCTGCGCGAACGCATCGAAGCCGCACTGCAGTCGCGGCCAATCGGGCCAAGGCGACGTTTGCTGTCGTTGGCGTTTGGTGGGCTTTCGCTGACGTCCTTGTCGTTGGCAGCACCCGGTGTGCAAAGCCGTCCCTTTGCGCCGAGCCCTGCGATGGTGATCCCCGATCTTGCGGTGGATGCGCCAGCCGCCGTGTCGGCTCCGGATGTGGTCGCGGCGCCAAAGTCGCGCGAGACCATGCTGACAGCGTTTGCGTTGCTGCAAGAAGAGCACGCCGAGCTCACCGCCGAAGTGCGCCAGATGCAGGCGGAATTGCGTTTCCAGCGCGTGTCCCCAGAACTCGAGCAACTCGTCTCGGCGCTACAGCGCCGGTTGCTCACCGTTGAACGGTTGCGCTCGCGCCTGAAGGCGAAGCTCGACCGTAACGTTCCCAAGTGATGTCCGAAGAAGCAGAGGAGCAAGCCATGACTCGTTCGATCGTGATGCGAATGTTGGCGGCCGCCAGTGCCGTCGCCGTAATGACCTCGTTGTCGGCGCAGTCTGCGCCAGCGTCGGGCCAGGTGTGGTTGTCGACCACGCAGGATCCAGCCGCCCCGCCCAAGGCCACAGCCCCGAAGGCGCGGGCCGAGGCCGACCGCGTGCAGGTCCGTCTGGCCGAGGTCATGGCGATGCTCGAAGAAGACGAGATGTCGCCGGAACTGCAGCAGAAGGCGCTCGCGAAGCTCGCGGAAGTCGCAAAGCGGTTGAGGGAAGAGCGCGCCGCGGATGCGCCGCGGGCCATGTCACTCGGTGGCCTCGGTGGCATCGCCCGGGTCGTCCCGGCGCAACCACCGACGCCCGATTTGCAGCCGGTGTTCGGGGCGTTCCCGTCCACTGACAAGGCCGCGCAGGTCGAGGCGCTGGGTGTCCCGATGCCGTCGAGGCCAGCCAAGGCGCCGAAGCCGCCGAAGGCCCCCAAGGCATCCAAGGAGCCTGTGGAAACTGTAGCGGTCCCGGGTGGCGCCGCGGGTGTCGTCATCGACACCGATCCGTTGGGCCCCGGCCGGTACCGGGTTTACACCTCGAGTGGCCAGTCCGTGGATCTGTACCCGGGCCAGGTTGAGGTTGTCGAAAAGGTCGCCGACACGCCCCGCGCTGTGGCCAAGCGCTACGCGGAGCGGCGTGCTGGCGCCGCGGAGGCGAACGATGAGGTGAATGTTCTTCTGCAGCGCATTGGCAAGCAGAAGGCGCAGGCGGCCGAGGAAGTTGCCCGAGCCCGCGACGAGGCCGAGGTTGCGCTCCAGCATGCCAGGGCTGCGCAGGACGAGGCGCGTGCCAACTTCGAAGTGGCGAAACGGGCTCACAGCGAAGGCGTCTTGGAGCGTGCGCGAGTCGAGACCGACCGGGCGCTGAACACCGCCCGCGCGCGAGTCGACAGTGTTGCTCCGACCCGGACGCGCACGCTGCGGAGCGAAGTGGAGACGGACGATGCCGAGATCCGCGCGACGATCGACGAAATGCGCGCGGAGATGCGCGAGATCCGTCAGCTCATGCAGGAAATCCGCAGGCGGGCCCAATCCGAGGCCCGCTCCGATGGGCAGTCGGAAGGGCAAGTCGAAACGACGACCTCCAGCCCCTTCGGGGTTCGTTCGTCCGCGGCTCCGGCGGCTCCCGCGGAGCCGAGCGCGCCTGCTGAAGTGCGCCGCGTGCGTCGTACGACCAGCGGTCGGTAGTTGAGGAGCCGCGCGGAGGTTACTTCGCGCGGTTCACTTCGGCCTCGGTCACATCGCGGCCGAACGGGTTCTCTTCGCCGCGCTTGCAGCGCGCGAGCACCACGCGCACGAAGGCGTTGTTCGGATTGCGCTGCGCAGCCTGTTCGAGCCAGGCGATCGCCTGCTGGCGCTTCTGCTGCAGGAAGTTCGCCATCGCCGCGAACATGGCGGGGCGCTCGTCGTCCTGCAGCGCTTTCGCGGCAAACTCGAAGTGCTCAAGGGCCTTGTCGATGTCCTGGCCGAGCAGCTTCGGCGCGAGCAGCTTGCGCAGGCCGAGGGCAACCTGCAGGTGCGGATCGTTGGGATCGAGTTCGCCAGCCTGCGCCAGCGCCGCCTGGATACGGCCGTTCCATTGCAGCGCGGTGCCAAGGCCCGTGATGCGGTTGCTCATCATGGCGGCTTCGAGGCGGAACAACTCAGCACTGGTATCGCCGAGTTCGCGCGCGCGGGTGATGGCCAGAGCGCAGGCGTCGAGGTCCGCCAGGAGCTCCGCAGGAAGCGTCTCGTAGAGCGGTTTGCCGACGGCGAGGCCGCGCAGGTGGTTGCGCTGCAGCACACGGTCGAGCAGGCCGTGGGCGAGCAGGCGCGCGGCGCGGGCGTCCTTGGGCTTCTCGTCGGCTTCGCGACGGAGCTTCTGGACGATGGCATCGATGGCTTCGCTCGAACAGGAATGCCGCGCCGCGAGCAGCTCGGCTTCTTCGTCCACAGGCTTCGCCGCCGACGTGGTCTTGCCAGGAATGCCGATGCGATCTGCAGCGCTGTCGCTGAGCATGCTGTAGGCAGTGCCACCGATCGCAATCACGCAGCAGACGGTCAACGCGGGCAGGAGGCGACTCATTCGGGGGGCAGCAGCAGCTCAACGGGGTGGCGAACGGGCACGGAGTGGCCGGCCGCCCGCAGATGACTGTCGATCTGAAGCATGCAACCAGGGTTTCCGGTGATGACGAGGTCGACGCGAGCGGCGAGCAGCCTTTCGACCTTCTGCCGGCCTATTTCCGCGGCGAGGTCGGGTTGCAGCAGGTTGTAGATGCCCGCCGAGCCGCAGCAGTCCTCGGGGCGCTCGTGGGCCACGAGCTGGAGCCCGGGGACCATCGCCAGAAGGTCGCGCGGTTGCTTCCTAACCCCTTGCCCATGGCAGAGATGGCACGGATCGTCGTAGGCAGCCCGGCCAGCGTGGGCCGCCGGGGTGGCGGTGAGTCCGACTTCGCCGAGGAACTCGCTGATATCGCGGCACTTGCGGGCAAAAGCATCACCTTCGGGCGTGCCGAGCAGGTGGCCGTACTCCTTCATCGCGCAACCGCAGCCGGCCGAGTTGTTGATGACGAGGTCGGCGCTCGCAAACGCCGCGACGTTGGCTCGGGCAAGTTGCCTTGCTTGTTCGGGCTGGCCGGCGTGCACGAGCAGAGCCCCGCAACAGCCCTGGTCCTGGGGCACCAGGACGTCGAAACCGTTCGCGAGCAGCAGGCGCAGGGTTGCGCGGTTCACGCGGCCGAACATCTGCTCCATGACGCAGCCCGTGAACAGTGCCACCGTGACGCCGCGGCGCCGAACGCCGGTGGGCGGGTGATGCAGGCCGGTTGGTAGCGCGCGACGTTCGCGGTTGGGCGGCACCGGCGGCGCGATGCGCGCCATCGCCGGCGGCATCAGGCGCAGTTTCGTGGCGAGCCAACGCAGGCCCAGCAGCTCGGCTGCGCGCATCGCGAAGAACACCGCGCGCAGCCGATTTTGGCGCGCGACCACATGCCACAGCAGCGTGCGCGTGAGCCAGGCGGCGAGGCCGCGTTTGGGTTGCTTGCGTTCGATTTCGCCACGCACGGTCTCCAGGATCTCGCCGTAGTGAACGCCCGAAGGGCACGCGGTCTCGCACGCGCGGCAATCGAGGCAACGATCCAGGAACGGGCGGATCGCCTGCGCATCTTCGACGCGACCTTCGGCGAGCGCGCGCATGAGGTAGATGCGGCCGCGCGGCGAATCCGCTTCGATGCCGAGCACCTGGTAGGTGGGGCAGGTCGGCAGGCACAAGCCGCAGTGCACGCAATCGAGCGAACGCGTGTAGAACGCGAGGTCCCTTGGGGCGACGGCGCTGCCCGGCGTGGCGCAGCCGTTTGCCGGGCTGGCTGCCGTTGGCTCAGACGAAGATGCCATGCGGGTCGAGTGCGTGTTTGAGGCCGGCGGCGAGGTGCTGTTGGCCAGGATCGAGCGGTGTGCCGAGGCCGCGACGGGAATCGTCGCCGCGCACGATACACGCGTCGACCTGCAGTTCGGGCAGCGTTCGCAGCAGTTTGTCCGTGGTGGTCGTTGCCTCGAGCGACAGCTCAAAGCGGCCGCCGCCGTGCCAGAGAAACGGCGCGTTGGCCGGGCTCATCGCCAGCAAGGCGGGGACGCGGCTGCCTGGCACATTGCCCTGAACGACCTCTGCGCCAGGGCTGGCGTCGAGATGATGCATGGTGATCGGTGGGCCTTCGCGCAGCTCGTGGGCGCGCATCGTTGCGCGCACGAACGAATCGCGGCCGGCGATGCGGCCAGCGATGGTGCACCCGTTGGCGGTGCGGTGCAGCTGCAGTTCGGCGGGCGGCACAACGAGCGAGCGCAGCATCGAGAAGCACTCCAGCGCGGCCGGGAGATCGAGGCCTTCGCGGCGAAACCACGCCTGCGCGCGCGGTCTTGGCTTCAAACGAAGGTGCAGTTGCAGGCCGGCGAACAGGGTGCCGCGGCTGCCGACGAACAGTTTGTGCACGTCGAAACCGGCCACGCTCTTCACGACGCGCGCACCCGATTGGAACCGCGTACCATCGGCGAGCATCGCCGTCATGCCGAGCAGCAACGTGCGCGGCGAAGCGCCTCCGACCGTGGCCGGGCCGATCGGGTCGGTCGCAAAAAGCCCGCCGATCGTGCCGCCGCCGAGGCACGGCAGTTCGAGGCGATGCGCGAGTAGGGCGGCGTCGAGTTCGGCGCGCGGCAAGCCGGGGCCCACGGTGCAGGTCTGGTCTTGCGCATCGAGCCGTTCGATGCCGGCAAAAGCGCTGAGGTCGAGAAAGCGCGCTGGGGCGACGGTTGCCGGCATCCGTTCCAGTCGCGAACCGCCACCGCGAAGGCGCAACGGGCCTGGCTTACTCTGCAGCAGTTCGGCCAGTTCGGACGTGGATGTGGGGCGCAACGTGCTCATGCGTCGGACTCCACGTCGAGCACCTTGGCGACCATTTGCGGCCATTTGGCCACTTCGGCGCAGGCCCCGCGCGATGGCAGGACCTTGCCGGGATTGCAGAGACCGGTCGGATTCCACACGGCGCGAACGCGGGCCATCACCGCCAGGTCCGCTGCGTTGTACATCATCGACACGTGGTCGAGCTTCTCGGTGCCGATGCCATGTTCGCCGGAGATGCTGCCGCCGAGGTCGACGCAGAGCTGCAGGATCTCGCGGCCCGCCGCGATCGTGCGGCGTGTCTGTTCGGGGTCGCGCCCGTCGAAGCTGATGTTGGGATGCAGGTTGCCGTCGCCAGCGTGAAAGACGTTGGTCATCACGACGCCGTGTTTCGCGCCGATGGCCGCGATGCCAGCGAGAGCGTCTTCGAGGCGTGTGCGCGGCACCACGCCGTCCAGCACGTAGAGGTCGGTGTTCAGTCGTCCCATCGCGCCAAAAGCGCCTTTGCGGCCCTTCCAGAGCCGTTTGCGGTCCGTGGGTGTGGTCGCTTCGTCGACGGTGAGGGCGCCGTGTGCACGGAAGTAGTCGCGCACTTCTTCCGCCTCTTCGGCGAGCACGAAGTCCGGCCCATCGAGTTCGACGAGCAGCACGGCGGCGGCGTTTTCGGGATAACCGGCGCGATACACCGAGGCCTCGACGGCGCGGATGGTGGCTTGATCGAGGATTTCGAGGGCCGCGGGAACGAGGCCGGCGGCGACGATGTCGCTTACCGTGCGGCAGGCGGCGGTCATCGTCGAGAACGCGGCGAGCATCGTTCGTACGGATTGCTGATCGCGGCACAGGCGCACCGTGATCTCGGTGGCGATGCCGAAGGTGCCTTCGCTGCCGCAGAACACGGCCAACAGGTCCAGCCCGTGCGGTGCCCGGGGCCCCGCCGGACTGCCAACATCGACCAGCGAGCCGTCGGGCAAGACGATGCGCGCGCCGAGCACGTGGTCGGTGGTCATGCCGTACTTGAAGCAGTGGGGGCCACCACTGTTCTCCGCGAGATTGCCGCCGATCGTGCAGACGGATTGGCTGCTCGGATCGGGCGCGTAGTGCAGCCCGTGGTGGTGCACGGCGGTGGTGAGGTCGAGGTTGACGACGCCTGGCTGGACGATGGCGTAGAGATCGACTGTCTAGATCTGCAACACCTTGCGCATGCGGGCGAGGTCGACGATGACGGCGTCGCCGCCAGCCGTGGGGCCGCCGGAGAGGCAGGTTCCGGCGCCGCGCGGCACGAAGGGGACCTTGGCTGTGTGCAGGAGCCTGAGCACGGCTTGCACTTCGGCCGTCGATTCGGGCAGGACCACGGCCCGTGGCCGCGACCTGTGCACCGTGAAACCATCGCACTCCCATGCCAACAAGGCGTCCGGCGAACAGAGCAGGCGATTGGGGCCGAGCAGGGCCAGTAGGGAGGTTTCCAGCGGTGGCATCGGCGCGGCAGCATAGCGGCGGCGCACGTATTCGCAGACTGGCCGGTGCGCCAAGAGAGCCGCCGACCTCTTCAAGGTTCGTGCTGGCGAAAGCCGATCACAATTCGGCGATGCCGAGTGTTCAGGTCAAGAAGGTCGTGGCGGTCTGCTTCCTCGAAGCAGCCAAGATGACGCTTGAACACCTTGCGGAATACCGGCTGACGATTTCCCAGCAGGGGATCCAGAACATTCCCGACCTGCCGCGCCTGTATGGCGAAGTGCGTCGGTTGCGCGAGTACCTGCAGCGGTGTGTCAGCGCGTTCCACGACATGGTCGAGTTGGACTTCGCCGACAGCGATCGGACCTTGTTGGTGGCCTGTTGCCGACGCTTTGTCGAGGCGATCGATCTGCGGTTGGTTGGCGAACGGGTGATGTCGTCGGATGAGAAGACGCTGCTGCAGCGCAAGCGCACCGTGATCAGCGATTGGGCCGTAGAGTTCGCCGACAAACCGCCCTTGCTTGAGCTACCGCTGCCGCGTCTGGGCCAGGTGCAGACGGAAGGTGCCCGAGCGCTTGTTACCCGGTTGCATCAGAAGCTGTTCCCGAATCACCAGGCCCGCTTCGACAGCCATGGTGCCGTGAGTCAGACGATGGGTGTGCAAGTGCCCTCGATCCTCGATGACTATGCGCCGCCGCTCGCAATGGACGAAAGCGCGGCGCCGCCACCACCGTCAGCTTCGAAACCCGCGATCGCGCGGTTGCCGGTGGAGGAGGACCTGGTCGGGCCGCCAATCCTCGACAGCCACAAGCTGCGGGACCCGCGGTTGCGCACCCTCGCGCGCCTCGACCTGCTTAGCTACGAGCGGTCGTTGGCGGGGCAGGACCACCGCCTTGCCGCGGTATTGCTCGGCTCGATCCTCGAGTCCGCAGTGCTCGATCATGCGATTCCGCGCCGTGCCGAATTGGGGCTGGTTGGCACCCCTGATACCTGGAACCCCGTCGACGTGCTCGCGAAGGTGATGGGGGAGCAGTTCAATCCGAAGGACCGGTCGCTCGCCTACCATGCCTTCTCCGCCCGCAATCTGCTGCGGCCGAGCCTGCAGATCGTGACGCCGATGGTGGTCACGCAGGCGAGCCTGCAACGATTGCAGGAGTTTGCGCAGCGAGCGCTGCACTCGATGGGCTACTGCGCGACGGATGGCAGCGGGGATGAGAAACTGCCGTCGATGCTGCGCCAGGAAGGGCGCCGCATTGGTAGTCCGATGCCGGAATGAGACCTCGCCAGCGCTGCGGAGTCAGCGCGCAATGGGCGCGAAGTCGGCCGCGCCGGCATTCATGAAGGGAGCCTCGCCGCGCAGGGCAAAGGCCTTGTCTTCGACCGCGGCAAACACGCGCAGCAGGTTCTCGCCGAGCACCTTCTTCACGGTGGCCTCGCTCTGTCCGGCGGCGAGCAGTTCGTAGGTGATGCGCGGCAGGTAGGTCGCGTCGTCGATGCCCTCGGGCACGCACGGAACGCCATCGAAGTCGCTGCCGAGGCCGACGTGGTCGGCGCCGCCGACTTCGAGCGCGTGCAGGATGTGCGCGATGAGCCGGCTCAGGGGTGGCCTTGCAACCGGCGGAAAACGCTCGTCGAGCTTCGCGAGTGCGTTCTGGAGTTCGGGGCTGCCTTCGGCGAACTTCTCGCGCGCTGACTTCTCTTGGATGCGCCGCGTGGCATCGCGTCCCGAAGCGTTCTTGCCGTAGTCCTCGTCGAGGAAGCCGCAGTTGTAGTTGATCATGACGACGCCGCCATTGGCGGCGAGGGCGCGCAGCATGTCGTCGGTGATGTTGCGTTTGTGCCCGCAGAGCGCCCGCATCGAACTGTGCGAGCAGATGACGGGCGTGCGGGTCACGCGCAGGGTGTCAAAGAACGTCGCGTCGCTGACGTGGCTCACGTCAACCATGACGCCGAGGCGGTTCATTTCCTGCACGACCTTCACGCCAAGCGTGTTGAGGCCGCCCCAGCGTGGTTCGGCCGGCGCGCACGAGTCGGCAAACTCGTTGTGCAGCGTGTGCGTCAGCGTCATGTAGCGCACGCCGAGTTTGTGGAACAAGCGCAGCAGGCCGAGGTCCCCTTCGATGGCGTGGCCACCTTCGATGCCCATGAGCGCGGCATGGCGGCCGGCCTTGACGGCGGCGCGCAGTTCTGCCGACGACGTGCACGCCGTCATACGCTCGGGGTAGCGTTCGCACGTTCGCAGCAGGCCGTCGATCATCATGAGTGCGCGTTTGGCGCTGCCGTTGGCGGTGCCAGGATCCTTGGGGCGCGGCCAATCTTCGTTGACGGTCATGGGCGGGTTGGCGAACAGGGCCGCCTCATCGCCGTAGAACCGCGTGTCGACGTAGATCGAATAGAACACGGCATCAAGGCCACCTTCGGCCGCGCGCGGCAGGTCGACGTGGCCTGTCCTGGCGCGAGGTCCCATGTCGAAGGCGCGGTCGAGCACGAGCGAAGTCGTGTCCACGTGGGTGTCGACGACGGTGGCCTGGTGGTGCAGCTGCCAGGCACGTTCCCAGAGTTTCTGCTCATAACCGGCTGGGGCGGCGGGGCACGGCGGCAAAGCCGTCTGGCCGAGCAGTCCGCCCGTCAGCAGTGCGGCGGCTAGCAGGGATCCTTCGCGACTCGTTCGCATGCGCTTGTCCATTCCACGATCGTCCCTTATGCAGAGTCCTTTGCAAGCACGCCAGGATCCCCCGTTGCGCCTGTTCGCCATCAGTGACCTGCATCTGAGTTTTGGTGTCGACAAGCCGATGGACATCTTCGGCCCGCAGTGGGTCGGTCATGCCGATCGCATGCGCGAGGCCTGGGACGCGATGGTCGGCCCCGACGATTGGGTTCTGGTCGGTGGCGACACGTCGTGGGGCCTTGACCTCGCCGAGGCCAAACCCGACCTCGACTGGCTCGGCGCTCGCCCGGGGCAGAAAGTGCTCATCAAGGGCAACCACTGCACGTGGTGGCAGTCGCGCAAGAAGGTCGAGGCGGTGCTGCACCCGTCGATCCGCCTGCTGCAGAACGATGCCGTGAAGCTGCCGGACGGCACGGTGGTGATCGGCACCCGGCTGTGGGATCCGCCAGAGTCGCCGTGGGCCGATGCGAATGCGGCGGTGGTGTTCGCGCGCGAACTCGAACGACTCAAACTGTCGATCCAGGTTGGCAAGAAGCTCGGCGGCTGCGTGCCGGGGGGCGCGCGCACGATTGCGCTCGTGCACTACCCGCCGCGTTACAGTGATGGTCGCGAAACTGCGGCGGTCGCGATGTTCAAGGATGCTTGCGTGCAGCTGTGCGTTTATGGCCACCTGCACGGCAAGGACCACAAGTATGGTTTCCAGGGCGAAGCGGACGGCATTCGCTACTACCTCGCGGCGGTCGATGCGATCGACTTCCGGCCGATCCCGATCGAACTGCGCTGACGGTCGAGGTCGCCGCGAAAGGCCGTTCTCACCGCCTGGTGGCGCGGTCGTCGTGCTTTTCGACGCGCAGCCAGCGTCCACGTTCGGTGATCACGCTGTCGGTCCACTCGTCGGCAACGGGACTGTGGTACTTGTAGCCGGTGCCGTTGCCGTCCCACGCGTCGCTGCCCCAGAAGAAGATCGGGTTCACGACGAGGCAGTCCACGAGCTGGCCGGCGATGGACGCGAGGGGGATCACGGGGAGGATCCACAGGCCGGCGTCCAGCCACGGACTTTCCACGTAAAGCGCGTGATCCCAGTCGTCGACCGAACGTCGCAGTTGCTGGGGGCCTGCCATGCAGGAAGTCATGGTGGCGGCGAGGGCCAGGATCGGTAGCAGGCGGCGCGTGCGCATGGTCCTGATCATGCGCGGTCGTGCGCGGCGCGGGAAGGATCCGCGTTGCCAATGCCGCGCGGCCCGCCAACGCGAGTCCGACCCGCATTGCTTCGACCAGCTAGATCTCGACCTGCGCGGTGATGCGCCGAAGGGTCTGCAGCAGCGTTCCATCGAGGCCGAGCGTGACCACGAAGCGGTGGCCGAGGCGGTCCTTGACCGTGCACCGCCAGGCTTCTTCGACCTCGGGGCCAGACACGATCTGGACCTCTTCGACTTCGGAGCCGACCTGCATGGCGGCGACGAGCACATTCTGTGGCGTATTCGCGATCGGGACCGAGTGCGAACGTTCGAGAATCGTGCCGTCGGGGGCGATCAGTGCGGAGTAGGTGTGGACGGCCGCGTCGACCCGATCCTGCTTTTCGACGCGAAACCCGGTGCCGCGCGGGCCCCATTCGCGTCCTTCAAAGCAGATTTCGCCCCGTTGTGCGAAGGCGTGGAAGGCGGTGCGCACGGCCGCGGGCAGGGAGCCCGGCCCCAAGTCGACGGCCGCGGCGAGGATGCGATTGCCGTCGAGCCAGAGGCGGGCGGGCCGCTGGTCTGGGCGGGACTGTTCTGGGCAGGAAGCGAGGAATTGGGCCAGGGTTACCGGGACATTGCCGGGGGCGGCACATGCCGTGAGGGCAAGGCAGCAGCCCAGGATTGGCCGCAGTCTGCGACGAAGCATGCGGGAACTCTGGCACGGCGCCGAGCCGGTGCAAGGGTTGCCGCGAATTGTCCTTCGGCGTTGCGGCTGGTGATGGCCCGGACGGCGCAAGATGCCGTTCTGGCCTTGATCCGGTGCGGCCGGGGCCGAGACTGCACCTTCCGTATGATCCAGCAATCCTTTGAGCAGCTCGTCGAGTCTCTGGCCGCCAAGACCCCAACCCCCGGTGGTGGTGCGGCGGCCGCGCTAGCCGGCTGCATGGGCACGTCCCTGTTCCTCATGGTCGTTCGCTTCTCGCGCGGCAAGAAGGCCAACCTCGACCGTGATGAGGATCTCGCCCGCGTCGAAGGGGTGCTCGATGGCCACTTGCGTCGGTTGCTGCCGATGGCGGATCGCGACTGCCGTTCGTTTGACCTCGTTTCGGCGGCCTACGGCATGCCAAAGGACGGCGACGAACAGAAGGCGCTGCGCGAGAAGGCCATCCAGGAAGCGATGGTCGGCGCGATGGTCGTGCCCGAGGAGACGTTGTGCATGGTGCGCGACGTGTTCGTGGCGATGGAGAGTGTGATCCCGTGCATCGGCAAGGCGATCGTCAGCGATCTCGCGTCGGGTGCGTCGCTGCTGCTGGCGGCGGCGGAAGGTGCGTTCCTCAACGTGCGCATCAACGCGACCTATCTGACCAACCGTGACCTCGCCGACCGGACGATGGAACGCGCCACCAGCGTGCTCACGGAGATCCGTCGCCACCAGGGATCCATCGCGGTGTCGGTGGACAAGATGTTGTCATGAGCAATCGTCGCCCACCCCTTCTCCTGGTCGTGCTCGATGGCTTCGGGTGTGCCCCCGCGGGCCCCGGCAATGCGATCAGTCTGGCGGCGCCAGCCTATTGGAACGACCTGCGTGAGCACTGGCCGAGCACCAGCCTCGAAGCCAGTGGTGAGGATGTCGGGTTGCCGTGTGGCCTCATGGGCAACTCGGAAGTCGGCCACCTCAACATCGGCGCCGGCCGGGTCGTCTACCAGGAGATCACCCGCATCGACCGCGAGATTCGCGAAGGTCGGTTTCAGCGCAATCCGGCGCTGTTGTCGGCCATCGAGCACGCGCGGCGTTCGAATGGTGCTTTGCACCTGTTTGGCCTCGTCAGCGACGGCGGCGTGCACAGCAGCGACCAGCACTTGAAGGCGCTGCTTTCGATGTGCAAAGAACAGGGGCTCGTTGGCGAGCGCGTCGTGCTGCATGCGTTCCTCGATGGCCGCGACACGGCGCCGCGCAGTGCGCAGGGGTTTGTGGAGCAGGTCGAGAACTCGATGCGCGAACTCGGCACTGGGCGCATCGGTACGGTCATCGGCCGCTACTACGCGATGGACCGCGACAAGCGCTGGGAACGCGTGCAGAAGGCGTATGACGCGATCGTGCTGGGTAGCGGCTTTTCGGCCGAGTCGGTGCAGGCGGCGATCGCGGCGGCCTACGCGCGCAACGAGACCGATGAGTTCGTGTTGCCGACCGTGATCGGCAGCCCTGATCGTGGTCGCGTGCGAACGGGCGATGCGGTGATCTTCTTCAACTTCCGCACCGACCGCGCTCGCCAGCTCACCGATGCGTTCGTGGGGCACGAGTTCAGTGGTTTCCCGCGCGCGTCCGTGCCCGTCGTCAACTTCGTCACGATGACGCGCTATCGCGAGGACTTCCCGTGCGCGGTGGCGTTTGCGCCCCAGAACCTGCAGGGCATCTTCCCGCAGGTCATCAGCGAGCAGGGGCTGGCGCAGTTGCGCATCGCGGAGACCGAGAAGTACGCCCACGTGACGTTCTTCTTTTCGGGCGGCGAGGAGAAGGAGTATCCCGGCGAGCGGCGCGTGCTCATTCCAAGCCCGAAGGTCGCGACCTATGACCTGCAGCCGGAGATGTCGGCGGGGCTCGTCACCGACGCGCTGCTGAAGGAGATGAGTGGGGATCGGCGGCCGGACGTCACGATCCTGAACTTCGCGAATGCCGACATGGTCGGCCACAGTGGCATCGTGCCGGCGGCGATTCGCGCCGTGCAGACGATCGACGAGTGCCTGTCGCGCATCGTGCCTTGTTACCTCAAACTCGGCGGCACGGTGGCGATCACCGCCGACCACGGCAACGTCGAGATGATGATCGATCCCGTGACTGGTGAGCCGCACACCGCGCACACGACCAATCCCGTGCCCCTGCTCCTCTGCGGAGAACAGGTGAAGGGCAGGCGTCTGCGCAGTGGTGGCCGCCTTTGCGACATCGCCACCACCCTGCTACCGATCCTTGGTCTGCAGAAATCCAAGAGCATGGAAGGACTGGACCTCTTCGCATGACCCAACGCGCCGCCGTCCTGGTTCCTCTGTTGGTGATGCTGGGTGCGCCGCTGGCCGCGTTGCCCGCCCAGGCACCGGCAGCGACACCGGCAGCGACACCGGCGCCCATTGGGGAACGCATCGCGGTGGCGTTGGCTGCCATCGATGCGGCGCGGCTCGAACAGACCGTTCGTACGCTCGTGTCGTTTGGCACGCGGCACGTGCTGTCGCGCACCGACAGCGATACCGAAGGCACGGGCGCGGCCCGCAAGTGGCTGCGCGAGCAGTTCGAGACGATTGCCGCGTCGGCCAATGGCCGGCTCGTCGTGTCGCTGCAGCAGGAGACGGTGGCGTGTGCGCGGCCCGGCATGCCAAAGACCGTGCCGATCACGAATGTGATCGCGACGCTGCGCGGCACGACGGATCCCGAACGCGTCTACGTGATTGGTGGTCACTACGACTCGCGCAACAGCAAGGGCGAAGATGGGCAAGGGGCTGCGCCGGGCGCCGTCGATGACGCGTCAGGGACGGCGGTCGCGCTCGAGGCCTGTCGTGTGATGAGCAAGCTGGAGTTCGCGGCGACGATCGTCTTCGTGGCCTACGATGGTGAAGAGCAGGGTTTGCTCGGTTCGCAGGCGCATGCCAAGGCCATGGCGGCAGCGGGCGTCAGCATCGATGGCATGATCGGCTGCGACATCGTCGGCAACACGCTCGGCATGGATGGGCAGCGTTACGATCGTCATCTGCGCTGCTTCAGTTATGCCGCGATGGGCAATGACAGCCTTGGCCGCAGCCTCGCGCGCGCGATGACCTATTCGGCGGCGCAGCATGTGCCGGACTTCGGCGTCAAACTGATCTTCCGCGGCGATCGGTATGGCCGCGGTGGTGATCATCGCTCGTTCTTCGAACAGGGTTTCCCCGCGGTGCGTTGTTCGGAGCCGCGCGAGGACTTCTCGCGGCAGCACCAGAACGTCACCGAACGCGATGGCAAGCCGTACGGCGACCTGCCCGACTTCGCGGATTACGCCTATATGGCGAATGTCACGCGTGTGGTTGTGGCGACACTCGGCGAGCTCGCTTCGGCACCGCCGCCGCCGTTGGTGACCGCCGCGCTGCTGCGGCGCGACCGATACGACACGGAGATCACGTTCCGGTTGCCGGCGGGAGTAAGCGACTGTGAGTTTGTCTGGCGCGAGACGACGGCGGCCGATTGGGCCGGAACGCTGCGGTTGGCGGACGCGAAGGTGCAGCCAGGGCGCGGCAACAGCCGGGTGGCGACGTTGCCGGGAGTGTGCCTGGATGATGTGGTGGTTGGTGTTCGCTCGGTTGGAGCTGATGGCAGTCGCAGCCGCGTTGCGGTGCCGCCCGACCCTGATCGCCTCGATCAGCGGCCGCGCAGTGACACGAAGAACGACAGTGCAACGAAGGGTGGACGATGAAGCGGACTACACACAATTGGGCCTGGCTCGGTCTTTTGTTGGCGGCATGCAGTGGCAACGGCTCGGACATCGGTCCCCGCTTCAGCAACTTGCCGTCGGCGAGCAGCAAGGTGCTGGTGCTCGACGATCAGGGACGCGGCGTCGTCGATGCGGCGGTCGAGATCGTCGGTGGCGCGGGGCGGGCGTTGACTTCGCGCAGTGGGCGCGGCGATTTGTTCGTGAGTCCGCAGGGCAACCAGCTTGTGCGCGTGAACGGTAGTGCGGCCGCCGCAACGGCCGGCGACCAACTGGGCTCGCTGGTGGTCAGCGTGCCGACGGATGGTGGCGATTTCCCGTTCCCGTTCTACCTGCCAGGCGTTCAGGCGAGCAGCGGTGGCCTGATCACCGTGGGGACGCAGACTGCCGACACGACCATCGACGACGCTGCGACTAGCGGCATTCGCCTGACGATTCCCAATGGCTCAAGCGTGGGCCTGGTCAGTGGTGCGGCGACGGTCACCATGCGAACGGGGTCGCTGCAGCCTCAGCATCTTGCCGGCACGTTGCCGGGTGGCCTGTTGTTTGGGCGTGGCATCTACCTGGATCCGCCCGATTGGACCTGTGTGCCAGGGGCCACGCTGGATGTGGTCGATGACTTCACGTTGGGTAGCGCTACTGCCGTTCTCCTGCATCTAGACCCCGGCACGGGAGTCTGGGGCGCCGTCGATACCGGCATCGTGAGCAGTGGCGGGCGCCTGGTATCGACCGGCGCTGTGACGCAGGGCGGCCATTACGCATTCGCCGTGGCGGTGGCGACAGGGTCGGTGTCTGGTCGCATCGTCGACGCGAGCACTCCGCCGATTCCGCTGCCGCGTGCGGCGGTGATCATCGACGGGCGATGCGCCACCACGGCCAACGATGGCACGTTCACGATTGATGCAGTGCCGGCGACGACCGCGACCGGTGGGTCGCGCAATGCAGCGGTAGAGGCCTTTGCGGGGGGCGCGTTCCTACCGGCGCGCGCGACCACCACCGTGGCGCTTGGCGGCCCCTCGACGATCGATCTCGGCGATCTCGTGCTCGACACCATTCCCGCCGGCAACCTGCGCATCCAAGCCGTGAAGCGAGGGCGCGGAGAGGGGTTTCGCCGCGCCAGCGTGAGTTCCCTGTTTGGCAGCGTTGCGCAGGTCGGCATGTGCGATGCCGCTGGGCAAGCGATCTTCGAGGATGTGCCGTCGCGCTGGTTTGGTTTCCAGGATGCACATCTGCTGGATCGCTTCGACAACTACTACGCACAGGGTGTGGGTTACATCGAGCCGGGTCGGCGCTGGACCGATGGGTTCCAGTTCTTCGACAAGCGCGCTTGGACCACTGGCTCGCGGCGGTCGCGCGTGTTGATCACCGATGCGGTGGGTGGTGGCCCTCTCTACGACGCGGCGTTCGTGCACGGCAGCACCAATGCCGAGGGGTTTGTTGGTTTCACGCGCGAGTCTGGCCTGCTGCTCGATGGCCGTTCGTTGAGCGGGCGGGCCACGGCGACCTTCCGCAGCGAACGCGACGGGCAGTTGATCGTGCACGCGTTCACGGTCGAAACACCGAATGCCGAACATGTCGAGTTGCCGATGCGCCAGGTGTTGCGCACTTCGCTCGGAGCTTTCGATCGCCACGGCATTGTCGAAGGCACGCTGGTCGGCGCCAACAGCGCGCGCCAACATCGGCTGCGCACGACGCGGCGCATCGAGCCGCAGGAGTGGTGGGAGGATGTCGTCGAAGGTCGGGCGCTCTACGCGTCGTTGCCGATCGACATCGACCCGGCGACCACCCACGCGGAGTTCCGCACGGGCGTCGCCAGCGGTGGTGGTCATCTCGTGGTGACCGAGCTGAACACGGCCGGTCCGACCGTCACGCTCGAGAAGCTCGGCCTCCTGGCGGATCTGCAGCCGACCGAAGGGGAGGTGACCTCCGCCGACCTCGCGCTCGACCTGCCGGCCGCGGCGACGTTTACCGTGCCTTCGGGTCTCGTCGATCTCGACGCCTCGATCGCCGTTAACGACCTCTCTTTGGCGCTGCTGCTCGAACAGCCCTCTGGCCGCGGCATCGATCTCGTGCGCGGCATCAACGGCAACCACGCGGCCGCGGGCACGGATCTGCAACTCACGCTGCCGGCGCTCACCGGGAGTATCGCTGGGCACCGTTGGCGAGTGCTTGTGCAGGGCGAAGCGACGAATGGTGGCGTCACCATCAAGCAGCGTTCGCTGCTGAGCCTCGGTGGAGTTGCGCCGGAGGCAACGCGGTCGATGTTGGCACCGCCCACGATCTCGGCGCCGACTGCGGGCGGTACGGTGGCGGCGAGTGGCTTCACCGTGCAATACACGGTGCCGAGTGGAACGCTCTACGCCACGATCGAGCTGCGCAGCGAAGCCGGCGGCGAACTGCATCTGTGGGATGTCGTGTTGCCGCCGACGGCGACGAGTTTTGCGTTCCAGGTATTGCCGACGCAAGCGACGACGCCGCTGATCGCGGGCAAGACCTACTCGTTGACGGTGGCGGCGTATCGCGCAACGACGGGTCTGCTTGCCGACTATGACTTCAAGTATGAGAAGCTGGGCGGTTACCTGCAGTCGATCGGTGTGGTGGAGCGCGGCGTGGATGCCGTCTCGTCGCGGACCATCCAGGTAACGGCCAATTGAGCGCGGCGCGATGGTTGGTGGCGATGGTCGCCGTGGGGTTGTCGGGTTGCCAGACGCGTGCCCCTCTGGTGCCCATGCAGCAGGCCCTCGACGCGGTCGTGGCCGCGCTCGCGGAAGGGCGCATCGAGGCCGCGGTCGAGGAGATTGGCCAGCTGCGCGCGCGGGATCCGTCGCACGCCGGTGCGGCGCAGTGGAGTTCGGTGGTTGCCGATCTGCTCTGGCACGATGAAGAGGCCGTGCAACATCAGTTCGCCGCGGTGCGCAACAGCCGGACCGTCATTGGCGAGAGTCAGGCGATGGCGGAGCAGCGCGGACGACTCGGCGACCTGTTGTTTCAAGCCGGGCGCTGGGGCGAATCCGGGGCCGCTCTCCACGCGGGGGCGGTTGGTGACCAGGCGGAGCGCCGCCGCGCGTTTGCCGAAGTTGCCGATCTGCTGCCCTTCGTGCGCAAACAGACCGGCCCGCTGCTCACCGAGCAGCGTCTGCTGGCTGGTGACGTGCCGGAGTTCTTGTGTGGTTCGGGCGACCGCCAGCGGCCGTTGGCAATCGACACGGGCACGTCGATGACGACACTTTCGCGGAGCCTTGCCGAAGAACTGCGAGTGCGCGGCATCCGGCGTGCCGGCGCGGCAATCGACGGAACGGGGCGAGCGTTGCCAGTCGAGGTGGGCCTGTTGGATCGGTTCGTGGTCGGCGATGTTGATCTGGGGGCGGTGCCTGTCTTGGTCGTCGAAGAGGATGCCTTGCGTCTGCGCGACCTCTACGGTGGCCCCGAACGTGTTTCTCGCGGCGTGCTCGGTCTCGACCTCGTTGCCGCGTTCCGCATGACGCTCGATCCCGAGCGCAGCAGCGTCGTCTTCGAACTGCCGCGTGGCCTGCCAGCTGGCGAATCCGTGCAGTGCGTGCGCGCCGAGGGCCGCTGCTTGATTCCCGTGGTTGTCGAAGGAGTGCGCCTGTGGTTCGTGCTTGACACAGGCGCAAGTCACTCGAGTTTGACGATCAGCGGGATGCAGGCTCTACCAGGTGGCGAAGCGCGCGCGGTGCCCGCGTATCGCCGCATTCGCACGGTCGGCGGTGGGCTCGTCGCCGTGCGGGAAGTGCGGGAACTCGTTCTGCGGGCTTCGGAAGCGCGTTTCCGTTCGGTTACGCTACCGGTGGTGGCGCGTGACGAGGGGAGCGTGTTCCCCGTGCATGGTGTGCTTGGTGTGGATCTGCTCAGTCGATGTCGGGTGACGCTCGACCGCGGGCGCGCGCGGCTGGAAGCAGTGCGTTGAGTCGGTGCAGTGCCGAGCCGTCGCGTGAGGCGACAGGAGCAAGATCATGGACGAATATCAGCAGCTTGGCATTCCGGCCGACCTCCTGACCGAAGGGGTCGCTGCGCTCCGTGCCGATGGCGTGCTGGAGGCGCAGAACGACCGCATGCGGGCCTTCCTGCGGCGCGCGGACGGCGCGATGGCGGGCACCCTTCTGGACCTCGGCTTGCGCGCGGAAGAGGTCGCGCAGATGCACGCTGGGAGTGCGCTCGAAGTCGACCGCATGGGTTGGCGGTACAGGGTGCGGCTGGCGCGGCATGGCGAACAGACGTGGTTGTTCGCCGAGACGTTGGTTGGTGACGAAGCGGCCGTGCAGCTTCGCTTGGCCACCGCGCGATGCCGTACGCTCGGCGGGCTTGCGGCTGCCGTAATGCATGACCTCGCCAACCTGTTGGCGGCGGGCATGGGCATTGGTGAGGTGCTGCGCGTCGAAGGCCCGCGCCCCGAAGATCTGGACCAACTTGACGACCTCATGGCCAGCGCGCGGCAGGGAATCACGCTCGGGCGTGGCCTTGCGCGCATGCTCGCGTGTGGGCCTCGAACTCGCCGTCCAATCCGCGTCGCGGACCTCGTCGACGAAGTTGCCGCCGTGCTTGGCAAACACTGCAGCCGGCGCGGGGTTGAACTGACGATCGCCGGTCCGACGAGTGACGTGACGATTCGGTTTGAGCCCGAAGTGGCCACGCAGATTCTGCTTCACGCGGTGCTCTTCGGGCTAGACCACAAGGCGCATGCCCTGGGTGTGCGAGCCGAGACGGCCACTTTCCCGGTGACCGGTGGACGTTCGCGTGCGGTCGCCTCGGTAATCGTCGCCATGCATGGCCTTTCCGCGGACATCGCCGCGCGTGTGCAGGCGATCTGGGATGGCGCGGAGGGCTCGCTGCATGCCGTGCGTTTGCTCGGCGAGAACGCGTCCGGTCTCATGCTCGCGAGGTTGCTGATGGCAGCCGGCGGCGGCGAGTTGACTTGGCGACAGGAACACGGCGTTGCCGAGTTTGTGTTCTGTTGGCCTTCCTTGCCTCGCTGAGTGGTTGTCTGGCTGTCCTGAGGAAGCACCCTGTCGCAGGCAAGTCGTCGAATCAAGGTGCCGAGGTGAAGACGTCATTCGCCTGGGGCACGGTCCGCGAGCACCGCGGTGCCGTGCGGGTCGCATCTTGGATGCTGAGGCGCCGGAAGGGGCTTCCCGGTAGGCTCCCAGCATGTTCCGTACGACCCTCTTCGCGGTTCTTCTCGCTCTCACCACCAGCGCTTGCGGCGATACGCCCACAGCAGCTACGCCCGCGGGTGGCGCTGGACCTGCGATCTCCCCCGCCGCAGCTTCGGCTGGTGCACAGGAGCCGAAGGCCGTGATTGGCAGTCAGCTCGCGCTGCTGCTGGCAGGCGATGTGGACAAACTCAAGGCGTGCTTCACGGACCGTCAAAAGGAGCGAATCACGGCGGACAGCGTCGCGAAGGGCAAAGCCTCGGTCGGCACGACCACGCTGGAGGACCTCGTCGCTGATGTGGAAATGGGCGAATACGAGGGCAAGAAGACGGCGAAGGTGAAGATGAAGAATGGCCGCACGCTGACGACCCTCGTCCTCACCGAGGGCAAGTGGCTGGCGGACACCGTCTGGTTCAAGTGAACGCTGCGTCGGTGTTCGGGACTGGCCGCCGTTCGTATGCCCGTCGGTGACGCTCTAAACCTGGCCGATCAGGATCGTGCCAGCATTTGACAGCACGACTCCAGCGCTGTTGGCCGGCGGGTCAAACGCCGCGCCTTGCACGTGGAATGTGACCCCGACCAGCGCCGTGCTCGGTGGGATCTGCCAAGTCTTGCTGGCCGTGCCCGCGTTGTTGGCGAGCAGTTCGGTCGCATCAGGGCTCACCAGCGCGTGGCAGCCAGGCATTCCGAGTCCTGACAGTTCGTGCGGCAAGGTCCAAGTGCTCGATTGGGTGTTGGAGAAGCCGGAAACCAAGAACGCCGGAGTGAAGATCGAGCCGGGGATTCCTGAGAGGGCAACCGTGAAAGGTTGGCCGACGAATGGCAAAGAGCCGGGCGTGGCGTGCAGTTGTGGCGTGCCGACGCTCGATGCGCAGGCCGTGCCAAAGGTTGTCCAGGAGCCGGCGTGCTGGACTGGTACTTCAAGGTCCCAGTGGGCGGCGAAACCGGCCACATTGGGTTGGAACGCGGCAAGGAAGATGCCGCGATCGGTGAGCGGATCGTAGGTCAATTCGCTGTAGCCGGCCGCGAAGGGGCCAGTATTGCTGGTCTTCTGCGTCCAATCTGTGCCGTCCCAGGTCCAGATCTCCGGCGCCGAGAAGTTGTCGCTGGCCATCATGATCTTGCGACTTGTGCCACTGTAGGCGAAGCCGACGTTGACCATGGCCGGTGGGGTGTGGGCAGGGAAACGCTGCTGCCAGCTCACGCCGTTCCATTCCCAAGTGTCATTGTAGACCCCACTCTCCTGGCCGCCAAACAGCACGACGCGCTGGGTTGGCTCATGGTAGGCCATCATATGGTCCTTGCGTGCGCTCGGACCGCCGGCGACCCGCAGGATCCAGGTACTGCCGTTCCAGACTTCGGTGCGGTTAGTCGATCCGCCCCCGGTGCCGCCGCCGAAGCGCACGATCTCGTGCCGGGCGCGGTCGTAGACCATGCGGTGAGAATACACCTCGAAGTTCAACGCGGCCGTGTGGCGCAGTGCCCAGCTCGTTCCATTGAACTCATAGGTCTGCGGCAACCGCGTACTGCCGAGCAGGCCGCCGCTCATGACGATCACTCCGCGTGATTCGTCGTAGGCCATGGCGTGTCTTGAGCGCGGGCCCGGTGCCCCAGCCGGCGTCCGCTGTGTCCATGTTGCGCCATCCCATTCCCACATCGTGCCCAAGGTCGTCGAGCCGCTGCCGGTGTCGAGCACGCCGCCATGCACGACCAGCACGCCACGAGCCACATCGAAGGCGCATGCCATCTTGTAGCCGAAATGGGGTGTTGCGGCGGTCGACCTGTCGACCCAGACGGCTTGCGCGGCAAGGGGAGCTGCAAATAGAGCTGCTAGCAGGCTGATTGTCGGGCGCATTGGCTCGATTCTAGTCGCTGTGGCAGCTCTGTCCATTCGGTGTGCCCGCGGGGGGACGGAATGGCTGGCGACGAGACGCAGGAAACCAGACTTGGTTGGCGACGCAGCGAACTGAGTTGGGGCAGGAGTTGGCCGTTTACTGTTACGGATTGTTGTTGCTGGCAACGCTGGTGCTTCCATGGACACGACGCAATCTCTGGAGTGCGGAGACGACCACCTCTTCCCACGGTCTGACTTGAAGTACCAGGTCCATGAGCGCGGCGATGGCGCCTGCGGCTTTATCCTTGAGGTGTCTTTCGCCGGCAAGTATCGCCCCGGGGCGGCGGGAAGGCCGGACGCAGAATTCATGACGTCGATCCTCGGCGCGGCAATTGCTCGAAAGAGCCTGTTCGGGGCTCTGCTCTTGGACTTGACGGATCTCGAATATCGATGGGGCAACAATATCTTGCAACCACTGGAGGTGGTGGATCACTGGTGCTACCAACTGCCCGTTCGCTTGGTGATCATCGCAGGCCACAGTTGTATTGAAGCTCTGGAGTCGATCTTGACTCCTGTGGGCGGCGTTCGGCCCCCCAACCTTCATGAATCTCGCGACATTGCGTTTGCACAAGCGGTTGAGTTGAGTCGGAAGTGGTACGACGATCTCGACAGGCTCCCCTGAGGTCGCGTGCGGAAGATCGGTAGGAGGGCGCGCACCGTTCGGTCGCCCGTGATCTCTAAAGTCGGTGCGTTGGCGCGGCGACTGGGGGAAGGAACTGTCAGCCGCCAGGCCGTGGCGAAGTTACGCGCAGAGTGGCTTCGCCATCATCGCCTTCACAGACGGTCGCTCCAACATCTGGCTGCACATGCCGGAAGCAAGGGCCGCTGGCTGTGCTCATTGCCCGCGCCCATGCGAGCCATGGTGTTGTGGCTAGTCAAGTGTGAAGCGAGACCCCGCGTAGTGCATTGTGTCGAGGTCATGGTCACCGCCACGGCGTCGACTCCGACGCGGCCAGGAAGCCACTCCACAGTTCCCCCTCCAAGTGGCCGCGGAAGTCGAACTTCCCGGTTCGCTCCAGCTCTTTTATGCAGTCGCGGACCCCAGCCCAGTCCTTGGCCGCGAGTAGAACTTCGATACCCTGGGCGCAGACATACTCACACTTCGGCTCAAGGGTGAGTGCCCTGCGAATCGTCGTGTGTGCACTAGGGATCTCCCCGCCCGCCACCTCGATTGCTGCCCGAAGCGCCAACAGGGCAGCATCTTCGTCTACACCCAACATGAACTCGTCGACGCAACGACCTGCCTTCTTCCATTGCTTCTTGGCAAGGTAAGTATCGACCAGCGCGATTCGGAACAGCGGCGCCGGGAACCTGGCAACGGCTTGCTCGATCACTTCGACAAATGCGTCCGTTTCGCCCAGAGTGGCAAGCGCATCCGCATAGATCGCTGTGACCATCGCCAATTCGCGTACTTTGGCCGGCATCTTGCGGCAGACGGCAACCACCCCCCGGTGGTTGCCGGTACGCCGGTGCTCAATCAATTGCCCCAGCGATTCCGCATTGATCTCGGCGGTTTCTGCGCCGACGAATACACGCGTCGCGTAGCTGGCGTCGACTTTCTCAATGGTCTGCAGTGCCATTTGCCGCAAGGTGTCGATCAGGTTGCTGCCCAGCGCCAAGTTGCGGAAGCCGACAGCGCGCCATTTTCCACCATTGGATTCCATTTCGATATCCAAGAAGGAGATGCCCCCGTCGCGGATGAGCCGGAATCGGGCAAACAGCTTTTCGTCACCCATCACGAGTCGCTTGTAGCGAACGTCGTTCTGCCGCCAGTCAGCGAACCAGCTTGCGCGTGCTTCCCCGGCGGCCCTTTCGAGGCTTGCTCGCAGGTTCGCTAGCGACTGCTCGTCCGCTTGTACGTCTTTGCAGACAGCGCGGGCGATCACCGCAGGATCCCAGGCGCGGAGGAACGCACCTTGGTTGCCAGCGACTAGGCTCTCCTGCAGCGCCCCTGCGAACGCTTCCGCCAGAGCCAGCTGTCGGGCAGACCATCTTGGTGCCTGTTCTGTTTGCGCCGAATCTTGTGCCCGGGCAGGGCCGCTCAGCGTGATCAGGGAAAGGCCGCCGATCAGGGTTGCTATGCAGAAAAGGCGGTGGCTTGGGGTTTTCGTGGCAGTCATGGTGGTGTTGTTGGCTGGATGCAGCGCGGCCATGGCCTGAGCCAGGGCTGCAGCGCCAGAGTGCCCAGCGCGCGCGTGGGCGTTCGACCGCACTCCTACTTAGAAAAACTCGGCTGCGGTGGGCTCCATCGCATGGCTGTCAAGTGGTTGGCCCGGCTGTGGCTGGAGATTCGGCAACAGTGGCTGCGGCACCAGCTTCCACTACCGCCTCGTTCGCTCGGTCGATTTCTCGCCGGTGACCTATGGCCCAGCGGGGTGCCCACGCGCTGGTGGCGGCGTTCCCAAACTGACGGCCACCGGGCTGCGCCCAGGGCAGACCTACACCACATCGCTGGCGACGGGGCCTGGGAGCAGCTTTGGGTCAACTTCGCCGCGGGTCCGTCCGCTACCGCAGTCACTGGCACCGTGACCCGCAACTACAACCCGATCACGTCTTTCGAGCACCAATGAGGCGAAGTCTGCCGGGGTGGCCAGCTGGCAGCCTCGGCGAACGTGCCCATCAGCTCTTCTTGCGTTCCTTGCGTTTGCCGAACAGCAGTTGCTGTTCGAGATGCTTGCGTTGGGCGGCGTAGAACTGCTCGAGGAAGGTGTGGTCCGCGCTTTTGCCGTGCACGGCGTCCGACCAGCGGATCTTGGTCTTGATGCGCGCGGTAACCGCCGCCATGGCTTCCTTGCCGCCGGGCTGTGACTTCCTGCGCAGCACATCTTCGAGCACCTGGAGTTCGTAGATGCCGTAGATGCCGACCTGCGCGGCCGTGAACGTGAGTTCCGTTGCTGGCGCGACGGCGTTGCCGGCAGCAGGCTCGCGCCGCCGAGCCATGTCCGCGAGCAGTAGCGCCTGCGGGGCGCGAACGACGCGAGTCCCGCCGACCAGGTCGCCGAGGCGAACGCGGGCCCGGCTCCAGATCGGCATCGTTGGGATCAACAGGATCCACAGGGATGCGATCCCCTTGACCCAACCGGAATGACCCACCCAGAATTGCTCGTGGGCAAACAGGAAGGTGAGCGGCAGGAAGATCTCCAGCTCGCGCGTGAAGTTGCGCGTGAGGACCGCGTCAATGGTCAATTGCCCGCCGTCGGCGCGGACCACGCGCAGTTTCATGAGGCGCTTGCCGATGGTGGCGCCGCGCCGCCCTGCTTCGCAGACCACGAAGTAGAAGATGCGCAGCAGGAAGGTCAGCGAGATGAAGAACGCGAGCACCCACATGCTGCCCAGGTAGGAACTCACCACCATCATCGCGATGATGGCGGCCAGGAGGATGCCCATGTCGATCACGAACGCGACGGCGCGATCGGCCGCGCTGCCGCGCACGAGGTTCACGACCACACCTTCCGGCGTCTCGATCCGCAGAGTATGTCGGGGCGGGGTGACGTTCATCACTTCTTCCTGCCGACGAACACGAAGTAGACGATCCAGAGCGAGGCCGTCAGTGTGGCGAGTGCATACCGAACGGGCACGTCGTTCACGGCCTGACGGAAGATGCCTTCGATGAGGCCGGCAAGGAACAGCATGACGATCGCGCCGAAGACCAGCGGGCCAGCTTCGCGGCTGCGCTGCGCCATCGCCCCAAGCCGGCCGTAGGGGCCCGAGAAGATCAAGCCGTGGCCGAGATGCAGTCCCGCGGTCGTGCCCATCAGCACCGCGGAAAGTTCGGTGATGCCGTGTGGCAGGATCCAGCTCCACCATTCGACGGCGAGACCTCGTTCGTGGAACAGCGCGCTCATTGCGCCGAGTTCCATGCCCGTCAGCAGCACCAGCAGCAGCCCCGGCAGGCCACCGAGAATCGCCAGGGCGAACGCCAGCAGCGTGACTCTCGAGTTATGGCTCCAGAGGAAGGCCGCGAAGGCCGACAGCGCCGCGTCGTCATTCTTGTCGGTAAACAGCGTGTCGCGCAGGGTGTCGTAGGTCGCGGTGGGATCGCGGCCCTGGGCTCTACCTGCGTCGAGGAAGTACCAGTACCGATCGAGGTTCTCACCGCACAACACGAAGGCGATCGAGAAGCCGAGCGCCAGCGTGCAGAAGGTCGCCAGCAGCGGTTTCCAGGCGGCGCGCACCGCTTCGGGAAAGCGGCTGGCCAGCAAGCCGAGCAGGGCTCCTGTCACACTCTCGCGTGGCCCGTAGACGCACAGGTGGGCGCGGCTCGTCAGCGATTCCAGGTAGTCGAGCAGGTTGCGGTCGAGGCAGACGGCGCGAGCGACACTGAGCGCGCTGAGTGCGGCGCGGTAGAGGGATGGCAAGCGAGCCAGGGAGTCGGCCCCCAGCGAGGCGAGCCCGCGCTTCTCGATCGAGTTGAGCATGCCCTCGAGTTCGCGCCAGCTCGCTTCGCGGTCGCGGCGAAAGCGAGTGCTCCAGAGGTCGTCGGCGGTGAGCTCCGTCATACGGCCTCCCGGCGCTTCAGTTGCAGGTAGCTGTCGATGAGCTGGGCGCTGATTTCGTTGGGCGCCGCGTCGACGACATGGGCGCCGGCGCGACGAATGCGTTCGAGCACGATCTCGCGTTCACGAGCCATCTCACCGGCGATCACGGCACTGTGAACGTGGTGCAGGGTCTGCGGCGCGATTTCAATGGCCTTGGCGACCGTGGTGTCGCGCAGGGCTACGAACAGCACGCGGTGTCGCTTCGCCAGGCGCAGCACGTTCGGCACCATGAGCTCGGCGGTGATGCTGTCGACAAAGTCCGTGAACAGCACCACGAGCGAACGGCGCTGCACCTGCGAGAGCAGGTGCGTGAGGGCCAGCGTGTAGTTGGATTCGGCCGTGGAGTAGTCGAGGTCCCCAAGCGCAGTTTGCAGGCCCGCCATCACCTTGAGGCCCGCCTGTGGCTGTCGCAGCACACGCGGTTGATCGTCAAAACCATACGCGCCGACCAGATCACCGGTTTTCAGGCACGTAAACGCCAGCTGCAGGGCTGTGCGGATGGCATGGTCGACGCGCGGAATGCCATCGATGCACTCGCCCATCCGGTTGCCGGTGTCGACCGCCAGGATCACCTGGTGGTTACGTTCGGCGCGATACTGACGGCAGAGCAGTTCGCGATGGCGCGCGGAGGCCTTCCAGTCCACCGAGCGACGATCGAAGCCAACCACGAACTCGCGCAGCGCGTCAAACTCGGAACCGTCGCCAAGGAACTGTTCGACCTTGAGGCCGGCGCGGTCCTCGGGGCGGGCGCGCAGGCGCAGCGCGTGGGCGCGCACATGGCGCGTGTCCGGCAGCGTATCGATCGTGCGTTGCTGGGCGTGAACGGCTTCGTTCCAGAGCAAGCCAAGCGGACCCTGCCAGCGTACCCAGATCGAGCCCAACACCGTGGGGCCGCGGCGCATGGGGGCCAGCGTGAATTGCACGGTTGCCTTGCCGTCTTGGGCCTTCACCGAGAGGGCCGGAACCGCTGGGGTCACGCCCCATAGGTGCGGCACGACTTCGAGCATCTGCAGCCGTGCGGGACCGACCACTTCGACGGGCAACGCCGATTCGCTGCCGATCTCCATCGCTCCAGGTGGCGAGGCCGTGACCTGCACGCTCCTGCGGCTGGGGATCAGCGCGATCTCGATGGCGATGCCGAGTGCCAACGCCAGTACATAACCCACCCACAGTGGCCAGAGGCCCGTGCCGAGAATGGTCGGCAAGGCAGCGACCGGCGCGCCAAAGCCGGCGATGAGCAGGGTGCGGCGGGTGGGGCGGAGCATCTTCAGCGCGGGGCTGGCGTTTGTTCGACGATCTGCTCAACGATGGCCTCTGCAGTCTGCCCTTCGATCTCCGCGGCTGGTGCGAGAACGAGGCGGTGGGCTAGCACGGGCAGCGCGAGTTCCTTCACGTCATCGGGCACGACATACAGCTGCCCATCGAGGACCGCGCGGGCGCGGGCGGCGGTGGCCAGCATGTTCACGGCGCGCGGCGAGGCACCACACGAAAGCGACGGATGCTCGCGCGTCTTGCGCACGAGATCGACGATGTAGTCGGCGACTTCGTCGGCAAGGGTCACCTGTGCGGTGAGGCCGCGAGCGGCCATCAGGAAGTCCCGGTTCACGATCTGCTGCAGCCCGAAGTCCGCCGGGCGAGGCATGCCGGCGCGGCGGCCGTGCACGGCGATCATCGCGCGCTCTTCCTGCCGGCTCGGATAGCCGACCCGCAGTTTCAGGAGGAAACGATCGAGCTGCGCCTCGGGCAATGGGTAGGTGCCTTCCTGTTCGATCGGATTCTGCGTGGCGATGACGAGGAATGCCGGGCTCAGTGCGTGGGTCGTGCCGTCGAGCGTGACCGAACGTTCCTGCATCGCCTCCAGCAGTGCCGCCTGGGTCTTCGGTGGTGTGCGATTGAGTTCGTCCGCGAGCAGCAGCTCCGTGAACACCGGCCCCTTGGCCAGCGTGAAGCGGCTGCTCTGGAAGTCGAACAGGTTGGTGCCGACGACGTCCGCCGGCATCAGATCGGGCGTGAACTGGATGCGGCGGAACTCGAGGCCCAGCAGCGCCGCGAACGTGCGCGCCAGCAGGGTCTTGGCCGTGCCGGGCACGCCTTCGAGCAGCACGTGGCCTTCGGAGAGCATCGCGGCCAGCAGCAGGGTGACGGTGCGATCGTGACCCATCACGACCCGGCTGACCTGTTCGCGCACGGCGCGTGCGACGTCGGTGATGTCAGTGACTTCCATGCACGAGTTCCTCGAAAGCCGCGCGAATGCGGCGCGCCAACTGAGTGGCTTCCTGTGGGTGGATCTGGTGGTCGGAGCGCTTCAGGTGCTCGACGGTGGTATGTAGTGCGGCGAAGTCCTGATTGCGTTGATGCTCCGCCCGCTTCATGAGCGCGGCGAGCAGCGCTTCGTCACTGTTGCCGCTGAGTCCGAGACGCTGCGCGGTGAAGCGCGTGCGATCGCGGAAGTAGCGCCGAATGGCGAGATTCGTGTGATTGGACCGCATCATCAGGCTGGCGGTATTCTCGATCAGGAACTGCTTGTCGTTGGCCAGTTGCCGCGGCCGCGCGAGTATCGGGCCAAAGTGCGAGGCCGCGAACCAGCCGACGATGGCGATCAGCAGGAACACGTGCACCAGCAGCAGCACGAGTGGGAAGCGGCCGAGTTCTTCCCACAGGCTCAGTGACTTTTCGAAGCCGTGGATGGTCTCGTCAAGCACGATGCTGCGCCGATTGCGCAGCGCATCGAGCATCTCCAGCGCGAACGTCGCGTTGTTGCCATCCCCAATGCCGTGATTGGCGATGAGGTCGGGGTCCGACAGCACGTAGATCGTCTGGTCGTCGCCCGATAGTTCGGCGAGCAAGGTGCCCTGCCGGCAGCGGATCAATGGCTTGAATCCGTAACCCTGCAGCAGTTGCAGATCTTGGATCTCCGGTGTCGGCAGCTCGGGCATGAGCCCCGAAAACTGCCAGCGTTCCGGCGGTTCGTCGGGGCGGCTCACCGACGCGGTCGAGATCTCCTCGAGTACATTCTCCACCACCTTCAACTTGCAGAGGCTCGCATCGCCGATCCAGTGCTCGGCCATGGTGTCACGCGTGCCGATTCGCTTGGGCAGCACGACGAGTACCTGGTCGGCGTTGCGCACGATCGTGCGGAGCTTGTCGATGTCCGAGTCGTCCGGTTCGGCCAGCACGAGCAGGTGCTGCTGCTTTGCCACGGTGTTGGGCGTGTTGTGCACGCTCACCGGTCGCCCGGTGGCTCGCAGCAGTTGCTCCAGCAAGTGGTGGCCGAGCGCCGAGACCGAATACGAATCGCTGCCGATGGAGACTTCGCGGGCCTCGTCCTTGCGGAAGACGAGCAGCAGGAACCCTGTGACCAGCGACAAGATCGCGCCGCTCGACAGGATCCACGTCGCCATGCGCGA
Source organism: Planctomycetota bacterium (assembly GCA_020851075.1). GTDB lineage: Bacteria > Planctomycetota > UBA1135 > UBA1135 > UBA2386 > JADZDL01. Next base: position 8,005 of record JADZDL010000154.1, on the reverse strand, counting down.
GAATGGCGATTCGGCATGGCTTTGGCTCGGATCCGGCAGGCTGGGGCGGTTCACGAAGTGCTCCAGTTCCGGAAGTTGGCGAGGCACTCTTCGTACTGGTTGCGATCGATGTCGACCTTGCCAAACCAGGCGGCTTCCGATGTCTGGAACACGAGTCGCAGCGGCTTGTCGGCAGCCGCAAATCCGCCGACCGCGGCGAGAATCTCACGCCCGGTCTTCGCCGCTGGCCAGCCGGTGGCGCGGCGCTCGGCGAGTCGCACGAACGCGTGCAGCAGCAGCGCGTGTACGGCTTCGGCATAACGCCCTTCGGCGGCGAGCTGTTCGAAATCGCGAAGGGGTGGCGGTGCGGGGGGCGCCGGTGGCGCGGCTGGAGCGCCCTTCTTGTCCTTGCGGGTCGTCTCACGCCGCCGCCGGTCGGCAAAGCCGTTCACGAGTGCAAGCACGAGCATCACGGCGACTGCGAAGACAAGGCCCCAGGCCAGAACCTCACCGAGGCCGCTGGAGCCGACTTCTCGTTCGCGCGGCGACGAGCGGCGCTCGGGTTCGGCCGACCGTGGTTTTCGTGCCTTGCCCGGTGGTGGAGGGGCCGTACGTTGCCTGGCGTCCCTTCCCGTTGGGTCCCCCGGGAGCGCGGTCTGCACGTCGTCTCGTTCACTGAGCTCGCGCAGCAGTTCCTGCACGCTGGTGCCCTGTCCCTCTGGCGCGGGATTGGCTTGGGCGACGGCAGGAAATGCCATGCAGCCATACAACAAGAATCCCCGGGACCAGGACACGGTGGCGAAGGGTAGGAGGCGGCTCGGACTACGGCAAGGCCGTTGGCCTTCCACGATTTGTGATCAGGCCTTCGCGCCGATTTCGGGTGCCGCGGGCGGCGTCGTTGGCAGGCTTGTCGCCGCACTCAGCCCACGCAGCATCTGCTGCTCGCGGGCGTCATCGAATGGTCGTCCACCGAATCGCACTTCCTGGTAGGCGGCAAACGCGTCGCGCAGTTCGGCAGCCAGGCATTGCCGCGCCGCGAGGTCCTGGCTGAAGAGTTCCAGGGTCTGGCCTCGCCGTCGCGGCAAGCCAACCTGGTCCAGCGCGCGCAGGATGCGGCCCAACAGGCGGCGCGCATTGCGGGCCGGCGCTGGCGTGGGCAGGACCTGTTCCCTGGGGCCGCCCTGAGGGCGCAGGCGCACCGCGATTGCCACGGCGAGCAGCAGGGCGAGCAGCCACGGCTCTGTGGCAAAAGCGACCAGATTGGCAAGCAGGTCGCTGTCAGCCTCGTCGTGTTGCGGGGCCAACTCGGGCTCGGCGCTGTTGACGAGGGTGGACTGCATGCGCGCGCCGCGTTCGACTGCGGGCGTCGGGTCAAACACGACAAAACCGAGCCCTTCGAACGGGATCTCCACCCAGGCATGTGCGTGTTGCGAACCGAAGATCCGCGCCGCGGGATCCTGGCGATCGACGTCGCCACCGTAGAGTCCGACGCCGATGCGACACGGAATGCCGCGCATGCGCAGCATCAGCGCGGCCGCCGAAGCGAAGTGCATGCAGTAGCCGTGGCGATCGCTGGCCGCGAACAGGAAGTTCTGCAGCGCATGGGGGAAGGGTCCCGTCGGTTCCTGGCGGTCGTAGCGGCACAGCTGGCCGAGGCCCGCGGCGATGCGTTCGGCGATCTGCGCGGTCGAGCCACCAACCTGCCATTCGTCGAGCAGGTTCTCGAAGGGGCGGCGATCCAGGTTGTTGGGCAGTCCGAGCAAGCCGAGGCTCGCGGCGCGCCCATCGATGGCGATCTCCTGACCTGGCAGGGACAGGTCCTGATAGGCAGCTTCGTAGAGTTCTGCGCGCACCGGTTCGGCAGGCTGCAGCGCTTCGCGCGAGAAGTCGACGAAGGTGCGTTCGAGGCCGACCAGATCGCACGTGCCTGGCGGCGCAAACGTGAAGTTGCGCGCGCCCTGGTAGCGCTCAAGTTCGATTCGCTGTACGCGGGCCAGCGGCGTGGGCGCGCGCAGGTGCAGCTCGAAGTTCTTCACCGACCGGAAGTCCATCTTGCCCGGCTGCCATCGATCGAGGCCCGGCACGGCGAAGCAATTCGAACGCAGGTACATGCCGCGCGGCACCGGCGAACCGTTGGCCATCGTCGCGCGCACGAGTTGCTCGCCGGTGAGGTTTGCGAGCAGGCCGCGCCCACCGTCGAGCACGAAGCTGTCACCGAGGCCGGTGCTGCGGCGCGTGCTCGACTGGGCTTCCGTAGGCGAAACGGTTGGGCCACCGCGCGTGGGCGACGGCAGCACGCTGAGGGTGCGGTCGATCGCGAACGCCGCCAGCAGGCACGGAATCGTCAGCAGCAGTCCCGTCGTCAGCAGTGCGCGCGCCCCCGGCTGCGGGGCGCCGGTCGTGCGGGAGGACAACGTTGCATAACGCGCCTGTTGATGCGCTTCGCAGCGCAGGCACAAGCAGGCGGCCAGTCCATAGCCGGCGATGATGGCGACGTCGACGCCGTCGAGGATTACGCCGACGAGCAGCACGCAGAAGCTCAAGAACAGGCCGAGCGCGGCATCGGCGTCCTGTCGACGCACGACGACGAAGGCCATCGGCGGCAGGATCGTGCAGGCGAGTGCGGCGGGACGGGACAGCGGTGCGCCGAGGGCGAGAGCGGCCCAGATGGCGCCGCCTTGCAGAGCGACCGCGAGCAGGGCCCGTTGCCAGAGCTGCCGCGTATAGCCAAACAGGAGCCCAAACATGGCCGCCGGCACCGTCCAGCAGAGGATCCAGCGCGCTGGCAGTTCTTCCGTCGGCAGGTTGCACAACGCGAGCACGGTGCACGCGCCGAGCGCCACGGCAGCCAGTCGTTCAATCGAACGCATCGACGCAGGCAGTGCGCTCATTCGAAGTCCCCACCAATGATGTGCACGGTGCCGGCGATGGCCTCGTGTTCGCGCGTGGCGAGGAAGGCGCCGGCCGGGATCCAGTAGCAGTGTTCCAGGCGGCGCAGGTGCTCGAAGGTCGCCGGGTCCACGGGTAGATGTGGGGTTGGCGAGGCTTCCGCGAGCAGCATGAGGAAGTCGCTCTCCTGGCCCGGCCCACGCACGAGAATGCGCGAAGGCTCGCTGTCGAGGACCAGCACATCCACTTCCGCCGCGCGCGAACGGAGCAGGTGGATCAGCGTGGCGGCGGCACCGAGGCTCCACTCAAAACGTCGAGTGCCTAGGCCGAGCTGCCGTCCCGGCGGGCGGCGCAGATCCAGCACCATGCCAACGGTGCGCGGCGTGCGGCCGCGCGTCACTCGCTGCACGAGCGTGCCGAGCGAAGCGCTGCGCAAGGCGTGCACGGCCCGGGCATCTTCACCGGGCTGATGTTCGCGCAGCGAGTGAAACTCGGGCCCGGGCAGCCGGGTGCGATCGCGCGGAGCGGCTTGCTGTTCGGCGATCGCGTTCTCGACGTTGGCGGTCAGTTGTACGCGGGCCGGTTCGGTGACCAGATCGGCGGTGATGGCGATCACGGCGCGCACGCGAAACAGGCCGAGGGGCCATGCCGTCACGAGCACGAACACGCGTTCGAGCACGTGGCTGCGTTGCAGGCTGCGACCGCGGGCGCTGACGCGCTGTGGCACACCTGGTGGCAGCGTGGCGATCAGCGTCGGTGGATCGAGTCGCATCGTGCGCGGCTCGAGCAGCAGGCACTCGCGAACCGGCGAACGGCCGGTGTTCACGATGGTGAGATGTTCGGTAAATGGCGCGCCCGCGGCCGTGCGCCGCGGCCCCACCCGAACTTCGGTTTCGTGCAGGCGGCGCGGTTTGGCGAGCAGATCGATGAGCAGCGGCGCGGCCAGCATGGCGGCCGCGATGCGCGCGTTCGGATCTTCGCCGAGCCACGCGGCACCCGCGGCGACGGCGCACAGGCCCGCGAGCACGCGGCCGCGCAGGGTCAGTTCGAGGATGGTGCTGCTGGTCGCCATGGAGAAGCTGCGTTGGGACTCAATCGGGCAGCGGTGTGTGGGCCAGGATCTCGTGCAGCAGCGCTTCGGCGTCCGCGCCCGAACGGGTGGCCACGCGGTGTCCCCAGGCCGGCACCAGCAGCGCGCGCACATCGTCGGGCACCACGAAGTCGCGCCCCTGCACAAACGCGCGAGCGCGGCAGGCGCGATGCAGGGCTTGCGCACCCCGCGTGCTCACGCCGAGTACGGCGTCTGACGTCGTGCGGGTGCGATTCGCGAGTTCGACCATGAACGCGACCAGCTCGCGGTCGCAGCGCACCCGGTCGACGGCGGCGCGCGCACCCATCAGTTCGTCGCGGCTCGCGATCGGGCGCAGGTCCTCGGCGAGGCGGTGGCCGTCTTCACTGGCGACGACGTCGATCTCGTGTTCGGCGTCGAGGTAGCCGATGCGGAGGTTCAGCAGGAAGCGGTCGAGCTGGTTCTCGGGCAGCGGGTAGGTGCCGGCCGCCGTGAGCGGGTTCTGCGTCGCGATCACGAAGAACGGATCGGGCAGCGTGTGGGTGTCGCGGTCGATGGTGACCTGGCGTTCGGCCATGCACTCGAGCAGTGCCGATTGGGTGCGCGGCGGGGTGCGGTTCAATTCGTCCGCCAGCAGCACCGACGTGAAGACCGGGCCGGGCCGGAAGGTCAGCTCCCCGGTGCGGGGGTGGTAGACCTGGGCGCCGACGATGTCGCTCGGGAGCAAATCCGCAGTGCATTGCACCCGCTGGAATGGCAAGTCGAGGGCTTTGGCAAGCGAACGGGCCAGCAGGGTCTTGCCGACCCCCGGATGGTCCTCGATGAGCAAATGGCCGCCGGCGAACAAGGCCACGAGGGCCAGTTCGACCGCATCTTGTTTGCCACGAAGACTTTGCCCGATTGCGTCCGCCAGTTTTTGCGCGAGTTCAGACATCCGATGGGACCGTGGTTTGGCGAGAGGGATCGCCGGAGTGCGCATGTTACCCATCGAAACACTTTCTCGCTGTTGGAGGCTCGCAAGAGGATCGATGAAGACCGTAGGAACGTTGACCGATCATCTTGCGCTGGGGGCGTTTCGCCTCGACAACGACCATGGCGTAGCCCCGGTTCAGCGCGCCGCCACACATCTCCGACCGTATGCCTCACTCCAATTCTGTGCGTCTCTTCTTCCTGGGCCTCGTGGTCCTGTTCGCCAGCGCCTGCAAGGGCACCATCGATCGCCGTGTAGACCCCGATGCGCCAGACGGCGTGGGTGGTGCGGTCCTGCAGAGCCAGGACATCCGGACCATGGCGCAGCAGATGGCGCGCGATATCGGCAGTTCGGGCCTGCTGACGTCGACTGCGAACAACCAGACGGTCACCTTCCACGTCGTCCCGATCGAGAACCAGTCGTCGGATGAGATCAACAAGGAGATGATCCCGGCTGGGATCGTGACCGAACTGCTGCAGGCGCTCGGTGGTCGCATCGCGGTGCTCGACCGCAGCGCCGGTGGGCTCGGAGCCGTGCAGCAGGAACGCGCTGCCAAGCGTTCCGGTGCCGTCACTGCCAACGAAGGCAAGCGCGGCGATGTGCTTGGATCGGACTACGTTCTGCGTGGCGTGATTCGCGATCGCATCCAGCAGTCCGGCAGCCTCAAGAGTGCCTTCTACCAGGTGGTCTTCAGCCTTACCGACTTGGAGACCGGTCGCACGGTCTGGCAGAACATGTACCAGACCAAGTTCGAGTCCGAGAAGTCGGTCATCTCCCGCTGATCCTTCGTCGAACTGTTGCTCTGACCGCCTCATGTTCCGCCTCCTGCCTACGCTTGGCATCGCGCTCTTCTTGTGCGCGTGCGCCGTCGACATGCCTGCGGTGCCGATGCGCAACTTCGTCGATGGTGATATTGCCACCGTCGCGAGCGCGATGCAGAGCGAGCTCGAGAACGGGGATGACGAGAATCGCGCGCTGGTGCTCAACATCCTGGCCCAGTGCGAACAGTTGCTGGGCGACCACGAGGCGGCTTGGCGGCACTTCGGTGAGGCCGGCCGCATCATGGGCAACTGGTCGACGAGCGGCAGTGAGGAGTTCGCAGCGATCGTCGGCAGCGAAGGCAGCAAGACCTACAAGGGCGATCCTTACGAAAGGGCCATGAGTGCCTTCTACCTCGCGCTCAACTACCTCTGGCGCGGGGAGCCCGACAATGCGCGCGCCGTGTTGAAGCGTGGCATCCTGGCCGACGCCGAAGTCGGCGACGAAGAGTATCAGGCCGACAACCCGCTGTTGTTCTGGCTCGCGGGCCGCATGAGCACGCTCATGGGCAAGGCCGAGGATGCGCGCGATTTCTTTGCCGAGGCCGCGACCGCCAACACGTTTGCGATGCAGCACGGTTCGCGCGGGGACGCCAGCAACCAGCTGTTTGGTCGGCCAGGGGCAGGCAACGTCGTCATGCTCGTCGAATGCGGCTTGGGCCCCGAGAAGTTTGCCGCTGGTCGCATGGAAGAGCTCGCGTCGTTTCGCCCGCGCTTTCATCCCGCGCAGCGTTGTTTCGTGAGTGTCGACGGCAAGTCTGTCGGTGAGACCGCGGTGATCGCCGACGTCTTCTACCAAGCCCGTACGCTTGGCGGCACCGAGATGGAAGGCATCCGCAAGGGCAAGGCCGTCTTCAAGACTGGCGCCCTCGTCGCTGGTCAGGTGATGCTGCAGGTGGCCCTCAACGACCGCAATCGCGACCGCGCAGCCACTACGGCGATCGTCGGTGGTGGCCTGCTCCTGCTTGGCCTACTCACCAGTACCGCGGCGGACGTTCGCCATTGGCCTACCTTGCCGGCAACCGTGCAGGCGTTGACGATCGACCTCGCGCCCGGAACGCATACGATCGAACTGCGCTTCGCCGACGCGGTCGGCACGGTGCTCCCGGACCTGCAGCAGTCCTGGTCGATCCAGGTTCCGAGCGGCACCGAGAGTTATTACCTGTTCCGATCCCTTCCCGGCCTCGATCACCTCGCGCAGCCGCCCGCTGCTACGGCCGAGACCACTCGAATCGAGATGCGCCCATGAAGCTGTTCTTCGCCTGCGTTCCTGTCCTGCTCTTCGCAGCCTGCTCGTCGTCGGCGCCGTACGCCGCCTACGCGATCGAGGACGATGCCGAACGCATTGCCGGCGCTTGGGTTAGCGACTCGTCGCTGCAGAGCGTCGTGCGCGTTGGTCCAGCGCGCGTGGATCGTCAGCCTGCCGGTGGCGAACTGCGCGTCGTGATCCCCGTGCGCAACATCGACGACGAGTCGATCCAGGTGCTCGCCCAGATCAGTTTCCGCGATGCCCAACGGATGCCGGTCGGCGATACCACCAATCGCCAGATCGTCATCATCCCCGCCGGCAGCACCGTCGACCTGGAGTGGATTTCGCGCAGTCGCGAAACGGTCGACTACGAGTTGCAGCTCAGTTGGAACAAGTAGGAGGTTGTCATGCGTGTGTCCATGCTCGGATTCTTGATGTTGTCGTTCGCGGCCTGCTCTGCGCCTCAGTACGCGGAACGTATGCCGGTCCGGCCCGCGCCGTCGTTGCCGTTGGCACCCACCGCGCAGCAGATGGCCCCATCGCCAGCACCACAATCGGTCCCGTTGGATGACGCTGCGACCAAGGCCTGGCTCGAAGGGCAGATCGAACAGAATCGCTACGTGCCACCGCCGCCACCGCCGCCGCCCGTCCAGGTCGTCGAGCGGGTCGTCGAACGGCCGGTCTACGTGCGCGAACGGGTGGCCTACGAGACCTATCCCAGCTACGGCTACTACACCTACCAGCCCTACTACTACGGCAGCTACCAGCGGCGGTCGCATTACTCGTCGTTTCCGCTGAACACCGCGCTCGGCGCCGGAGTCGGCGCCATCATTGGCCACCAGTCGGGTCACCGCGGGCGCGGCGCCTGGATCGGCGGTGGGCTCGGACTGTTGTTCGACCTCACCTCGCGCTGGTGACCGTTCGACTGGAGCGGGTCCGGCGGCTACCTTCGTGGGGTGAGCAAGTCGATCGTCGCAACGTTCCAGGCCAAGGGTCACCTCATCGATTCGGGACTGCTGTCCGATGCGCTG
>JADZDL010000153.1 GCA_020851075.1 Planctomycetota bacterium | reverse complement strand
GCGATCGACGCGTCGTGGGTGCGCGTGCGCGACGATGACTGAGCCGGTGGAAATGCTGCTCGGCCACTTCGGTGGTCGTTTCGTGCTGAAGGAAGCCTACGCCGGCGGCGAAGGCCAGACGCTGCGCGTCACCGAGACGGTTGGTGGCGCGACTGCGGACCGCGTGCTGAAAGTGCTCACGGCGGGCGCCGAACCGCAGGAAGCGGCGCTGCTGCTGTCGCTGCAGCATCCGGCCATTCCGGCGATCCGCGAAGTGGGTCGCCTGCCCGATGGGCGCGCGTTTGTCGTGCGTGACCACGAGGCCGGCCGGGCCTTCACGGTGCTGCCGGCGGACCGCCAGGAACTGCTGGCGATCGTGCAGGAACTGCTCGAAGTGCTCGCCTACGTGCACCTGCGGTCGGTGGTGCACCTTGATCTCAAGCCGCAGAACCTGCTGCGCGATGAGCACGGCCGCCTGCACCTGCTGGACTTCGGCCTCGGCGCGCGCCGTGGCGAACATGGTCGCGGCGGCACGCTGTTTTTTGCCGCGCCCGAACTGCTGCTCGGCGGCATTCCGGATGCCCGCGCGGACCTGTTCTCGGTCGGCGCGATGGTGGCGCAAGCGCTGTGGCCCGGTGGTCGCCTGCCGCTGCAGCGTTTCCTGGCGCGGTTTCCGAGCGAGGACTTCTTTGCGGCGGCGGGTGTGCGCGCCGACGACTTTCCGGCGCCGTTCGGCCAGTTCTTGTCGCGCTGTCTGTCGCGGCGACCAGCGCGCCGGTTCCAGGATGCGCAGGAGGCGCTGGAGTTCCTGTGTGGTGGCAGCGGGCGCCCGCAGCCGTCGTTGCTGGCGCCGGATCCGGCCGAGCTGTTTGGGCCCGAATTGGCCGTTGCGGGCACGGCGGAGGCCTCGCAGGACCTTCTGCTGTGTGGTGGGGATGCCGAGGATCGCCGCGCGTTGGCCATGCACCTCGTGGCCATGACGCAGGGTGCACAAGCACTGTGCGAAGCGGGGCGCGAGTTGCGCGTGGTGCGCGGTGGTGGCCAACCGTTCCGCATCGACCTGCCCGAACTCGATCCAGTGCGCCTGCAGCCACACTTGCTGAATGTGCTCGGCTTGCAGGGGCAGGCCGCGATCGCGGCGGCGGCGTGGCTGGTGCGCCGCGGTGCGCGCAGTGGAGCTCTCGTGCGCGAGCAGCTGTTGGCACTCGTGCGCACGGGTGAGGTCGTGCCGTCGGGCAGTCGGTGGTCCTGGCCGGCGGCGTTCAGCGGGCGCCTGTCGCGGGATGGTGCAGAAGTTCGCGAACTGCCCGCAACGCCTGCAAACGTGCGTTTGGTGGCCGCGCAAGGCCATCGCGAACGGGCCATCGGTCTGTGGCGTGAAGGTGGGAGGACCAATGCCGGTCTGGAGCCCAGGTTGCGCGATGCGCTCGCCGAAGGGTTGCTCGACGCGGGTGAGCCGGCCCAGGCCCTGCCGTTCTGCACGCAGTCGCCGCTACTGCGCGCGATGGCATTGCTCGACATGGGCCAGGTGGAGGCTGCGCGCCGCGAGATGGAGTTGGTAGAGGTGACCGACGCGGCCGGCCGGTTGCGGCTCGGTTCGTTGCAGGCGCGAGTGCACCTGGTCCGCGGCGAGCACGATGCCGCGCTGCAGAATCTGCAGTACCCGCAGGCGACACCGCGAGAACGACTGCTGCTGGCGACGGCCTGCAACCTGCGTGGGGACGCTGCGCGCAGCGAACAGCTGCTCGCCGGACTGCTCGAAGAACTCGCGGCCGACCAGCAGCCGTTCCTGCGTGCCTCGGTGTTCTTGGAGCTTGGCCACGTGCATCGTCGCCGCGGCGATCTGGCGGCAGCCGAACGGGCGTTCACCGCCGCCGCGGAGTTGTTGTTTGGGCTTGGCCATGTGCGGCAGGCGGCCAAGGTGCAGCAGGATCTCGGGGTGATCGCGAAGGACCGCGGTGATCACGCCGAGGCCGTGGCGCGCTTTCGCGAAGCCCGCACGTTGTTCCAGCATGTTGGCGATCAGGCCGGCGTCGCCGTCGTCGAAGCCAATCTCGGCATTGCGGCTTTGGCGCGCGGGGATGCTCCGGCGGCTCGTCCGTGGCTCATGCAGGCCGCGCCGGCGCTGTTGCGCCTTGGCAATCTGGCGGCGGGCCGGTTGGCGCAGGTGATGCTCGCGCGCGCGCATGCCGAACTCGGCGACCAACAGGCGGCCGAGTTGGTGTTGGCCGAGATTGGCGCCCCCGACACGGATAGACTCCGCAGCGAGATTGCCCGGGTGCACGAAGCGCTGGCCGCGCGAGTTGTGGCCAGTGGCGACGCCGCAGCGAGCGATCCGCTTCCAGAAGAGCCAATGCCGCCAAACCCTGGTCCGAGCCGCGAGTTGTTCCGCACGTTCCTGGCCGTCAATCGGCAATTGGCGCAGGAGACCGATCTCGACAAGGCGATGCGTCACCTGCTCGACGCAGCCGTAACACTCAGTGGTGGTCGCCAGGGCTACCTGCTCGTGGCGCGCGACGACGGCATGCGCCGCGAGTTCCAGAGTGGTGACCCAGGCCCGACCGGCCAGGCGTTCAGCCGTTCGCTCGCGCACCGCGCGATGCAACTGCAGCGCACGCTGACGGGCGCCGATGGGCTCGCGGATCGTGAACTGCAGGACATGCCTTCGGTGCGCAATCTGCAGGTGCGATCGGCGATCTGTGCACCGTTCCGTTCGGCCGGCGGCACGGTGGGCGCGATCTATGTCGAGCATCCTGGCCGCGCGGGCGCTTTCCTCGATTCGGACAAGGAAGCGCTCGAAGTGCTCGCCGACCAGGCCGCGATCGCCGTCGATCGTATGCTGCGCGAAGAGTCGCTGGCGACCGAACTAAACGCGAGCCGCCGCGAGCTTGCGGTCGCCAGGCGCGCCACACGCCGCGACACTACGCAGCTGCTCGGCGACAGCCCCGTGATGCGCGACCTGCGCGCGCAGATCCAGAAGCTCGCGCCGCTCGAACTGCCGGTGCTCATCCTTGGTGAGACGGGTTCGGGCAAAGAACTCGTCGCGCGCGCACTGCACGACCAAGGTGTTCGCGCGCGCGGCCCGTTCGTCGCCGAAAACTGCAGCGCGCTGCCCGCCGAACTCATGGAGCGCGAACTGTTCGGCCACGTGCAGGGGGCGTTCACGGGCGCCGACCGCGATCGCCCAGGTCTGCTCGAGCTCGCGAGCGGCGGCACGCTGTTCCTCGACGAAGTCGGCGACATGCCGCCGGCGCTGCAGGTGAAGCTGCTGCGCGCGCTGCAGGAGCAGGCGATCCGCCGCGTTGGTGGCAGTGAGACGATTCGTCTCGACTTGCGACTGCTGGCCGCCACGCACCGCGACCTGCGTGTAATGGTGCAGAAAGGCGAGTTCCGCGAGGACCTGTTCTTCCGCCTCGCCGCGGTCGAACTGCGCGTGCCGCCACTGCGCGATCGCGGCGACGATTGCACGTTGCTCGCCGAACACTTCCTGCGGCGCCACGGCGAGCAGAATGGGCGCCAGCTCCACCTTGGCGCAATTGCGAAGAGTGCCTTGCGGGGCTACCCCTGGCCCGGCAACGTGCGCGAACTCGACCATGTCATCGCGCGTGTGGCTCTGCTCAGCAGCACGGACGAGATCGTCGACCTGCAGTTGCCCGTGGCGAACCCTTCCCACGCGGCGCCATCCGGCTCCACGGCACCGACCGAGGTGGTCACGCTGAAGGAGGCCGAACGGCGCGCGATCGTCGCCGCGATGCAGGCTTGCGGCGGTGACAAGGCGAAGACCGCCCGCGCGCTCGAGATCTCGCGCACTGCGCTCTACGAGAAGCTGAAGCGGCTGGGACTTTCCTGACCGCGGCTTCCTTGGCCGTGCGTATGGCGGACACTTGCCGCCGCCATGTGTGCCGAACACGGACATTTGGGCCCGCCAGCCCTTTCGGCATGGCCCTTGCATGAGCCCACCGGGCTAAACCCCGGTATTCTGTCTTCCGTGCACCTCATGTTGACCCGCTCCTTGCTCGTATTCGCGCTTGCTGCGACCCTGCTGCCAGCCCAGACCCTGACCCTCGCCGAGGGCTCTCCCACCGCGCTGCAGATCGTCTCGCTCGCCGAAAACAACCCGAACGGCGGCGACACGGTGGTGCTGCAGAACGTCGAGTTGTTGCCGATCGAGATCACCGGGCGCACGTTGGCGCGTGAGCTGGATGCATCGCGCAGCCGCCGCACGGTCGAGAACGGCATCGAACGCGTCGAGCTGCCTGGTGGCGGGCGGTTGTTCCGCTACAAGCGCAACGGCGGGCAGTTCTGGGGCTTCCTGCACATCGCCGCCGACGGCTCGGCGCGGGTCGTGCTCGAACGTGCCGGCGTGGGCGCCGCACTCGACGATCCGTACTTCGATAGCCTCGCCGTGGCCGAAGATGGGCTGCACGCGGCGGTCGCTCTCCAGGGTGGTGGCGTCTACGTGATGAAGCTCGACGGCACGCTCTACGCGAGCACGAACAGTCCCAATCGCCGCGCGATACCCACGGGCACCGAAGCGATCCCGGGCTCCCTCATGGTCGGCACCTCACACCTCTTCCTGCAGAGTGAGGACGACGAAGTGTGGCGCTGTTCGCTCGCCGACGGCGCCGTTCCCGACGATGTATCCCCGCCGCTCGTGGCCAATGGCCTCTTCAAGGATGAGATGGTGTTGTCGCGCAACGGGCAACAACTCGTGTTCTTGTATGGTCCGCGCGACCTGCAGCGACTCTGGCGGGTAGACACGGTGATGGCGAGTCCGGCCGTTCTGCCGCCGCCGCCCAGCAAGTACGAAGAACCTGGCTACCTGCCCTTTGGCGCCGGCGAACCCGCGATGCTGCTCAGCGACGATGGGGCGCGGCTCTTCTACGTCGATGCCGATGTGCGCGACGAACTGCACCTGCTCGACATGACGGGCGTGTTGCCCGACCTGCAGATCACCGAAAGCCAGATCTTTGAGCCGTACATCGGTTCGCACATCCTGCCCAAGTTCGCTGCGCACGAACTGGTGGTCGCGATCGGCGACGTGGCGCTCATGGATTGGTTCAAGGTCTCGCTGTCGTCCCAGGGCGGTTCGGTGACCAACCTGACGGGCACGGGCTCCCTGGCGCAGCCGTTCCCCTCGGGCGCCCTCGCTCCGGTGCAGGCCGCGGACACGGGTGGCGCCCTGCTCATCTTCGAACAGACGGCAACCAATCAGGTTCTGCGCCGCCTCGATCCGGTGACCGGCGCACAGTCGATCGTGCAGCAGGACGTGGTCGGCGCCCCGATGGTCGGCAGTTCGCTCACCGGCAGTGCGGACACCCTGGTCCGCAGCAGCAGCGGGGACTTCCTCTACCGCGGTGCCACGGCGAACCCGTTCGCCAGCACTCCAGCCGGCCTCGAACTCACACCGCCCGTGCACGGCCCCCTGTTGGCGGGCACGTGGCTGCACCTGGCCAGCAATTGGGGGTTGGTGGTGCTCTACCTGCCCGATGGGACGCTGTTGGCGGGGCCCGTGGAGTTTGGAGTGCGGCAGATTGCCATGACGGCGGCGGGTGGCGTCGTGCTCGTGGGCAGCGGCATTCGGTATGTGAACTTCGGGGTGAACGAGACCCTGAATCGGCCGAATGCGGTGGTGCGGGTCGTGCTCTCGGGGGCTGGTGGGTAGGCCTGCGGGGTGTGTGCGGGTAGCCAATCCTGTGGGCCAGACTGGACCAGTGTCACAGCTTGACAAGGATTGCCGCCTCGGGTAACCATTACACGCAGTCCTCAAGGAGTCCGCGGATCGGCCACATGGGTGCGTGGTGCACTTGGTCGGCGGTGGGATCGGGGGCAAAGGATGCATGGAATGAGGTCTTCTCTCTTTCTCTCTTTCTCTCTTCGGGTAGTTGTAGCCCTCGTCTGTGCTGCGGCCTGTTGCGATCCGCTGGCAGCTCAGAGTTCTGAGGCAACCCGGGTCTACTCCGGCCACGATTGGACGAGTACGCAGACGAGTCCAGGTCCCGCGACGAGTGACGGTTGGATCGACACGAAGTTCGCCTTGGGGCCGACGCAGGGAAGCCAAGTTAGCCACGGTCGGACCTACTCCGTTGGGGCGACCGAGGTGTACGAGGTGGTTGAAGTTCCGCCGCCGATGACTCCAAACGGCTGGTTCTCGTTGCAGCCAGCGTACACTAGTCCGCAGGGGTGGTGGGGTGTCCCAGCCCTGCCAAGTCACAAGCGCAAGGTTGCGATAGTACAGGCTGTCGATACCGACCAGACGATCTTGTGGCAGAGCTACTTCTACGGCGTCACGCCATTTGCTGACCAAAACGGCTACGCGACTCACCCTCGTGCAATTGCCGTCTGGCCTGCGGAAACCGTTGACGACGTTCGTGTTGCAATATGCGGTGAGACGTTCGACGCTGAGATCCCTCTGAGCCAAGTGGGGCCGGTCGGCTACTCAAGTCATCCAACCGGCTTCATCGCTGTATACGACGGCAAGGGTGTGCTGCAGTGGACTCACCACATGTATGGCCCCACTGTTCCAACCGTGGAGGAATCCACGGTCACGGACTTGAGCATCCGCGTCATCGAGATCGAGGGGCAGAAGCAAGATCTTGTGACCTACTGCGGCAATTCGACGTATGGGCTAGTGACGAGCGGGCCGATGGTGCCCGTGGCTCCATTCGCAGCACCGACCCAGATAGTGGACCCGCTGTACGTTCCTGCAGCAGGAAACAGTAGCAACGGAGTCGGGGGTTGGGATGGCTTCGTTGGGCGTCTGCGCCACGATCGGGCGGCAAACGTGACGACCACCGAGTTTCACTCGGTGGTCGGTGGCGGCGGTACGGATGTGCTTCTTGGTCTTGCAGAGCTCGATGAGTATGCGTTTATCGCCGTTGGGCTAACCCAGAAGGATACCCTGACACCAGCTTTTCCCCTGGCCTATCCATTTACGCATTGCACGACTACGTCGCCTCTGGATTGGCATCAGGAGGCGTACACCGTTGGCGTAGCATCCATCTTCTCGACCGCTACGCTGGGTACGACAGGACTCCAGCTGATCGAGTCCTACAACGTCGGGAGTCTTGATCCGACGGTGCTGGCGACTGAGTGGACCAGTGAGACGTGGACGATTTGCCACGATGTCGCCGCCTCTGCCTTGGTGGGTGGATATACCATTGTTGGAGGGACCAACGACTCCCCTGGTACCCAAGGTTCCGGTGATGTTGGCTTCCTCGTAGCGACCAAGTCGGTGTTAGGTTCTCTCTATGGTGCGACACATGTGCAGACCGCAAACGGATCGTCTGCGTCGATCGCGGGAGCCTGCGACGGATTTGCCATTTGGTGCGATTGCTTGAGTACACCGGATGTCACGGTTGGCATCTTTGGCAAAGCCGGCCCTGACGTTCTGACCGGCGTTTCCACGTGGGGGGAGTACGGGAGTTTCGCCGCTTTCAGCGGTTGGGAAGTCGACGCGGTCCAAAGGATCCGTTGTGGCAGCATGCAACAGGGGAGTGTTGTTCGAGATCTGGTGATCCCAAGCTCTGTGCAGACTCACCCGGCGATGTCTCCTGGAAACACCGCAATGGCACCCTCTACGGGTCGGCAGTTGCACCTTGCGGAGCTTGAGGTTTTGTGGGCCAATGGTTTCAACCAGAGGTTCCTGTCGTGTGGTGGGGTAACTGTGGACGAGCGGTGTCGCTTGAACGTCGTCGGAGCTTCGCTGGGCGGCTTCCCCAACACCGTCCCCAATTTCCCTTCCGGTCGTGCTCCCCAGGCTCCCTTCTCATCGGATGCTGTGCGCGCATCTGTCGATACGTTGCCGCAGGGCGTCAGCCGTACTGATGGTATGGGGACACGCTTCGACAGTTCGCTTGCACCGAATGCATGGGTTCCAGCGCCGCAACCCAGCGGCTACAATGGTGGCAGCACTCCTACGGGCAGCCTTTCCAGCCCGTGCATGGTTCCCGTCGGCTGGCGCATCGGCAAGCCGCTAGGTGAGGTCAATCGAGTTCAGATCGACTACTTGGGAGCGGCACCAGGCAATGGTGTTGCATCGTCGGTTGTTGGACAGGGGTACTTTGGCGGGCCTGGCGGGACCTTGGCTGCGTTAATGCAGATTACCTTGCCCCCCACAGCCCCTCTGGTGATCGACACGACGGAGATCTGGCTGTGGACTGGGACGCCCACAGCCGCGCTGGCACCGCTAGGTGCGGGATGGTCGTACATCGAGTGGGCATTGCCTAACATGGTCGCGGGTCCGCTGGACTTTACGGTGCAAGTAATATGGCTGCTGCCTGCTTCCTTGACCTGTGATTCGTCTGGGATGGTCGCAAGCCCAGGATTGGTGGTATCTTACTAGAGCCGCCCGCACGCTTGAGAATTGTCCGCTAACTGCCGCCCGACCGGTTCTGGTCGGGCGCCAAATCGATGCCCTCAGGAATTGCCATGAACCACAGCACACGACTCCTTGCGCTGGCTGCGCTGGCCAGCGCCAGTTGCCTGTCGGCGCAGTTTCCTTCGTCCGTTCGCGGTTGGTACGGCCCCTCGTTCGATACTGAGGGACGAAACGGCGCAATCGTACAGTTGGTATGCGGGCATGAGGGGACTCTTGTGCGCCGTCAGGATGGGAGGCTCGTGACGAATGGTACGGGTGCGGGGCGCTTCTTTGTACCCGCTGCGCCGCCGGGCAGGTTCTATGTTGATTGTGACCTTGGCGGCTACGTCGGCATGGCTCTCTTAGATGACGGCACTCTGCAGACTTGGGCGTACCTGATCCCGCAGGCCTCGGCACAGCCGCCGATGTTGCCTCCCGGGGTTCGTTTCACGAAGGTTGGCGCAGGCGCAGTACACTATGCTGCTTTGCGTAGTGATGGCGACGTGTCGGTGTGGGGGAGTATTCAAAACGCAAACATGCTTGCGGTACCTAACCTTCCACCTGGCACAACGTATCAGATGGTGAGTGCTGGGGGGAACTATACCCTCGCGCTGCGATCGGATGGCCAATTGGTAGGTTGGGGAGACAATTCCTACGGCCAATGTGACGCGCCGCCACTTCCCTTGGGCGCGAGTTATGTTGGCATGTCGGCGGGAGGATGGCATTCCGTCGCATGGAGGTCGGACGGCCAAGTGGTTGCTTTTGGACGCAATACCGAGGGCCAATGCGGCGTTCTCCCTCTGCCTATAGGTGTTACCTATGCAACCTTGGATGCGGGGTGGTATCACACGGTGGCGCTGCGATCAGATGGGGTGGTTGTTGCATGGGGCGACAATTCGTACGGCCGTTGCTCTCCCCCGGCGTTTGGGAGTGGAGTCACTGTCCAATCGGTTGCGGCGGGCATTAGTCACTCGATGGCGTTGCTGTCCAATGGCCGAGTGGTTGGCTGGGGCGATAGCTCGTCCTTCCGAGCGAATCTCCCGGAACTGCAGCCGAGCGAGCGATGGGTAAGCGCTCGCCGCGGCACTGGCTTTGTAATCGGTCTGACCAGCAGTGGCCGAATCGAGACATTTGGCGGTTGGGACCCAGCCGCGTGGCCGCCGCCTGTTGCTCCGCCCGGGACATGGTTTACGGAGTTGGCGGCTGGCTGGTC
>JADZDL010000152.1 GCA_020851075.1 Planctomycetota bacterium | reverse complement strand
CGGTCAGGTTCTCGGCCGTGGATTGGCAGGCTGCCAGGAGGAGCAGGGTCGGCAGCCAACGGGTCGGCAGCAACCGTGCGGGCTGCAGTCGGGACGGCCAGGAGAAGGCGGGAGCAGAACGTTGCACCACGGAAGCATGGCCGTTCTGCCGTTAGGGCTCAACGAATGGGGCCCGGAATGCCGATGGCACGGGCTGTATGCACGCGTTCTCCATGCTTCTGCTCGGCGGCGTTCTATTGCCCGCGCAAGTGCTCGGGGCCCAGGCGGACAAGCCGCAGGGACCCGGCAAGGCAGCGGCCACCCAGGGACCCGCCACCCAGGACCCAGCCAGCAAGCCGACGCGCGTCGGTCTGGTCGAGTTCGATAGCAATGGGTATCCGCTGGTGCCGGAAGAACCGGTCACCGGCAGGGCGAACAACCCTTCCCCCGCGTCGCCGCCGCCTTCGAACGAGCGGCCGCCGGCGCCCGCGGTGGAAGTGCGGCGAACGAGTTCCGGGTTCCGCGAGCCGGTGGCAAGGGACCAGCAGGCGGAACGGGCCCCCCTGACGACCGCCGCAGATGCCCGCAGTTCGGGCCGCAACAAACCACCCCTCGCTTCGGGCATGGAGCCGGGGTCGCCGCTGCTCGATGTGTTCCAGTTCGTGCGTGCGCCGGGCTCGTGGAAGGCGATCGGCGGCGTGTCGGTGTGGTGGCTCGTCACGGTCTATGGCCCGCAAGGTGAGGTCATCGGCTACCGCGAGCTCACGCAGACCGCCGACTGCCGCTACGCCGATCGCGACCGTCTCGAGTACGTGAACGGCACGTCGAGTCGCGTCTATGGGCGTTCGGGCGCCACGGTGTTTGCCGAACGCGATGGGCGGCCGCAGTTCACGGCCGTCGAGGCCGCCGGGCATGAGCTTGCACTGTTTGGCCTGCAGTTGCGCATGCCGTGGGCGTTTGGGGACGCCAGCACCTACGTGGTCGTGTCGCGCGACGTCCAGACGCGTCCCGAAGAACAGCTGCAGCGCGCTGTGCTCGAACGCCGCCCGCCGCCCGGGCTCGAGACGTTTGGTCCCGAGGTGGACCCGCGGCCGCGCGATCGTTTTGAACTGCTCTACGAGCCGACCTCGGGCCGGCCGCGCGAACTGGTCTACAAGTTCGCCGCGAGCGGCGAGACGCGGCGCGTGCGATTCGAGGATTGGAGCGAGTTCCAGGGCATCCCGTACCCGCGGCGGCGCGTCTACTTCGACGCCGAAGGGCGCACGACGACGACGCTCGAGATTCGCCGCATGGAGCCCGCCAACACGAGCGAACGCGACTTCCGCATGCTGTAGGCCGCGGCGTTCAGTCGAACTTCGCGCCGTTCTGCACCCACGTGCGCAGCGCGCGCACCTGGTCGGCGGTCGGCTGCGGCTTCTTCGGCGGCGGCATGTGGTCGTCGTGGTCGAGCGGCAGTTCGCAGTGCGTGACGAGCGGGCTCTCGTCGGGTTTGCCGGGCACGATCACGGCACCGTTCTCGCCACCTTTCTGGATGCCCTCGATCGTGGTGAGGATGAGTTCGCCCTTCTGCTTGTCGGGGTTGTGGCACCCCTTGCAGGTCTCTTCGAGGATGGGTTGCACGATGCTCACGAACTCACTCGCGGCGGGTGCGGGAGTGTCGCCATTGCCGTTCGCGGGGGGCTTCTGGACTGGCTTCTTCTCGCGCAGCGGCTGGAACAGGAAGTCGTCGCCGTGGGTGAGGTTGCCGCCGAGGTGGCCGGTGGGGACCATGACGCCACAGGCGACGAGCAGGGCGATGCGGAAGGGCGCGCGGTTGTGCAGGAAGGCCAGCACGGCGCTCAGCACGCAGAGCCCGCCGAGTGCGATGCCCAGCAGTTTGTGCTGGCCGGTCGTATCACCGCCGTAGTCGCCTTCGCCAGCGAGCACGAGGCCCGAGGCGGCGGCCGCAGCCGCAGTGACCGCGCCCAACCAGCTGAGCGCGAGAATCGCCCCGCGCGGCACCGGCCGACGGAACACCATCGCGCCGAACTCGAGCAGCGCCACCGCCGGCAGGATGCCGAGCGGCGCGTGCAGCAGTACGGGGTGGAAGCGGCCAAAGACCGCCAGATACGGGGACGAATCGTCGAGCAGGGAAAGCAGCATCGGTCTCAGGCGAGCAGGTCGTGGACGACGGTTCCGGCGACGTCCGTAAGGCGGTAGTCGCGGCCCTGGTGGCGGAAGATCAACCGTTCGTGGTCGAAGCCGAGCAGGTGCAACATGGTGGCGTGCAGGTCGTGCACGGACACCGGGTTCTCGACGATGTTGTAGCCAAACTCGCAGGTCTCGCCGTAGGTGATGCCCGGCCGGATGCCACCGCCAGCGAGCCACATCGAGAAGCAGCGTGGGTGATGGTCGCGTCCGTAGTTGTCGTAGCTGAGCCCACCCTGGCTGTAGACCGTGCGGCCGAACTCGCCGCCGAACACGACCAGCGTGTCGTCGAGCAGGCCGCGGCGGCGCAGGTCGGTGAGCAGGCCCGCGATCGGTTGGTCGACGGCCTCACACTGCTTGCGCATCTCGTTCGGCAGGTTGCCGTGCTGGTCCCAGCCGCGCATGTAGAGCTGCACGAAGCGCACCCCGCGTTCGGACAGGCGGCGCGCTAACAGGCAGCTGCTCGCGAACGTGCCGGGCTTCTTCGCCTCTTCGCCGTAGAGCTGCCAGGTCGCGTCCGGTTCGTCCTGGACCGAGGTCAGGTCGGGCACCGACATCTGCATGCGGTAGGCCATCTCCTGTTGCGCGATGCGCGCGCGGATCTCGGGATCAAGGCTCGCCGCCGCCTCGTGTTCGCCAAAGCGCGCCACGAGGTCGAGCATGGCGCGGCGGTCGCTGCGCGAGACGCCGGCCGGATCGCGCAGGAACAACACCGGATCGCCGCTGCTGCGCAGTTTGCAGCCCTGGTGTTCACTCGGCAGGAAACCGCTGCCCCAGAAGCGCGCCGACAGCGCCTGCATGTTGCCGAAACCCTGCGTGATCATGACCACGAAGGTCGGCAGATCGCGGTTGTCGGTGCCAAGCCCGTAGCTCGACCAGGCGCCAAAACTCGGTCGCCCGGGCTGCTGCGTGCCCGTCTGCACGAACGTGATCGCCGGCTCGTGGTTGATCGCTTCGGTGTGCATCGACCGCACGATGCAGAGTTCGTGCGCGACGCTGCCGAGGTGCGGCATCAGTTCGCTGATCCACGCGCCATCCTGGTTGTTCTGGTGGCGATGGAACTTGAACATCGACGGCGCGATCGGAAACCGAGTCTGGCCCGACGTCATGCCCGTGAGGCGCTGGCCGTTGCGCACCGAATCGGGCAGGTCCTGGTCGTAGCGTTTGTGCAGCTCCGGCTTGTGGTCGAACAGGTCGAGGTGGCTCGGCCCGCCTTCCATGTGCAGGTAGATGACGCGTTTGGCCTTGGGCGCGAAGTGCGGGCCGCGCGTCGGGTCGTGTGGCAACGCGAGCCGTGGCGTGGCCGCGTGCAGCGATTCGCCGAGCGCCATGGCGCCGAGCGCGCCCGAGATGGTGGCTGCCGAGCGGCCGAAGAACCGCCGCCGGGTGCAATCGAGTGCGTGGGGGTGTGGCTGGTTCATGTCAATCAAGGCAGAGGGTGGCGTCGAGGTTCAGGAAGGCGTTGGCGACGATCGTCCACGCCGCAAGTTCCGGAGCGGGCAGGTTGGTGTCGCGCGGTGCTTCGCCGACGGCCAGCAGGGCCTTGGCGTCGTCGGGAGCCGCGGCGTACCGCTGGCGCATGGTGCGGAGCAGGTCCAGCCCGAGCTGGAGCTGCTCCTTCGCCAGCGGGTGGCCGGTGCAACGGCGATAGGCCGCTTGCAGGCGTTCTTCGTCACTGCCGGCTTGTGCCAGCGTGCGCTGCGCGAGCACGCGCGCGGCTTCGACGAACTGTTCGTCGTTCCACAGCACGAGCGCCTGCAGCGGCGTGTTCGTGGTGCTGCGGCGCACGGTGCAGAACTCGCGCGTCGGCGCATCGAGCGTGAGCAGCGATGGCGGCGGGCAGGCGCGTTTCCAGTAGGTGTAGAGGCTGCGCCGCCAGAGGTCGTCGCCCATGCCGCGTTGGAACTCGCGCGTGTTCGATTGCAGCATCGCCACTTCCTTCCAGAGGCCCGGTGGCTGGTACGGTTTCACGCTCGGCCCACCTTGCTGTTCTTTCAGCAGGCCCGCGATGTAGAGCGCCTGGTCGCGGATCGTCTCGGCGGTGAGGCGGCGGCGCGGGAACCAACCGAGCAGGCGATCCTGGGGATCCTTCTGCTGCGCGGCCGTGGCGACGCGGCCGTCCTGGCGGAACGTCGCGCTGGTCACCAGGAGGCGCAGCATGGCGCGTGTGCTGAGGCCACGATTGCGGAACTCGACGGCGAGCCAATCGAGCAGTTCGCGGTGGCTCGGCCATTCGCCCTGCAGGCCGAAGTCCTCACTCGTACGCACGATGCCATTGCCAAACACGAACTCCCAGAGCCGATTCTGGGCCACGCGCAACAACAGCGGGTTGCCCGGCGACGTGAGCCATTGGGCCAGACCAAGGCGGTTCTTCGGCGCGTCGGCGGGCAGTTCGCCGAACATGCGCGGGATCTGGTTGCTGACCGGTCGGTTGCGGTCGGGCTTGTCGTACTCGCCGCGCAGGAGCACGAACGTGTCGCGCTGCATGCTCGCTTCCTGCATGACCATCGTCTGCGGCACCGCCGCATCGAGCGTCGCGAGCTCTTGCTGCAAGCCCGCGAGGTGCTTGCGGCGCGCTGCGAAGTCGGGCGAGAACCGCTCGCGCCAGGCGTTGCCGAGGCGTTCGCGCAGGCTGTCGTCGAGCGTCGTCGGCGGCAACAGCGCGAGGCGCAGGTCGCCCGTGAGCGCGTCCGCCGCCGCGTCGTGGCGCAGGTAGAAGCCGCCCTGGCCGCCCGTGTTCACGACCTGCAGCACGACCACGTTCTGGCCCGCAAGAGCCGGGAAACTGGCCGGATCCTGGTCGGCAGAAGCGGCGCGATCGACCTGCCGTTCGGCGACCTTCTGGCCACCGACGTAGAGCACAAACCCGTCGTCGCTGCCGAGCGACACCTTCTGCTGCCGTGGGCTTGCGCAATAGACGCGCTGGGCCACGAACGTCGCGTTGCGGCCCTGCGGCAGGTTGGTGTGCACGGTGCCTTCGCGCAGGCCCGCGTCGAAGCGCCAGGCGAGCTTGCCCCAGCGCTGCCGCCCATCGATCTCCGTGCTCGATTGGGGGCCGTGGTCGCCACCGTAGAGCACCTTGCCGTCCGCGGAGGGGAACGGGCCCGCGACGTAGAACCCGCTCGTCGCGGCTGGCAGACGATCGAGCATCGCCGGGCCGAGCGTGCCTACGTGCAGGCGAACGCGGCCGAACACGTGCTGCGGGTAGACCGAGTCGTAGTCGAGTTCGACGCGCAGCTCGCTGCCACCCTGGCCACCGAACGGCGCCTCGGCGAGGAACAGCGCGCGCACGGGCTGCGCCGGCCGCTGGTGGGCACCTACGGCAAAACCGAGTTCGTCGTCGCGCAGCGCGTTCACGACCCGGTAGTCGCCGTCGTCCTGTTCGTAGTCCGCACTCGCCCAGACGAACGGCACGGGCGTGAAGTCCGCGGTGCTGCCGAGCGGGCGAACCGCGAGGCGGATCGACTCGAGCACGGCATTGCCGTTGGGCGCGCGGCCAACCTTGCCTTCGGGCAGGCTCGCATCGGGCAACGCTTCGACGCACAGCATGCGCAGGTCGCTGGCCTCCGTACGAAGCGTGAGCACATGGCGATCGGTGGCCGGATTGGCGCCGCTGGCCAGCACCGAGCCATCGGCCTGCGCGGTGAGCGTGCTGCCGTTGCTGCTCGTCGCCGACACCACCTCGGCGACCGGCCACTGCAGGCCACCGTCCTTCTGCATCGCGGCGAAGAACACTTCGCGCTGTTGTGCCTCATCGGCCGGGATCGTGCGCAGGTCCTCTTCCGCGCCGGCGATGGCCTCCCGCAAGCGCGCGCGCGCGGCGAGGTCCTGCTCGGACGGCACCTCGAGCGCCGGTTCCAGGGCCCGGTAGGGGTTTGGCGATTGCGAGTAGAGCCCAGGCTCCTGGTTCTGGTTGAAGAACGAGTAGAGCTGGTAGTAGTCCTGCTGCGTGATCGGGTCGTACTTGTGGTCGTGGCAGCGCGCACAGCCGAGCGTGAGGCCGAGGAACACGCTGCCGAGCGTGTTGGTGCGTTCGACCGCGTACTCGACGCGATACTCCTCATCGATCGCACCACCTTCGTCGGTCGTCACGTGGCTGCGCAAGAAGCCGGTGGCGACCCGCTGCGCCGTGGTCGCATTCGGCAACAGGTCGCCAGCGATCTGGTCCCTGACGACCTGATCGAACGGCAGGTCCTGCTTGATCGCCTGCAGCAACCAATCGCGCCACGGCCAGATCTGCCGGCCCGCGTCCATGTGGATGCCGCTCGTGTCGGCATAACGACCCGCATCGAGCCACGGCTGCGCCAGGTGTTCGGCGTGGCGCGTGAGGTAGGGCTCCTCGGTGAGCAGGCGGTCGACGAGCCGTTCGTAGGCATCAGCATTCTTGTCGGCCAGGAACGCATCGAGCTCCTGCGGCGTCGGCGGCAGCCCGGTAAGGACGAGGAAGGCGCGGCGCGCCAGCGTCGCCGGATCGGCCGCGGGGCTCGGCTGCAGGCCCGCCTCGGCGAGTCCGGCAGCGACGAAGTGGTCGATCTCGTTGCGGGCCCAGCCGTAGCCAGCCGTTGGCACCTGCGGTTGGCGCGGCGCGGCAAACGACCAGTGCTGCTCGTAGTGGGCCCCTTCCGCAATCCACTGTTCGACGATCGCGACTTCGGCCGCGGAGAACGCCGGCTTGCCGCTCTTCTGCGGCGGCATGCGTTCGTCCTCGTCGTGGGTCGTCAGGCGTTGCCAGACGAGGCTCTGCTCGGGTTTGCCTGGCACGATGGCCGCCCCGTGCTTGCGCGCGGCGATCGCTTCGTCGCGCTCATCGAGCCGCAACTTTGCCTCGCGGCCATTCTCGGCGGGGCCGTGGCAGCGAAAGCAGCGGTCGGCGAGGATCGGTCGCACATCGCGCCCGTACAACACCTTGCCGTCGGGAGTGGGGGGCTTTCGGCGCCCGCGATCGGGGCTTCCAGTTGCCGAAGTAAGCGCGAGGCTCACGCCGGCGAAGAGGGCCAGCGGCAGGAAGCGGAGGGATCGGATCTTCGCGCGCATGGGTGGGCTACAACGAGGCACCAAGGGGGGAAGACTTGGCGTGGCGTGGCAGAAGATCTTCCCACTCATGGGGGCGGCTGTCACGTGCCATGCTCCGAGAGCCGTGGCTCCGGTGCTACCGCCGTCGCGCTACTGCCGCCGCAGCGTCATCTCGATCGGACTCTCGTCGCCCTGCCGGAACGTAACGGTCGTCGTGCACGTCCACCCGAGATCGCCCTTGGCCAGGACTTCGGTTCGATTCTAGGCTCGGTAGGCTCTAGGCTCGGTAGGCCGGACTCCGGGTGGCGCCGCCGGCTAGCTAGCTTCGTTAGCCACGCAAACGCGGACGAAAGACCCGGGGCTACGCACGACTGGGGGGTAGACATTCACCAGAGCCACGGTAGCGTTCTGTCCATTGGGTTGACCATTTGAAGAAGTTGTGAGTTGGAGGATGTTCCCATGTCAAGTAGTTTGACTCTCTCTCTCTCTCTCTCTCTCTCT
>JADZDL010000151.1 GCA_020851075.1 Planctomycetota bacterium | reverse complement strand
GTCATCGAACAGGGCGATTCGCTCGATTCGATCGCTGCCGAGATCAACAACCAGGCCAGCACCGTCGACGCCAAACTGCGCGCGGAAGTGGTCGACACGGGTGGCGCCGCCGGCACCCGCTACCAACTGGTGCTGCGCTCGACCGAGACCGGCAAGGAGAACGGTTTCACGATCACGGATGTTGCTGGCGACACGGGCTACACCGCTGTCATCAACAGCCTGATCGCCGGCGAGCGCTCCGCCGCCCAAGACGCGGAAGTGCTCGTCAATGGCATTCTCGTGAAGCGCCCGACCAATTCGGTGTCTGGCGCAATTGCTGGCGTCACCCTGGACCTCAAGGCCGTCCCAGACCCATCGAAGGAAACAACGATCACCGTCGCGACCGACGCGACCGAAACCGCCAAGAAGGTCCAGGAGTTCGTCGATGCATACAACGCAATCGTCGACTTCGCCCAGAACCAGAACGTGCTCGGCGAGGATAACAAGGCCAAGAACCCGCTCTTTGGCGACATCACCCTTCGTAACATCCGCACGAACCTGCGCAACATCGCCGGTAGCGCGGTAGAAACGACTGGCAACCAGGCATACCAGCTGTTTTCGCAGATCGGCATCAAGGCCGACACGCAGGGCAAGCTGACGTTTACGCAGTCGAAGCTCGAAGAAGCCCTCAGCGATGACGAGAACGCCGTCGCCGCGGTGTTCACGGATCCTACCAACGGCATCGCCAAGAAGTTTGAGAGCCAGATCGAGCTGTACACCGATTCGGTCGACGGCCTGCTGAAGACGCGCGCCGACGGGTTTGATCGCCAGGTCAAACAAACCCAGAGCCGCATCGACCAAGGCAATCAACGACTCGAGCAGTATCAAAAACATCTCGAAACCAAATACGCCAATCTGGAGAGCCTGCTCACCAGATTGCAGGGGCAAGGCAGCTCCGTAAGCAACATCGGCAGATAAGTAACTCCATCCCCCAAACGAGGAACCCCACATGTCCTACGCACAAGCAGCAGCCACGTATCAACGCAACGCCGTTCTCACGGCATCCCCCGAGAAGCTCGTCAAGTTGCTCTACGACGGCGCCATCCGCAACCTCGAGCAGAGCCGCATCGGCCTCTCGGACAACAAGACCGCGCGTTCGCCGGAAGTCGGGCAATCCCTCAGCCGCGCGATCGGCATTCTCGGCGAGCTGCGCGCCAGTCTCGACCATGCCGCGGGCGGCCAGATCGCCACGGATCTTGATCGCCTCTATGAGTTCAGCCTCGACCAGCTGAGCCAGGCCAATCTCACGCGCACGCCCAACGGCGTCGCCAACGCGCTGCAGGTCATTCGCACGCTCAAGGAAGGCTGGGATGGCATCATCCCCGGCTAGTCCAGAGGCAGCCGCCTATCGACTGGGCGAGCTGACCGCTTGCTGGGACCAGGCCTACGAGGCACTCACCCAGGGTGACCTCGAACGCGTCACGTCCCTGCTCGATATCGCCGAAGAACACCTGGCGGGGCTGCCGCACGCCAGCAACGACGATCCCACAATGGCCAGCCAACGGCAGCAAGCCATGGCGGCCCGCGGACGCCTCGAACACGCCATGCGTGTTGGCCTGGAAGGCCTCGGGCACGAACTGAGCCGGGTCCGGCAAGGCAGCAAGATGCTGCAGGGTTACCGCGATCCGACCCGCGGCCTCGGCGTGCGCTTCGAACGCAACGTTTGAGGCGGGCCCTTTGGCGGTGCCGACCATGGGCTGCAATGCCCAGCCGGCCACTTTGTCCCCGCACATCGCCCCCTGTCGCCCACCGCACAGCGTGAGATAGCGTGCCAATCCATGGCACCGCGTCCCGTCGATTACCTGCACGATCCCCGCCTCAACAAAGGCACCGGCTTCACCACAGCCGAGCGTGATGCACTTGGCCTGCACGGGCTGCTGCCGCCGCGCGTCGTCACGCAGGCGGGCCAACAGGCCCGCATTCTCGAGAACCTGCGGGTCAAGAACTGCCCGATCGAGAAGTACATCTACCTGGCCAGCTTGCTCGACCGCAACGAGCACCTGTTCTATCGGGTGCTCATGGATCACATCGAAGAGATGATGCCGATTGTGTACACGCCAACGGTCGGCGAAGCCTGCACGCGCTTTGCACACATATTCCGACGTTCGCGGGGCCTTTATGTAACTGCCGAAGATCGTGGTCGCATCGCCCAGGTCCTGCGCAATTGGCCCGACCGCGATATCGGCATCATCGTCGTCACCGACGGCGAACGCATCCTCGGCCTCGGCGACCTCGGCGCCAATGGCATGGGCATCCCCATCGGCAAGCTGTCGCTCTACACGGCCTGCGCGGGTGTCGCCCCCGAACAGTGCCTGCCGATCACGATCGACGTCGGCACCAGCCGGCCGGAGATCCGCGACGATCCGTTCTATCTTGGTTTGCCGCAGGAACGCCTGCGCGGCGCCGCTTACGACGCGCTGCTCGAAGAGTTCGTCATGGCCGTGCAGGAGGTGTTCCCGCGCGCGATCCTGCAGTTTGAGGACTTCGCGACGGAGAACGCCATCCGACTGCTCGCGCGCTATCGCGACCGCGCGTGCTGCTTCAACGACGACATCCAGGGTACGGCCGCCGTGGCCCTGGCGGGCCTGTTCTCCGCCATCCGCATCACCGGCGTCCCGCTCACCCAGCAGCGCATCCTGTTCCTCGGCGCTGGCTCGGCGGCTACCGGCATTGCCGACCTGTTTGTGTCAGCGATGGAACGTGAAGGCATCTCGCGCGAGGCGGCGCGCCGCCAGTGCTGGTTCGTCGATTCGCATGGTCTGGTCGTGAAGAGCCGCACCGACCTGCAGGATCACAAGCTCCCGTATGCACACGAACACGCGCCGGCCCGCGACCTGCTGACCGCAGTCGAGTCCCTGCAGCCGACCGCGATCCTGGGCGTGTCTGCGCAGCCCCAGACCTTCACCGAACCCGTCGTGCGCGCGATGTCCCGCATCAACGCGCGGCCGATCATCTTCCCGCTGAGCAACCCGACCAGCAAAGCCGAGTGCACTGCGGAAGATGCCTATCGCTGGTCCGGCGGCAACGCGGTGTTTGCGAGCGGCAGCCCGTTTGCGCCAGTCGAGTTCGATGGCCGCACGCTGGTTCCTGGGCAAGGCAACAACGCCTACATCTTCCCCGGTCTCGGCCTTGGCGCGATCGTCGCCGGGGCTCGCCGCATCACGGACTCGATGTTCTACGCGGCGGCGCGCACGCTCGCCGGCCTCGTCGAGGCCAGCGCTCTCGCCAGCGGGCTCCTGTACCCGCGCCTCTCGACGATCCGCGAAGTGTCCGCACATATCGCCGTCGCGGTGGCGGAGATCGCCTACGCCGAAGGCCTCGCGACGGCGCCGCGCCCCGAGGATCTCGAAGCGACGGTGCGCGCCAGGATGTACGACGGGACCTACCCGACGTACGTCTGAGCCATCATTCCTGGACGCGGAACACGCTGACCAACGCGCGCAGGCAGCCAACCTGCGACGACAGTTCTTGCGCCGAGGCAGCCAGCTCTTCCGAGTTGCCCGCGGTCTGCTGCGTCGAATTGTCGAGCGTCGAGGTGCCGGCGTTGATCTGCTTGATGCCGATCGCCTGCTCACTGCAGGCATTGGCGATGCCGCCGAGGATCGTGGAGACCTTCTGCGTATTCGCCGTGATCTCCGCGAGGTTGGTGCCCACACGCGCCGCGACCTCCGCACCACGCTGCGCGGACTGATTGCTCGCTTCGATGAGCGCCCCGGTGCTGCGCGCCGCTTCCGCCGAACGCTGCGCGAGGGAACGCACTTCCTCGGCCACCACGGCAAACCCCTTGCCCGCATCCCCGGCGCGCGCCGCTTCGACCGCCGCATTGAGCGCCAGCAGGTTGGTCTGGAACGCGATGCCGTCGATCGTCTTCAGGATCTGCCCGATCTGGCTGGCAGCCTGCTGGATCGCTTCCACGGCCGCCGTCATCGCACGCATTTCCTCCTGACCCCGCTCGACGGATCGCATGCAGCCCTCGCCGAGTCCGCTCGCTTCGCGCGCGCTGTCGGCGTTGCTACTCGTCATGCTGGACATCTCCTCCAACGACGCGGAAATGCTCTGCAGGTTGCTCGCCTGCTCCGAAGCCGCCGAAGCCAGCTGTTGGCTGGCATTCGCGATGTGCTGCCCACCCAAGTCGATCTGCTGCGAACCGCTGCGCACCTCGGCGATGATGTTGTGCAGCGTGCCAACCAGTTCGTTGAACGCTTCGCCCAACTGCCCGACCTCGTCGCGCGAACGCACCTCCACCCGCTGCGTGAGGTCCTTCGAATGCTGGATCGCGGCGATCCGAGCGACGAGCGAGTGGACCGGGCGCGTGATGCCACGCGCGATGCACAGCGCCAGGATCACGCCAAGCAAAGCCACGCCGCCGCCCAGCACATAGCTGAAGTTGCGAGCGTTGCCGGCCGAAGCCGAAGCCGTGGTGCCCGCCTTGGCGGCCCCTTGCGCAAGGCCCGCCACCAACTGCTCGACCTTGTCCAGGCTGGACTGCTGCATCGGCACCAGTTGCTTGCTCAGCAGGGTGTCAACCTCACGCCGCAGGTCCACGATGCGCACGAACGACTCGCGGAAGCGCTCGACGATGGGTAGCAGGCTGGTGAACTGCTCGGCAAAGGCGCCACATTCGGCGTTGGCCGCGGACTTGTTCACGCCTTCGACCATGCTCGCGATCGCCGCCACGGCCGACGAACGATCGGCGTCGGCAAGCGACGCCAACGCCGCAAACGTGTGCAGCCGCGCCTCCAGGAACTCCACCTTCGACTGGCGGGCCGCCGCACGGGCCGGCACAACCCCCGCCGTATTCGCCTCGGCAATCATGTTCGAGGTCGCGCCGAGCAACTGCGCCGCCGCCGGCTCCATGACTTCGCGCTGCAAACGCAGGGATTCGGCCGTCTTCTCGCGCAGATTGCCAAACAGGCTCCACATCTGGTTCATGCCCTGCAACGCACTCGCAAACTCCTCTTGGCGAGCCGTGCCGGCGACGAGTTCGGCCAGCCGATTGGCACGGGTATCGAACTCTGCCTTGCTGGTCGCCAACGACGCCGACACTTCGGCGTTGTCAGGATCGAGCAGGTATTCGCCGATCGTGGACTCGACGCGCAGCGCACTCTCGGCCACCTGGCCACTGGCCGCCACTTCTTCGACAGCCACGACGAGCCCTCCCACCGTGTTCTGGCTCGAATCCGCCGAACGGGCGGAAATCGCCGCCATGACCAGCAGCATCGCCACCATCGTGCCAAACCCCGCGGTGAGGCGAGCGGTGATAGTCCACCGCGTGGCGCGGAGTATGGGACTCGCACTAGGATTGGTCGGTGCAAGACCGGGGATCTGCTGTTCCGAGTAGGTGCTCATTGGACACCTCGCATATCGGCCCATCGCTATGCAAACTAACTAGGGGATGTCACCCATGGTGACCCCGCTCCCTGAGCGGATCCGTCAGCAACTGCGAACACCCCGCGCCAGCCACACGGCCGGCGCAGGGGATCACCCGACTGAGGATCGTGGCAGATCCTCAGATCAGCCGACGCTCGACAGATTGAACTGCGCGTCCGTGTCCGTCGGGTCGATGCTGAGGGCGCGCTTGAAGCAGGCCCGCGCATCGGCGAGACGGTTGAGCTTCCAGAGGCAGACGCCGCGGTTGTTCCAGACCTGCGAGTCGGTGCCCTGGATCTCACTCGAACGACGGAAGCAGTCCTCGGCCTCCGCGAACTGGTTCTGGCCAAACAGGACCATCGCCAGGTTGAACCAGCCTTCGGCGTTGCCCGAATCCGTGGCGAGCACGGCGTTGAACGAGTTGATCGCGCCAACGTCGTCACCCGTCAGGTAACGCACGGTGCCGAGCTGCATCTGGTACTCGATCTCCCCAGGACCAAAGGTCGCAGCGGCTTCGAGGTGCGGCAGGCTCTTCTCGTAGAGGCCCTGCGAAAGGTAGGCCTCCGCCGCGGTGCGGTGGATCTCGGCAAGCCGGCTACCCAGCTCACCAAGGCTCTGGCAGATGGCGGCCTTGTTCTGCTCGGCCATCGGCTCGACGACCAGCGGCGGCACCTGCGGGTCACGAACGTCGCGGATGCGCGTCGGGATCGCCTGGAAGCCCGACCGCTGGGGAACGGCCGACGTCATGGTCGGCGTGGGGGTCTTGGTCATCGTGGTCATCGTCAACTCCTCGTCTCGGGGTACATGGCCATCAGATCGTGGCCAGGATCTTGTTCATCGCCGCAGCCTCGCGATCGAGGGCACGCGCCTCGAGCAGACTGACGGCATGTCTACCCATCCGCTTCGCCTGGGCCGTCTGGCCGAGCCGATGCAGGATGAGCGTGGTCTGTTGGCACGCGCCCGGCGAGTCCGGGTGTGCCGCCAGGAACGTCGTGAGCACGCGCAGTGCGCGCGCGGCGTCGCCGCGTTGCAGCCAGATGCGCGACAGCGCCAACTGGGCAACCTCATACGAAGGTTCGATCGCGATCGCCTGTTCGAGCAGACGCTGCGCCCGATCGATGGCCCCGCGCAGCAGCCAGCACTGCGCAATGCCGGCCAGCGACACGTAGCTCGTGATGCCTTCTTGAATCGGCACGACGAGCACCTGCCCGCGGTAGGCGAGGCAACGGCGATAGTGCGTGATCGCGTCTTCGCAGCGGCCTTCGGTGAGCGCCAGGCTCGCCGACAGGTAGTGCAGATTCGGGGTTGGCATGAACCGGCGCAGCGCGACATCGAGCACCTCACGGGCTCGCGCGTGGTCGCCGGCTCGCGCTGCTTCGAGCGCACAGAGCGCCGCGACTTCGCCCGCGTACGGCAGATCACGCGGCAAACTCGGTGGCCCCTGCAGGATCATGTCGAGGCACTTGTCGAGCAACCTCCGCGCGTCGGCATCACGGCCTGGAACGCGGCGCAGGAAGTCCCCGTACTTGTAGAACGTGTAGATATCGTCGGGGTGCTGGGCGAGCTGCTTCTTGAACAGTCGTTCGTTGCGCTCGGTCTTGCCACGCTGGTCCATCACCGCTGCGGTGTAACCGTGGTGTTCGACCTCGACTTCGCAGGTCGACAGCACGAGCCCCTGTTCGGCACCCAGACGCTGCAGGCTCGGCGTCACCTGCTCATGAATGATATTCTGGTACTCGATGCCCGGCAGATTGCGGAACAACCGCACCATCATCACACCGATCGTGCGGCCCTCGCCGTAGACGTTGATGAAGCGCAGGTGGTAACCGTTGATCGCCGGATTCTCGACGAGTTCGCGAATGCGTTCGCAGCTGCCAGGCTGCAAGAACTCGTCCGCGTCGAGCACGAGGATCCAGTCGCCCGTCGCGTGGCGCAGGCCAACATTCCGCGGCGCGGAGAAGTCGTCCTGCCACGGCGAATGCAGCACCTTCGCGCCAAACGACTCGGCGATCTGCACGGTGCGATCCGTCGATCCCGTGTCCACGAAGATGATCTCATCCGCAACCTGACGAGCGCGCTCTAGGCACTCGGGCAGGAAGTGCTCCTCATTGCGCGCGATCATGCAGAGGCTGATGCGCGGCTTGCGACCGGCCCACGGAGCAGCCGGCTGGCTGCTCTTCTGCACGACGCGATTCGCCCC
Source organism: Planctomycetota bacterium (assembly GCA_020851075.1). Taxonomy (GTDB): domain Bacteria; phylum Planctomycetota; class UBA1135; order UBA1135; family UBA2386; genus JADZDL01. The sequence goes on along the minus strand of JADZDL010000151.1, from coordinate 3,778 downwards.
TTCGCCCGCAGTGCGCGCCACCGCAGCGCCGCTAGTTGCCGCGTCGCCGAGCACGGGGGACCAGCGCTGCACGAGTTCCTGCATCTCCGCTGCAAACCGCTGCGGCGATTCCGCGGGCGCACCAGGCCCTTGGAACGGCACCTCGACGATCTGCGCCATCGGCAGCTTCGCGTCGAGGCGCATGCTGTATTCTTCGAGCGCGATCTGTGTGTTCTCCAGACTCTCGGGCAACGGCCCGGCGAACAGCACGTCCAGACGCGGCAACATGAGGCCCGAGAGATCCCCGGGATTGCTGCGGGTATCACCGGCGCCAGGAGTCGAGGCCCCGATGCCGGCTTGCACCGACATCGCCAGGAACAGTTCGCGCGTGGGCAAGCTGCCGGCACGCAGGAACCAGACCACATCACCACGCGCATTCGCCACCGCACGGTTCCACTGGCTGCATTCGCGCGCGCCTTCCCCAAACACGACCTCCCAGTCGGTCGGCAAGAACTCGCGCACCCGCTGCGCAGTCTGTTCGCGCGACGTCGCATCACCACCAGCGATCAACACCGAACCCGCCAGGGTTGGTTCTCTCGAGCAGATCAGCCAGAACCGCGCCGGCGGCGCGCCGCCGAGCCATTCGAGTGGCAGGAGGCCACGCTGGAAGACTTCGTGCGCAAAATCGGCCCCCAGTTCGGGGGCCGGCGATGGAATACGAATGACGTCCACGACCCGCAGCCCGGCCCCGACCGTCGCCGCCAGCACGCGCTTCAACGCGAGTGCCTGCGTCGGATCGTCGGTGCTACCGGCGGCATCAAAGCAGCCCGGGCGACCTTCGAGCACGATGCGCAGCATGCGCAACGACTGCACGGATTCGACTTCGACGAGCAGCGTGCCGCCCGTCTTGAGTTGCTGACTGCAGGCCAGCAACGCGTCTTCGATGCGACCGAGCGACTCGGTGACCGCCTGCACTTCGACGAGGTCGAACGCCGGCTGCGACGAAGCATCCTGCCTGGCGCGGAGCTCCTGCAACAGCGCCCGATCGCGGGGCAACTGCAGGGTCCGTTCTGCCATGGGGACAAGGCTCGACCAGGCCCGCACGGGACCCTGGAAGCCAGTCGGCAGATGTTCGCCTCGAGTGTTCATTCCTTTGCCTGCGAGGACTCCGTTGTCCAACGCCACCACACCATCGGCAGAACTGGACCTGGAACTTCAGTCGGCCATGATGTCGAGCCTTCGGAACCACCCCGCAATGCCAGACGACACCCAGATCGAGACCCTCCTGCGGGAGCGCACGCGCTTTCGACACCTGCGCCACGTGCCGTCGTGTCCCTCGACACAAGAACTGGCGCTAGAACGACCTCGGGACGCCCAGGGGCACCTCGTGGAGGCCGTTTTCTGGGCCGACCACCAGACCCGGGGGCGGGGGCGGCAGCAGCGCGAATGGCACGACGAACCAGCGGCAGATCTTGCCGTCACATTTCGCATCGAAGCGGATTTGCCGAAACCACTGGAGCTACCGGCGGCCCTGCCGGTCGCCGTGGCCCTGGCCTGCGAACCGCTCGCCGGCGTGCCGTTGCGCATCAAGTGGCCCAACGATGTCTTCCTGCACGGACGCAAACTCTGCGGCGTGCTCATCGATGCGGGTACCCTTGGCCCCAACACCTACCTCATCGGGATCGGGATCAACTGCAACCGCGTGCGCTTTCCACCGGACCTCGAGACCATCGCCACCTCCCTGGCGCTCGCCACCGGGCGCGAAGTCGACCGCGGCCAATTGCTCGTGGCCCTCGCGACGCAGATCGACGCCGCCCTGGACGCGCTGCTCACCCGGCGCCCGGCCGCGCTCGAAGAGGTCTTCCGCGACCGCCTGGGGCTCATGGGCCGCCGCGTGCGCGTCGAGAACAATGAGGTGCACGAAGGCACCCTGCGCGCCATGAACTTCACGCACCTGGAACTCGACGGCGGCCGTTCGATCGCGCTAGCTACCGTGCGCAGCATCCGCGCCTAGGTGGCACGCCAGCTAGAGCGGCTCGCTCAGCCGGCGTGGCGGTGCTCTTCGACCGCCGCCAACAGGCGCGCCTCAAACTGCACGATCTTCTGCGGTGGCGGCCCACTGAGCAGGCGCGACACCAGAGCCTGGTCGCCGGTTTCGGAGAGGATCAACGGGTAACCCTGCCACTGCAGCCACGCGTTCATGAGCAGCCAGCCCATCACGGCGTTGAAGTCCGGAAACGGCGCAATGCGCGCAAACCGCCACATGAGGCGGAAACCCTGCCGAACCGGGTGCAGTGGCAAGAATGCCGCCGGTTGGTCACGGAAGTGGTGCTGCACGTCAAACGTGTCGAGCAGGAAGCGCAGTTCCTCACTCTGCGGATAGCTCACGTAGAGCACCGCATCCCACGGTGGGCCGCGCCGCAGGTCGTTGTTGCGGAAACGCGGCAGTTCGGCAGTCATCGTGCGAAACAGATCGACGAGGAACCAACCGTCGGGCGGCTGCCCGTTGGCCGCGCGGGCGCGAATCAGGGCGAGGCACTCCCGCAAGCCGCGCAGGAGGCGGTATTCCTGGGTCAGCGGGGACAGTCGGCCCGGGGTGCCGTTCACGACGGCCATCGCATCCTCGTCGAAGATCACGAAGCCACGCAAACGCAGTGCGGAGGCCAGGAACGCGACGTCCGCCGGGGTCGATCGCCGCACCCCATCGATGACGCGCTGCGCAACCGCCAGGGGCTCCTGGTGGTCAACGCCCTTGACCAGCCGGCTGGCCAGAGCGAGGTCCACCCGTTCGAGCAACGAGGGACCGGACTGCGCATCTCCGTTCATCACTGGCCGTCTTTTCGGCATGATCGGGGGGCCTCATGGACCCCGCACCGACGATTGCCTCACCAACGCCCGCAGCCCCGATGCCACCGAAGCGACGGCGGCGCTGGTTGCGGCGCCTGTTTTTCGCCGCGTTCTCGGTGCTGCTCCTGATCGCGGTTGCCCCACACGCCATCGCGCTCTCGTCGGTGCGCGAGAAGATCGAGACGGCGATCGGCGACGAACTCGGCGTGCGCTGCCACATCGACCGGCTCGGCTTCTCTTGGTTCTCCGGCATTGCCGCCGAAGGCCTCGAATTGGCAAATCCGATCGGTTTTCCGGCGGATCACCCGATGCTGCGCCTGCGCCGCTTCGAAGGGGATCTCAACCTTGCCCAAGCGGTGCGCGGCAGGTTTTCACTCCGGGGCGAAGTCGTCGGCATGCAGGTTTTTGTCAACCAGCGCGCCGATGGCAGCACAAACTTCGACGTGCTCACCGGTGGCGCGGGCCGCACCCCTAGCAGCGGTCCCAGCCCCACCGGCGGCAACCAACGTGGCAGCGGCCCGGCCTCGCCACCAGGTCCCGTGGACCTCGCGCGACTCAAACTTGCGCTGCAGGTGCGCGAATCGCAGGTCGAAATCCGCCGCGACGGCCAATTACTCGAATCCCTGACGGACCTGTCGTGCACGATCGCAAAGCCGTTCGGCTCGCAACACCTCACGTTCGAACTCGACACGCGCCTTCTGCCGATTCTGGCCTCGTCCCCGGCCGGCCACCTTTCCGTGAAGGCCGACGGCGACCTCACCCAAGAAACCGCCACCGCGCGGCTCTCCGCCACCGGACTCGACCTGCAACGCTGGCGCCCGCTCGTCGACGCCTTCGCACCAGGCGGGCTCACGGCCCTGTCAGGCCTCGCCAATGGCACGATCACGGTCACAAGCGATGGCAAGACCTTTGCCTGCAACGGTGAACTCGCCATCGACAACCCGAATCTCGC
>JADZDL010000150.1 GCA_020851075.1 Planctomycetota bacterium | reverse complement strand
GGCCCGTGGAGCACTTCGAAGGCCATCGTGCTGTCGCCGCTGTCGGCCACGGCGGTGCCCTTCCTCGGCGGCAACGGCACGACCAGTGCCACCTTCGTCGGCAACATGTTTGACATGCAGGTGACCAACCCGGCCGGCATCTCGGTCTGCGCGATCACGCAGGGCATCTACACCTACTCCGGCCCGTTCACGGCCGACATCTACATCACCGATGGCACCTACATCGGCAAGGAAGCGAACGCCAGCGCGTGGCGTCTCGTCGCGAGCGGCACCGGCACGGCGGCCGGCGGCCCCGTGACTCCGTCCACTCCGTACCCCGTCGCGCTGAACCACAGCTTCTACCTGCCCGCGGGCAACTACGGCATGGTGGTGTTCCTGAGCCGGCCAGGTGGGACGATGTACGTCTCCTACACGAACTCGCCGCAGGGCCCGTTCAGCAATGGCGACGTCACCTTCAACCCCAACCCCGCCACCGCGCCGGGCCGCGTCAGCACGACGTTGTTCACGGGCGGTTCGGGCATCGTGGGCCGCTGCTGGAACGGCACGCTGCATTACAGCACCGCCGGCAATGGTGACCAGGCTGGTTACGGCTTCTTCGGCCCTGGCTGCGCCGGTTCGCTCGGCACCACCAACCTGTCGCACAGCGCGCCGCCGGTCATCGGCACGACGATGAGCGTCACGCTCAACAACCTGCCGTCCTCGGCCGCGATCCTGCTCACGGGCTTCAGCAACACGGCTTCGATCTTTGGACCGCTGCCGCTCAGCACGACGCCCTACGGCGCGCCTGGCTGCTTTGCGCGCGTCAGCACGGATGCTTCGCGCTTCCTGTTTGGCGCCTCGAACAGCGCGGTCTGGAACTTCAACATCCCGAACGATCCAGGTGTGGTCGGCCTGAACATGTACAATCAGGCCCTCGTGCTCGATCCGGGCTTCAACGCGCTCGGCGCCGTCCTGTCGGACGCCGCGGGCATGATGATCGGCCTCTGATCGATCCTGCCAAAGCGCGCTGGGCCAGCCCAGCATAACGACAACGGGGGGCACCATCTGGTGCCCCCCGTTGTTTGTACTCTCAGAATTCCAGCGCCGCGACCAGTCCGATCAATACAAAGTCACCTGCAGCGCATTCGTGGTGACCAATGGCAGAGCAGCCGTCGATGCACCATCGATCGCCGCCAGCTGCGCCGAGAAGTACAACCCTTGCCACGCAGCCCCCGTCGGCAACGCAAACGGGAACGTCAAGTGGCCAAACGCTGCCGCGGCCCGCACGTTGCCAGTACCACTGGTCCCGACCAAGGTGGCGACCGTGTCCGTGCTCAGGAAGCAATTCGGCGTGCCTGCAATCGGCACACTCGGATAACCGGGCTGCAGCCCCATCACGAAGAACACCAGCGCCCCGGCAGGCAACCCCGTGCCTTCGAGGCGGAAATCGACATTACCTAGGGTTGGCGGCTGGTTCGTGAACAAGAACGGCATGCTGCCACTGGCCCCAGCGCAGGTGCCACCAAACGGCACGACGTTCTGGTCGTCGAGCAACGAGCAGTAGATGCGCACCTTGAGGGCCGAAGCGCCGGCCGGAAGCCACGCGCCGGCCACCTGGCGCGCCGCCGGCTTGGTGGCACCACCAGGTTCGGTAGGCGGCGTCGACCAACCCGGCTCGGTCAACACGACCCAGTAATTGGTATTGGGTTGTAGCACCACCGGCAGGTCAAGGTTGGTGCCTTGCCAGCTCATCACAGAATTGAACTGCCACGTGCCACCCGCGAGCCGTGTAAATGGCAACCCCGGGCTCAACGGATCTTCATCCCAGAGCTCCAGAGTCATGAACGCGCCAACCTGCGAGGCATAGGTATTGCGCGTATAGATGCGCAGACTCTGCGCCACGAGCAGCGACGTCGGCGTGATCTGCCACGCGTTCGTGTTCGGCGCCGCGTTGGAATAGCTGTAGATCAGATTGCTGACGTTGCTGTTCTGATCATTGGCCGCAAAGCAGGGCACGGATTGCGCGGTAAGCGCCGAACCAAAGCCGAGCAGAGCCAGCAGCGACACAAGGGGAGAGGTGGTTCGCATGGTCAGGGAATCCTATTACCGTTCCCTCACGCGCCTAGCGCCTGGCGAACTCGCGCCTGGAGCGTCGTCAAAAAGTTGCGGGAAGATCACATCTCGAACGACGTCGCAACCCGACCGGCAACCCCGACTACGAAGATCCCGCATGCGCCACTGCTCATCCCTGGCCCTCACCCTCGCCCTCAGTGCCGTGCCCTTGATCGCACAACGGGGCCTACCCCAGCAGAAAAGTCCCACACCAGGCACGGTGAAGCTGCGCGTGCTCGACTGCAACGGTGGCCCCGTCGCTAGCTGTAAGGTCAGCGTCATGCGCTACTTCCAGGCCAAGGGCAGCTTCGGCAAGTTGCCGTCCCTACCCACGAGCGAACTCGGCCAGCGCGACTTCGCGGGCGACGTCGCCACCATTCGCAGCCTGCCACTCGGCGAGTTCGTGGTCCAGGTGGAAGCCGACCTGAACGCACTCACGCGGTCCGAACCGTTCTCGATCACGGACGAAGCGAATACCGCCGAGGTTACGGTAAAGCTGCAGCGTGGAACGACGATCACGGGCACGGTCTACGGCGCCGATGGCAAACCGCTGGCCGGAGCCACCGTTGCCACACGTGAGGCATCGCAGTTCAGTGGGCTTGTGCAGATGTTTGGGGACCTGCTCCCCATCACGACCACCCGCACCAGCGTTGTGACCGACAAGGAGGGGCACTACCAGCTCAAACACATTGCCTCGGGCACCTATCGCATCGTCACAACCCACGGTGACTACTGCACCGCGTCCACGAGCACGGAAGTGAAGGACGAGAAGACCCTCGCCCTCGGCGACGTCAAGCTGATCAAGGGTGCCGAGGTGTTCGGGACCTGCCTGCTCGGGGACAAGCCCGTGGCGGGCCTGAAAGTCACGATCACAAAGCCCGATTCGAACGCTGCTCCAGGCACGCAACCGACGTGGAAGACAACGACCGACGAGCAGGGGCAATGGCGCATGGAGGAGCACATCCCTCCCGGCGACTACGAGATCTGCGCCGCGCAGGCGAATGCCACGAACAACCCGTTCGACACGCTGCTGCAGATGAAGGACAGCCAGCAGACCCTGACGATCCTCGCCGAGCATACGAAGGTCGAGAAGGCCCTCGTCATCCCCAAGAAGTAGCTGCGTCGCATCGCGCCGACCGATGCCATCGGCGAGGATGCAACAACCATGCTGAGCCCACTTTGCCTCGCCGTCCTCTTCGCCGCACCGCAGGACCCTGCTCCAACCACCCCTGCGTCAACGCAGCAGCAATGGGCCGCGGACCGCGACCAGCGCATGGCGTGGTGGCGCGAGGCACGCTTCGGCATGTTCGTGCACTGGGGCCTGTATTCGGGCGCCGGCGGGCAGTGGGACGGCAAGGTCTATCCCCAGCACTATGCGGAGTGGATCCAGAACTGGGCCAAGGTGCCGTGCGCGGAATACGCGGCGAAGATGAAGCCACTGTTCCGTCCCGAGCCCGACTTCGCAACGGCCTGGGCCGACCTCGCCGCCGAGGCCGGCATGCGTTATGCGGTGATGACAGCCAAGCACCACGATGGCTTCACGTTGTTCCGTTCGCAGGCGCCCTACTCGCTCGACAACCCCATCACTGGCGGCACCAACATCTCGCCCGAGGGACGCGACGTGGCGCGCGAGTTCGCCGAGGCAATGCGCAAACGCGGCCTGCGGCCCGGCTTCTATTATTCGTTGCTCGATTGGCAGCATCCGCATGCCTACGAAATGGCTCTGCCCGGTTATCCACGGCAACCGCAGACGCGCGATCACGAACAGTACAAACAGTATTTGCGCGCCCACGTCGACGAGTTGCTGACCGGCTACGGCGAACTCGGCACGCTGTGGTTTGACTACTCCGATGCCCAACATCAGGGTGCAGCCTGGGGTGCGGAAGAACTGCTCGCCGACCTGCGCCGCAAGCAGCCACACATCCTGGTCAACAACCGGCTCTACGAAGGCCTCGAGAACAAGAACGGCGACTACGGCACGCCCGAGAAGTATGTGCCGCCGACGGGGCTGCCGGGCATGGACTGGGAGGTCAACCACACGCTGAACGAGAGTTACGGTTACAGCACGCACGACCAGGGCTGGAAGGACACGACGACCGTGGTGCAGTTGCTGTGCGACATCGTCAGCAAGGGTGGCAACCTGCTGCTCAACATCGGCCCGGATGCGAACGGTCGGGTGCCAGCACCGGCCCAGCAGGTGCTGCGCGGCGTCGGGGCCTGGATGAAGACGAATGGCGAGGCGATCTACGGCACGACGGCGAGTCCGTTCGGCAAGCTGCCGTGGGGCCGGGCAACGCGCCGCGGCGACGCGCTGTACCTCATGGTGTTCGCCTGGCCGACCGACGGCGTGCTGCACGTGCCGCTGCGCAACCGCGTGCGTGCTGCACGGTTGCTCGGCAACGATGCGGCCGTCAGTTGGACCGTCGACGAAGCGTCGGGCGGCCTCGTGCTCGAAGTTCGCAAGGAGGCGGTGAATCCGGCCTGCTCGGTGATCCGGCTGCTGGTCGATGGTGCACCCGACGCGCTGCCGTTCGCCGTGCGCGCCGATGCCGCAGGGGCCTTCCTGCTGTCGCCCAGCGATGCCGAGCTGCACGGCCCTTCGTTGCGCATCGAACGGGTCGGCGCGGTCGGGGACGTGACGTACAACTTGGGGTACTGGCTCGATCCGGCGGCGTTTGCGAGCTGGCCCGTCGTTACGGCGAAGGCCCGCACCTACCGCGTGGTCGCCGAACTCGCCTGCAAGGACGAAGCGGCGGGCGCTTCGATCCGCCTTGTCTGTGGCACGCAGGAGCTGACGCACACCGTTGTCGGCACGGGTGGCTGGCAGAGCTACCGCGACTTCGAGCTCGGCACGGTCCAGCTCGCGGCAGGCACTGGCGAATTGACGCTGCGCGCGCTCACCAAGCCCGGCGAGGCGGTCGTCAACGTGCGGGCCCTGCGTCTGCTGCCGCAGTAGG
>JADZDL010000149.1 GCA_020851075.1 Planctomycetota bacterium | reverse complement strand
GCCGCCGCGATCAAGCGCATCGTGCGCAGCGGCAAGTACGCCGTGCCGGAGTTGACGCTCGCCAACCTGACTGCGTCGCCGCCGAAGCCGGTGCCAAAGGCCGCCGCCAAGGTCCCCGCCGCGGCCGACGCGAAGGCTGGCGGCAAACCCGCTGAGACCGAGCCCGCGGCGACCGAGCCAGCAACGGGCACGAGCACGGCTGACATCGATCGTAAAGACTCCACGGAACGTCCAAGCCCGCAACCAGCTGGCGCAGCGCCCGCGGCGACGCTGCCCGCGCCCAACTTCCAGTCGAGCTTTGCCGGTTCGTTGCGCAAGATCACCGCGGCGAAGCGCGAGCTGTTCCTCGATCCGACGCCCGACCTCGACCACTGCCGCCAAGGCCCGCTCGGCGATTGTTACTTCGTCGCCTCGGTCGGCGCGATGGTCGCGCGCGACGCCGCGGCCGTGCAGAAGATGGTGCAGCAGAACGCGGATGGCAGCTATGCGGTGACGTTTGGTGATGGTCGTTCGATCACCGTGCCGGAGCTCACCGATGCCGAACTCGCGCTGTCGGGTTCGACGGGCGATGAAGGCCTGTGGCTGCCTGTGCTCGAAAAGGCCGTTGGCAGGCTGCGCCAGACCGAGAATCCGGCGCGCTACAAGACGCAGACGGCCACCGACGCGATTGCTCACGGTGGTTCGACTTCGTCGATGATCCGCATGCTGACCGGGCACACGACGAAGAGCCTCGGTTTGAAGCGGCAGAAGCGAACGGGCAAGAAGGGGCCCGACGGCAGGCCGATCCTCAGCGATCCGGTGGCCTTGGCTCCGGTCGAAGAACTCGCGGCGCGCGTTCGCCAGGAGGTCGGGGCGGCCCTGCAGGGTCGGCGGCTGGTCACGGCCAGCACGGGCACCGAGAAGCAACCCCCGGGCATCAGCGGGCGGCATGCCTACACGGTGCTGCGCTTCGATGCGGCGGCGGACACCGTCACGTTGTGGAATCCGCACGGCAACTCGTTCCGGCCGAAGGGTGAAGCGGGGCTCAAGGCGGGTTACGCGACGCGCGCGGGCGTGTTCACGGTGCCGGTGGTGGAGTTCGTGCAGGTGTTCCGCGGTGTCGCGTATGAGACGGGCGAGTCGGTGACGGGCAACAAGCCTGCGGCGCCGACGAAGGAAGTGCCGACGCCGGAGAAGGCGAAGACCGACCCGAACGGCAGCAACGGCAAGTAGCGGCGCGTTGCCGTTGTTCAGCCGCGGAAGCCGCTTGCTGCGGCGAGACCATCGCCGAGCGTGCGCACGCGGCCGCGCAGTTCGACGAGCCAGAGTGCGAGGCCAAAACCGAGGCCGCCCGCGATCAGTTGGGCGATGAGGCCGAGGCGCCCTTCGAGTGCGAGGCCTGGCACTGCCGCCGTGGCCGCGGTGGCGGCGGCTGTGGCCAGGGGGCCGATCCAGAACGACCACGGCGTGCCCGCGAGCGAATGGCGCAGTAGCGCGAGGCCGGCCCCGAGGTAGGCAACCTGCGCGAGCAGCATCGCGAGGGCGGCACTGGCGGCATCGCCCAGGGCCGCGAACGTGCCGAGCAGCAGCGCGTGCACGAGCGCTGGCCACCAGAGTCCCGCGGCGTAGGCGGTGTCGCGGCCCTGTGCAAACAACGCGTGGCTGCACTGCCAGCCGAGGTGTTGCAGGCACAGCGCGAGCAGCACGATACGGAGGGCGGGGGCGGCGAACGTGAAATCGGCGCCAAACAGCCCGCAGAGGCCTTCGGCGACCACCGCGCCGCCCGCCATCATCGGCAGCGTCGCGAACGCCGTCGCGCGCAAGGCCGTTCGCACGGTGCGCTGCGGATCGCCGGCCGCGGTGGCGCGCAGCAGGTGCGGCAGCAACAGGCGCGCGAGTTGTGCGGAGGGCACGAGTGCCGCCGTCGACAGGCGGATGGCGACCGCGTAGAGGCCCGCGGCGCCTTGGCCAAACAGCACCGCGACGAGCCAGACATCGCCCGCCGCCATGAGTTCGTGCGCGGTCTGGCCGAGCGAGACCGTGAAGCTGCGCCGCAGCAGACCGTGCCAGGGCCGCAGCGAAGGCGTCTGCGGCAACCGCGCGATGGCGGGCAAGGCACCGGCGGCGTAGAGGCAGCGGCTGGCCAGCGCGATGGCTGCGAGCGGTTCGAGGGCCTGGCCGCCGGCGAGCAACCAGATCGCAACGAGCAGCAGTTGCAGCACCGCTGCGGACGTCTCGAGCAGCACTTCGCGCCCCGTGCGACCGGTCGCGTCGAGCAGGTTCTTCAGGTCGAACGCGGTCGGCAGCACCTGCAGCAGGCACAGCGTCCAGAACCACGGTTGTGGGGCGGTTGCGAACGTGATCGCGATGGCGGGCACGAGCAGGGCCGTGCCGAGCAGCAGGCGCGCGCGAACGGCCGCGCGCACGAGCGTGCCAGCGGCGGCGGGTTCCTGGGCGATTGCGCGCGCGAGCACGTTGCGCACGCCGGTGCCGGCGAGCACGGCGAGCAGGGCGGCGAGGCCGAGGCCTTCGGCGTAGGTGCCGAGCCGTTCGACGCCGAGCGCCTTGCCGACGCACAGGAACGTCGCGAGCTGCAGGATCCGCTGCAGCAACACCCCGAGCCCGAGGGTGACAAGGGTGCTGCGGACGGAGTGCTTCACGGCCTTGTCATCGGCAGTTCCGGGGTGCCGGGTGGAGTTCCCTAGCGGTGCCGGCTCAGTTGCCGCGCCCTTCCGCCGCCAGGGGCCACGCTGGGCCGCGGCGGTAGCGCAGGCGTTGCCCATCGGGCACCCGTTCGCCAAGGCGCGATTCGAGCTCCTGGACGAGCCCGACCAGGCCGTTGTGGTCGGGGCGCACGGGCGAACACCAGAGGTGCGCCTGACCCAGCACCCAGGTGAGGAACCGTTCGCGCAGGGTCGCCTGGTCGCTGGTGGCGGCTACCGGCAGCGCGTCCGCGAACGCGGCGGTCGGCACCTGGTGGGTGACTCCCGGCAGCGCATACAGCGCGCGCCCCGTATGCAGCACGGGCGTGCCCGCGAGCAGGCCGGCGATCGCGAGCGGGTGGTTGATCGTGAAGGTCGCCAGGGCCGTCGCCGCGGCTTCGGGGGCCGCATTGGCTGCCGCAAAGCGCAGGCGGGGCAGTTCGGCGAGTTCGGACATGAGGCGGTGGTGCATGCCGGCGGGCGGCAGCACGACCAGCGTGTGCGCGAGCGGATCGAGGCGCGCGGCGGCCGCCTGCACGGCCATCACGAGTTCGCGCGGTGTCGGTGGGGCTTCGGTATCGAGCCGCACGCGCACGTCGGTTGCGTCCTGCAGCAGCAGTGCTACGAACGGGTCGCGCGGCAGATCGTCGGGCGGCGGCGGCAGTTCGCGCGGCTGGCGCTGCGCCGCGGCCCAGGCGCCAAGAGCCCGCGGTACGTCGCCCAGGCGGCCGGCGAGCAGGGCCTGCGTCGCATCGCGCAGGCGCTGCGCCAAGGGCGGCATGTGCACTTCGGCGCGCGCGAGGGCGCTCGGCGTCGTGCGACCGAGCAGGTTGGTGAGGCAGGCCTGCAGCAACGACGGTTCGTTCGGCACCTGTCGATAGTCAAAGGCGCTGCGGCGACTCGACGAGGCATCCCCGTCGAGCCCACGTTCGTCGATCTGCAAGGTGTGCGGCAACAGGCCGTCGCCGGTCCACAGCACGCGCGTGCCACACTCGCGGGCGAGGAAGTGCAGCAGTCCCTGCTCCGCCGAGCGGCGGTCGTGCAACAGGATCAGGTCCGGGCGCGTGTGTTCGAACCAGCGCAGGGCGCCGGGCAGGCAACGCGCGAGTCGTGTGGCAATGCGGCGCTGGGCGGCGCGGTGCTGCTTGCTCTGCGCGGGCAGGCCAAGGCGCGCGCATTCGGTCGCGGCGAGTTCGTCGAGAGGCGCCCGCATCGCATCGGCCGCTTCGGGCGCGATCCAGGTGCACGGGAAGCCCTGGTGATGGAAGAACGTCTGCGCAATCGGATCGAACAGCAGCGTGTCCGTGCGGTGACCACGCCGATGCAGTTCGCGCTGCAGGCGGTCATGCCAATGGAACCGGTCGATGCCCGGCGCTGCGAAGACGATGTGGCCCATGCCGTCGGGTCTGCCATCGGTCCTCGCGCGCAGAAGCCTTGACTGCGATTCCAGGGAGGCCCTGAACGAGACGTTCGTGCGGCGCCGCGGGCCGGGCCCGCCGATGTTGGGGCGCGGGCGCTCGTTTGCGTTCGGCCGTGCATGGGGCGAGGCAGTTCGTGCGCCCTACTGCCACTTGCGCTCGCACCGGGTAGACTGTGCCGCCAATCTGCCCACGGTGCCGGGCCTGCGCCCGACCCCGAGCCTGCACACCACTCGCCGAGGTATCCTGAATGTTGCGTCCTCTCGCCGCCCTTGCTGCGGCCACGTTGTTCGTTGCCACGACTGCCACCGCGCAGAACGTGCCGACCGGTTTCGTCATCGACACGCTGATCTCGTCGGGCCTGCAGGCGCCCAACGACTTCTGCTTCCTGCCTGACGGCCGTGTGCTGCTCGCCAACCGCGCGGGCCTCGTCCAGATCCATGCGGGTGGCGCGCCGGTTTCGGTCGGCTCCGTTCCGAACGTCCAGACCAGCAGCGAACAGGGCCTGCTCAGCATTGCCGCGGATCCGAACTTCCCGACCAACGGCTACCTCTACGTCTGGTACGCGAGTTCCCTCGACGCGTTCCTGCACCTCGACCGCTTCACGTGCACGGGCGACCTCGCCAACCCGGCGAGCACCAACCTCACGTTCGCAGCGGCGTCGCGGCGCGTGATCCTTGGCGCGATGCCGGACACCGCGTTCAACCACAACGGTGGTTCGACGCGCTTTGGACCGGACGGCATGCTCTACCAATCGATGGGTGACGACGCCGTGTCCTGCAACGCGCAGAGCCTCACGAGCTCGGCGGGCTGCGTGCTGCGCATGGATGTCAGCGGCCTCCCGGCGGGTGGCAGCACGACTTTGCCGGCCCTCAGCTCGCTCGATCCGGGCAACAACCCGCTGTCGGCGAACAACACGGATATGAGCCAGCTGCTCGTCGCGCACGGTCTGCGCAATCCGTTCCGTATGGAGATCGACCAGCTGACGGGCAATCTCTACATCGGTGACGTCGGTCAGAACGCCGTCGAAGAATACGACGAGTACGTCTACTCCACGCCGCTGGTGCTGCGCAACTTTGGCTGGCCGTGGCGCGAAGCCAACAACTCCTACACGACGTGCTCGGGCTCGCTGCCGGCGTGGACGCCGCCGATCGGCTTCCAGGCGCAGGGTGGTGGGTGGCAGTCGGTGATGGGTGGCCCGCGCTACCGCAATCAGGGTGGCCAGTTTGACTTTGGCGCCGCCTACGAGGGCAACGCGTTCTTCCTCGACTACTTCTCGGGCGAACTGCGTCGCCTCGTGAATACGGGCACCTGGGCGATTGCGCCGGCCGTTGCCGGCCAGCCGAGTCCCACCAACTGGGGCACGGGTTTCGTCGCGGTCTGCTCGATGCGTCAGGGCCCCGATGGTGGCATGTGGTTCATGCAGCACTCGGGCACCTACGGCACGTCGGGTGGCAGCCTGAAGCGCATTCGCCTGCTCGGCCCGACCAACAGTGTCGCCAGCGTGAGCGGCAGTGGTCAGGTTGGCGTCGCTCTGGAAGCGTTCCCGACGCCGCTCGTTGCGCGCGTGTTTGACACTGGCAACAACCCGCTGCCCGGCGGCACGGTCAACTTCACGGTCAGTGGCCCGGCGACGTTGTCGACCACCAACCCAGTGATCGCCGACGCCAACGGCTTTGTTACGACCAACGTGACCGCGACCAACGGTGGCGGCACGATCACGGTGACGGCAACGACGCCGAATTCGCAGACGAATGGCACGTTCTCGCTGTTCTCGCGCAAGACGACGGTGGCCGGTACCGGTTCGCTGGTGGTGGTCTCGCTGAGCAATACGACGACCGCGGTGCCGGCCCAGGTGCCGTTCATCATCCTCGTGTCGCTGCCGGGCGCGCCGGTCTGGAACTCGCCGTTCGGCACGGTCTGCACGGACCCGTCGAGCTACCTGACGATCGTCATCGAAGACGCCACCGGCATCTTTGGCGGCGTGAGCCTCTCGGGCAGCGGTTCGACGGGCAACCCGAGCCTGACGAAGATCTTCAACGTCGCGCCGGGCCTGCTCACCGGCTTGAACCTGAAGTTCCAGGCCATCGGCTTCGACCCGATCACGGGCATCTTCCGCACGAGCTGCGAGTCGAAGCAGTTCTGATGGTTGGTGGCCCTTTGGGCCACAGGCAATCCGAGATGCGCGCGGGCAGTAGGCCAGCGCATCGCGCCGCCAGCCGCGCGGCGTTCCGTAGCACAGCGCCCGATTCAGGGCGCGTGCGTCGGAGTCGGCGGCTTGGTCTGGTGCAGCTGGGCCGCCAGCACGAGCGCCAGTTCCTGCCGGCGCGGTTCGGTGCCGAAGGCTTCGATCTCGACGCGCTGGGCGAGGTTGGCGATGGTTTCGCAGATCTCGTCCATCGGGGCCTGGTCGTGATGGGACGTCGCGAAGGCGAAGCGGCCCGTGCGACTCATGAGGCGCAGCACGAACACCCACACGTCGGCCCACAGGTGTTTGGGCAGCGGCTCGCTCATGAGCATGCTGCGCCCACGTTGGTCGTGCAGCAGGCTGGTGCTGTCGAGGCCCTTGGTCTGCGCGATGAGGCTGCGCGCGAGTTCTTCGCGCGAAGACTGGCCGTCGGTGGCGTTCTGTTCGAAGCGTTCGACGAGGCCGCGCACGAGGTCTTCGGTGTCAAACGCGGAACGGCCGTCGTGCACGAGCAGCAGGTTGGCGAGCAGCATGCCGAGGCCCCAGAGGTCGCAGGCGGGGCCGTAACTCTGGAAGGTCACCAGTTCGGCGGGCACTTCGCACGGCAGCTGGGCGGCCGACGGTTGGCGGCCGGCGGGCACGCTGGCCATGGCGCGCAGTTGTCCCGTCTGCACTTCGGTGACGCGGCCAACGAGCGCGCGATCGCCGAGGCCAGGTAGTTCGCGACTGGGCAGCAAGCGCACGACGTCGCCGGGCTTGCAGTGCTGGAAGCGCGCGCTCGGCGTGAGGAACGTGCACTCGACGAGCTGGTCGGTGGCGCCGGTGAGGCGCAGCGTGCCTTGCGCGGCGCCGCGGAAGTTGGCGACATCGAGCAGCGGCGAACGGTAGCGCGCGTCGGCCGCGGGCGGCGGCACAAACAGCGTCGGCGTGTTCGGCGTCATGGCCTCGGCATCGGGCACCACTTCGCTGCGCAGATCGACATCGAGCAGGTGGGCCGTGGCGGTCCAACGGCTTGGGCTGGCGGCGCCGGGGTGAACGTGGAAGCGCGCGACGACCTGCTGCGGCGAGAGGTCCAGATGGGCGTGGCCGGTCTGCTTGTGGAAGAGGGCGAGCGAGTGGCAGACCTGCTCGAAGGCGCGCAGCTTGAGGCTCGCGACTTCGCGGGCAAGCTGGGCCTCGATGGCGGGGCCGCAGCCGGTGGCCGCGGCCCCAGGCGTCAACCATGCGCGTCGCCCATCGAGGCAACTGGCCAGCAGCGTGCGGCGTTCCTGCTGCGTCGGGGAAGGCAGGTATTGGCCGACCAGGCCTGCGGCGGGCGCGCCACCGAGCACGGCGCCGAGTGCGTCGAATGGCAGGTCTGGGCTCTCGAGCAGCAGCGCGTGCGCTTCGTGGTAGTTGAGCGGCACGAGCCGATCTTCGGCGAGCACGTGGCTGTCGGGCGCGGCGCTCGCGTAACACTCACTGCGGTGTGGGCAGGTCCAGCACGGGAAGTCGCGTTCGAGCCGGGTGCGCTGCTCGGTGGATAGGTCGCGCTGCCAGAGGCCCGCGTAGTCGCGGTAGAGTTCGCTGCGCCGACGGACCTGCAGGCCGCCCGTGGACCGTCGGCCGCCGTCGCGCGACCACGTGTAGACGCGCGCGGGTGGGCGGCTGCCGTCGATGGCGCCCATCGCGTAGCGAATCAGGCTCTGCGTGTAACGTTCGAGGCCGAAGTCCGTGAGCAAGGCGTCATTGCGGCACGTGCGCAGCGGTTCGATGGTGTCCGGGCAGAAGGTCTTGAAGAACGCGCCCGTGGTGCGGCAGTAGGTCGAAGCCGGCAGCGAACGGGACTCCGTGGTGGCCGCCACCTTCGGCAGCATGGCGGCGCTCGCGGCGTAGTGCGCGTGCAGTTCGCGTTGCCAGGCGCGGTCGATGCTCGCGTTGTTGAGGTCGATTCCAAACGGGTCCGCCGCGAGTGGGGAAGTGGCGTCCTGCTGCAGCTTCAGCACGAACAGCTTCTGCTCGTCACCGCGCCACGTCGGGCACGCCACGAGCAGCCGCGAGAACTTGCCGCTAGCTGGCCATTCGACCCAATTGGCGGCGCCCGTGGCATCCGCGCCGAGTGCGAGCCGCACCGCCGGCCCGTCGGGCCACAGCTGGTGTGGCGGGGTCCAAGGTCCTGCTTGGGTCTCTGGGTGCGCCATGGCCGGGAAGGAGACTACAGCTAGTTGCCGCAGGGTTGTCAAAACCCGCCCCGGTGCATTGGTGGTTTGCCGCGATCAGCTGAGGCGCAGCAGCTCGGCGTCGATCTTTACGACGTGGGCGGCGACCGTCTCGTGGCGGTTGGCCAACTGCGCATCTTCGCCGTCGACGGTGCGGGCGCACTGGCCGGCGCGCTCCTCGAGCGCCCCGTCGATGGCGCAGTGCAGCTCTTCGGTGTGCTGCACGATGGTCCGGGCGTCGCTCTCGGCGGTCACCGCGCGCAGTTCGATCTCGGGTGCTTGCAAGCGAACGCCGCCGCAGCCGCGCAGCCGCAGTTCGCCCGAGGTGTGCAGGGTGAAAGGGCCGCGGAAGGCGAGTTCGTTGCGGCCGCGGCCGTGTACGATGCCGGTGACCCAATAGCGGCCGTGCTGGCCGATCAGGCGCAGCAGGTCGCCGGCGGCCGCGGCATAGTGGAACGGCAGCGCCCATTCGGGCGTGACGCAGTCCCCGCTGCCGTCCTGCAGTTGCACTCGCGGTGCTTCGGAGGGGGCGCCAGGCAGCACGCGGCCGATCGTGAGGCGGATCGTCACGAGTTCGCTCCGGTGGGTGGCTGGTTGGTCGAACTGGAGCGGGACGCGGCGAGGCGTTGCCCGGCGGCCGCGTCGCTGCGGATCAGTTCGAGGGCCGCGTCGACGCCGATGGCGACGCCGAGTCGCACGGGCATCGTCCGCGGATCCACTTCGCCGATCAGCACGTTGCCGAGGCAGATGCCGGCGAGGGTCACAGTCCCGCCGTAGGGCGACGCGAGCAAGAGGGGCGCACCGACGTTGCGCGGCAGCAGCGGGGCCGTCGTGAAGAGGCGCTGCGATTGGGGGTCCTTGCGCGAGATGATGCCGTCGTGCACGGCGGGGGCCGGCGCTGGCGAATTGGCAAACTCGCCGCCGTAGAGGGCGCCCACGGTGACCACCGGCTGCAACGGTTGCAGGTCGGCGAGGCGGGTGCATTGCGCGGCCGAGAACGCGCGGATGTCGAAGTTGGCATCGACGGGCAGCAGGGTCGCCGCGAGGTCCAGCGAGGCGTGGCGGATCCACGCGAGCCCAAACTGCTGATGCACGCGGCTGAGGTTGAGCAGGCCCGAGCCATCGCGGTGGGGCACCCACGCCATCGCCGGATCCTGGGCAAACTGGTCCACGACGGAAGCGGCGGTGATGAGCCACACGACGGGCATGTCGACGAGCAACACGCCGGCGCCGAGTGGACGCCACGAATCGCCGCGCAGCGTGCCGAGCGGCAGGAACGCGCGTAGCCAGTCGACCGGAGCGGTGCGTTCGGAGGTGCTCATCACCGATTCCGCGGGGCCAAGGAGAGGTGCGCGTGGGCCAGCGAAACAGCGTCTTGGCCAGCGCACGGCACGTCGGGCGTGATGCCTCGGTGTTCGATGGTGCTGCCATCGCGTCGCGTCCACAACACGCAGAAGCCCGTGGGCAACAGTGCATGCAGACTGCATGCAAAACTCGCCGCGCGGCCTTTGCCGTACGAACGTTCGCCAAATACGCGCGCGCGGCCGTGATCCTGCAAGGTGGCGGTGAGCAGTTCGGCGGCCGAAGCCGTGTTGTGATCCTGGGTGATTGCGAGTCGCAGGCCTTCGGTGCTGCGGTCGAGCAGCAGGGTCGCCATCTGGACGGCGCTGGGCACCGAGCCGCCGGGATTGCCGCGCAGATCGAGCACGAGCGAGGTGAAACCCTGTTCGCGCAGCTGGCGCAGGATCGCCGCAAACCAGGCGCCCGTGCGCAGCGAGACGAGAGGCAGCACGACGAGCGCCGTGCGGTGATCCAGCGGCCGCACGCGGCCCGCTTCGAAGTGCAGGGCGCGCGCATCGCGGCTGCGGAAGCCGAGCATCACATTGGTGACGCTCGGCACGAGCTTGCTGCCGACCGGGTTGTTGAAGTTGTTGCCGTAGGTTGGCACGCACAGGTGCGACGCCGGCATGCCGCCGACGAGGATGCGCGGATTGCCCATGATCGTGCCGCCGGGCTGCATGCAGAGCGGGTGCGCGACGCCGGCGTTGTCGCCGTTCGTCATCAGGGGTTTGGCGCCCATGTTCTGCGCGGGCGCCATCGACATCATGACGTTGGGCACAAACGGCATCGCCATCGCGTTCATGCCGATGTTGGGATAGGGGATCGGCAGCGGTGCGGGCGCGGCCGGCGTCAGGCAGACGTCGGGGAAGCCCATGTTCATGCCGACGCCCTGGTTGGCCGCGGGCATCATGACTTCACCTCGTTCGTGCTGGTGGCGGCGGGCGGCGGTTGGAAACCACGTTCGCCGCGGAAACGGTCTTCGTCGGTGCCGCGCGCAAGGCTGCGGTTGGCGCCGCGCCATTGGGTGCCCTGCTCGAGCACGCCGTGCAGGTTGGTGCGGATCAGGTTGGCGCCCGCGAAGGTGGCGCGATCGAGGATCGTGTAGCTCATGTCGGCGTACTGCAGGTCCGCCTGCGAGAAGTTGGCGCCCGTGAGCTCGGCTTCGGTCCAGACCGTCTCGCGCAGGTTGCAGTTGGAAAAGTCCGCGCCTGTGGCCGTGGCGTTGGGCAGGATCGCATTGCGCAGATTGCTGCCGGCGAGCCGCGCTTGCGCGAGGTTGGCCTTCACGAAGATGGCCATCGTCGCGTGCACGCCTTCGAATCGGGCGCCTTCGAGGTTGGCTTCAGCGAAGTTCGTCATGTCGAGCGTGCTGCCCTGGAAGTTGGCGCCCTTCAGATTCGCTTTCAGGAACAGGCTGCCCGTCAGGTTGCAGTTGGTGAGATTTCGCCCACTCAGGTCGGCGTCGCGGAACATGCAGCGACTCAGGTCGAGGCCGTCAAACGTGAGGTGGTTGTAGTCGATATCGCTGAGGTCGCAGTGCAGCTCGGCGTCCTTCAGCAGGATGCCTTCGATGCGCGCTTCCTTCCAATCGGCGCTCTTGGCCACGGCGCGCGTGAAGTTGGCGCCGCGCAGGTCCGCGCCCTTGAGCACCGTCATCGTGAGTCGGGTGTTCGCGAAGTTGGCGCCTTGCAGGTCGGCTTCGCGGAAGTTGGTCATCGTGAGGTCGTGGCCGTGCAGGTCGAGGCCAGCGCAGTGCGCAACCTGGAAGCTCGCGCACTTCAGCACGGCATCGGCAAAGTCGGCGCCGGTCGCGTGTGCGCCATCAAACACGGCCCATTCGAGGTTGGCGCCGCGGAAGCAGGCGCCGGTCACGTTGCCGTTGCGGAACGAGGTCCGGTAGAGACGCGAGTTGGTGAAGTTCCAGCCCGAGAAGTCGATGCCTTCGAGGTCGGTGCCTTCGAGGTCCTTGCCGAGCAACGCGTCGCGATCGATCTGCGCATTGGCGAGCGAGCAGTTCACGAGGCGCTTCGGCAATCGGGTGCCGCGCAGGTCCGCCTTTGGCAAACGAACGGCCTCCAGCGTGGCGCCGCTGAGATCCGCATCCCGCAGGTCGACGCCGTCCATCTGCAACTTGTCGAGCGTGGTCTTGCTCAGTTGCGCTGACTGCAGGTTGGCGTCGCTGAGGATGCTCTCGGTGATCGTGGTCGCACCGAACGAGGCCCCGGCGAAGTTGCAGCGCCGCATCATGCACTTCTCGATGCCGGTGTTGCCAAAGTCGAGGCCGCGCAGGTCGCAGCTGTCGAACATGAGCATCTGCAGCTTGCCCCTGGGCAACTGCGCCGAGCGCAGGTCGGCGTCCTTCCACATCACCTCGACGAGTTCGGTCTCGCGCAGGTCGGCGAAGCGCAGATCGACTTCGCCGAACATCGTGCGGAAGATCTTCGCGCCGCGCAGGTTGGCGCGCTGCAGGTTGCACTGCACGAAGGCGGCATCGGCGAGTTCGACACGCGCGAGGCCGGCTCCCGAGAGCTCGGCCTGCACGAAGCTGGCGCCCTGCAGTTGGCAGCCGGTGAGGTCGGCGTTGCTGAGTTGGCAGTTGGGTAGGGAGGTGCGGCGCAGGTCCGCGCCTTGCAGGTTGGCGCCGGCCAGCTGCACTTCCTGGAGCACCGCGCCTTGCAGGTCCGCACCGGCGAGCGTCGCGCCATCCAGGTTGCACTTGGACAACACTGCACCGGCCGCCCGGCAACCGCGCAGCATGGCCGCGCCGAAACGAACGGCGAACAGGCGGCTGGCGACGAAGCTCGCGCCGGCGAGGTCGGCGCCCTCGAGAGTGAGGGACATACCGAGCGCTTCGTCAAAGCAGGCCTGCGCGAGGTTTGCGCGCTGCAGATCGCACTCGCGCAGCGAGGCGCTGCGGAAGTTGGCGTTCGCGAGGTTGGCACCGCCCAGCCGGACACGCTCCAGCGTGGCCCCGGCGAAGTCGGCGTTGCGTAGGTCGCAGCCGGAGAGATCGAGGCCGAGCAGCGCGCACTGCGCGAGCGATTGGCCAAGGCGCAGACGTTCGAGCACGTCCTCGCGGTCAAGTTCCGGCTTCTTCATGGCTGCGTTGCCTTCTGGTCAGAGACCTGGATCCCGACCGTGAATGCGCCTTCGAAGTCGCTGCGCACCGCCCGCGCGCCGAGGAACTTCACGTCGTAGCAGTTCGCGTTGCGGAAGTTGGCGTCGTCGAGATGCGTGTTGTTGAAGTCGGCGCTGCAGAGGTCCGCCTGCGCAAACCGCGGGCGCAGCAGTCGCGCGCGCTGGAAGCAGGCGCCCTTGAGCTGCGAGCCCGCGAAGTCGACGTCTTCGCCGCGCGCGCCCTGGAAGTTCGCGTGTTCGAAGTTGGCGCCAGAAAGGTCGGCACCCGTGAACTCGACGTCCATCCAGACCGAACGTTGGGCCTTGGCGCCCCGGAACGTGGCCTTCTGGAAGCTCGCGGTGCCGGTGGCGGAGGCGCCGCCGAGGTCCGCACCGTCGAAACTCGCACCGATGGCGCGCGTATCGCGCAGGATCGATTGTTTGAGGCTCGCGCGATCGAACCTGGCGCCGTCGAGCACGGCCTTCATGAAGTCGACCTTCGTGAAGCGGCACTCGCTGAGATCGGCGCCCGTGAGGTCGCTGTTTACGAACGAACCCATGCTGCTGTGCATGCCGCGCAGGTTGGCGCCGAGCAGTCGGCTCGTCGTGATCTTCACCATGTCGGCATTGGCTGCGGTGAAGTTTGCATGATCGCCTTTGACGAGGTCGAGCACGGCAAGCGTCAACTGGGCCCGGTGCAGATTCGCATGCCGCAGATCGGCTTTGCTGAGGTCGGCGAAACTCAGGTTCGCACCGGTGAGGTTGGCGCGGCTGAGGTTTGCCTTGCCCAGGCGAGCCTGTTGCAGGTCGGCCGCCGCGAGGTTGCTGTTGCTGAGGTCGGCACCACTCAGGTCGGCATCGGCGAGTTTGCAGCGTTCGGCGGTCGCGTTGCAGAAACGGGCTTTGCTGAGCGTGCAGTGGCCGAAGTCGGCGTCGGTGAGGATGGCGCCGGAGAAGTCCGCGTTGGTAGCATTGGCGTCGCGAAAGCTTGCACCTGCGAGGTTTGCACCTGCAAAACTTGCCCCGGTCAGGTCCGACTTGGCGAAGACCTCGCCGCGCAGGTCCTGATTGCGGAAGTCGCGGCGCACGAGGTTCTGCAGCGCGTACTTGCCGGTTGGCGCGGGCGGACGCTGCGGGAGTTGGGCCACGACCGCCTCGACGCGCCCCTTGAGGCGCAGCAGTGGCGCCAACGCCACGGCACCGATGCCTTGTGCGGCGAGCGCGGTGTGCGTCTGTTGGAGGATCGCTACGAGCGGCGAGAAGTCGGGCACGAGGTTCGCCGGGCGCGGTGCGTTGTCGAGCAGGCGGTGGCCAAACTGGAACATCGCGAGCATGGGCTCGTCGGGCTGCTTGGCGCGCAGTTTCTTCTCCTGCGCGAGGAGCTTGTCGCGCTCCGCCGCGATCTGGCCTTCAACCTCGGGGATTGCGGGCAGCTCGGGCATCGGCATCGCATCGAGCGGGGCGAGTGCTTTGCCGACGATCGTGTCGAGCGACGTCGGGGCTTTTTCGAGTTTGGCCGATGCGTC
>JADZDL010000148.1 GCA_020851075.1 Planctomycetota bacterium | reverse complement strand
TTGAGGTGTTCGCGCTCCGCTTCGACGAGCACTTCGCGCAACGAACGCAGCGCGGTCGGCGGCTCGAGCGCCGCGCGGCGCGACTTGTCGACGGGCAGCAAGTGCTCTTTCTTCAACACCGTGGCGCCGCCCGACATGGCAATCGCCTGCGCGCAACGATTCTCGAGTTCGCGCACGTTGCCGGGCCACGAGTACTCGGCCATGGACTCGAGCACGTCGGTCTTCACCGTGTAGGGCCGGCCGCCCCCAAGCTTCTCGACGAAGTGCTGCACGAGCAGCGGCAGATCGCCTTCGCGTTCGCGCAGCGGCGGCAGGCGCACGGGCACGACATTCAATCGGTAGTAAAGGTCTTCGCGGAACTTGCCGGCGCGCACGTGGTCGAGCAGCGGCACCTTGGTCGCCGCGACCACCCGGATGTCGACCTGCACGAGCGACTCGCCGCCGACCCGTTCAAACTCGCGTTCCTGCAGCACACGCAGCAACTTGACCTGCACCGACAACGGCATGTCGTCGATATCGTCGAGGAAGATCGAACCGCCGTCCGCGACCTCGAAACGACCGCGCCGTTGCCGCTGCGCATCGGTAAACGCGCCCTTCTCGTGGCCAAACAGCTCGGTCTCGAGCAGCGTGTCGGGCAACGCTCCGCACGACAACGCCACGAACGGCTTGTCCTTGCGCGCACTCAGCATGTGGATCGCGCGCGCGATGCGCTCCTTGCCGGTGCCACTCTCGCCCTCGATGAGCACCGAAGCATCGGTGGGCGCCACCGTGCGCACGGTCTTGATCACCGCCTGCATGGCTCGGCTATCGCCGATCACACCGGGCAGCCCCTGGCCCTGGTTGGTCTGCAACTGCTCGCGCAAGCGCTGGTTCTCAAACAACAGCGAGCGGAACTTGCCGATGCGGCGCAGGCGTTCGAGCACGTGCTCGTTGAGGAACGGCTTCTGGATGTAGTCGTCGGCACCGAGGCGCATCGCTTCGACCGCGTGCTCGACCGTCGCGTAGGCGGTCATCACCAGCACTTCGGTGTCGGGGCGCGCGCGCTTCGCAGCGGCGAGCACCTGCATGCCATCGGCGCCGGGCAGTCGCACATCGGTGATGACCACGTCGTAACTGCGCTGGTTCAACGCATCGATCGCCTGCTTGCCGTCGGGCAGGTGCGTGACTTCGTAGCCGACGCCTTCGAGGTCGTCGGTGAGGGGAATGGCGATCGTCGGCTCGTCCTCGACGAGCAGGATGCGCATCGGTCCGTCGCTCATCGTGCACCTCCCTGGTCCGAACCGCTGGCATCGCCGCGGCGGCGTTCTCGAGGCGGCGTCCCCCCGGACGGCTCCGCACCCGTCGAAGGCGAACCCTCGGCCGCACCACCGCCCGTTTCCTCACCACCGGGCGCCTCGCGCAACTGCAGTTCGCCGAACGAAATGACCTGATTGCCACCGTTCTGCATTGCGTAGTCCAAAGCCGCTTCGGCCTGTGCCATCAACGTATCGAAGAACATCGTCTGCTGGTCCGCGCACGCGCTGATCCCGACGCTCAGGGTGAGCGCCAGTTCGCGGCCATCCACCGCGATCTCAAGCCCTTGGAACACCTGGTGCAAGCGCTCGGCCACGACCCGCGTCTGCGGCAGGTTCGTATGCGGCAGCACCAGCAGGTAACAGTCGTCGTTGGTAGCACCGAGCAGGTCTGCGCCGCGCGTCTTGTCGCGCACCATCTGGCCGATCGCGTTGCGCACCGCATGGCGCAGCGCCGCGCCGTGCAGATCCACGAGCTGGGTCAGGCGGTCGACCTGCAACAACACACAGCCCAGGGGTATGCCGTGACGGCGCGAACGAGCGAACTCGTTCTTCATCAGGTGCAGGATCTGGGCCTGGGAAAACAGGGCACTGCTGAGGAACCCATCGCTGGAGTCCGCAGTCCCACCGGCACGCGCCCCCGCCGGACGCCCCTTACGGAAGCCTGGTCTCGTCATCGCTTTCGTGTTGCGGGGAACCGAGGGTTCCCAGCGGTGCTGGAAGCTACCGCGACGCCAGGGAGCGAGCCACCATGCAGCAGCGTCCGTGGGAACGTCGCATGGAAAAAAGTACGGGCCTCAGCCGGTCAGAACTGAGGCCCGTGAATGCGGGTCAGGCTACGTAATGGAGAGGGCGGTTAGGGAGGGGGGATACTGGTCTCCACCACACAGCCACGACCCGACTAGTGTCTGCTGATTTCGAAGGCAGCGAGACTCGGAGGCAGCGAACTGCCTTCGAAGCGAACTGTCTTCGAAGTCGACCCGATGGTCAGTCTGGTCGACAGGTCTGAAAGAGAGCGTTTCGCTTGGAACGAAGGCCGAAGCCTTCGCCACCGGTCCACCAGGTTCTTTGGCCAGGCTAGCCAAAGCTCCTCGCGAGCCACGCAACAGATCATGCCAGACACTCCACCGGGTTTCAACAGGGGAGCCCAGACTTTTTCCCACAATGAGCTCGCGAGGTCGGCTCCACTCCACAGCACGCGCTGAAAGTCGATCCACACCGAACGCACAAACTGCTTTGGAGAAACGTCTTGTGCCGTTCTTCTGGACGAAGAAAAGATTGCACAATCGCTGCGCAGGCCTGTGGAAAGCCCGCATCCAAACCCGCCCCCTCCACAACTTCCCGACTTCGAGGCCCACTCTGGAGCCCCGCCTTTCCTCCCTACTTCTTGAGCTTGGGGAACGTCTCGTAGAGCCAGGAAAGCACCCGGTAGATGTCGAAGTCGGGCATCTTGTGCTTGAGCAGCAGCAGCGCGACCAGCATCACGACCGAGAAGATCCCAAGGAAGATCAACTGCGCGAGCAGCTTTGCCACGAGCCCCTTGGCCTGCACGGACAAGGGCCGCCCCGGCGTCTCCCGCCCACCGCGCAGGATCCAGTCCCGCTGCGCCTGCAGCCCCTGCTGCACAAGCCGCTGCGGCTCGATCGGCTCCGCGAGCACCGCCTGCGTGACAATCTGCCACGGAAACTCCGCGGCACTCTGCTGCACGGTTCGCTGCAGCTGCTCCAAGGTCTTCTTGGGCACAGCCCCAGCCATGAGGCGGAGCGACACGGCGCTCACGGCCTGGAGGGTCTGGTCGGGATCAGCGAGATCGGGCGGAATCGAAGACATTCCGCACGTCATTACCAGAAAGCCCGGCGCTCACAAAGGGCAAGGACCACAGGCGATCCAAACCCGCGCGACGCGCGATCAGGCCTTCGGCTTCTGCGCCTTCGTGAAGGCGCGGTTGCGACCGCTGACCGCCTTCTTGAGCGGGAACGAAACCGTCTTGTCGCCCTTCTTCAGGGTGATGATGCCGCGCTTGATGACCTTCGTCGACAGCTTCAGCGTCACGACCGAACCCTCGGGGGTCAGGATGCGAACGGGCTGGATATTCGGCTTGAAGGTGCGCTTGCTGCGGCCCGTCACGCGACGACCGACACCGCCGTCCTTCTTCGCGAGACCGCGACGCTTGACTTGGTGACCAATGCGGGTGCGACGACCGGTGACATCACAAACTCTGGACATGGCGGCAGCTCGAAATGGTGAAAGGGCAAGAAGGATAGCAACGCCCCCGAGCAAGGCAAGGCCCTGCTAGCACCTTGCCGCAGAATCCCAGCGCCGAATCGCAGCGCCGACCAGCGGCTCGCCCACCCCACACCGGCTACCGGGGGGCCCCGGCGGCCGCCGCCTCGTAGCGGGCCCGCCGCGCCGCGTATTCGGGATTCGGGCCGCCACTGCGCTGGATGGCGAGTCCCTGCAGCTCCGCGGCCTCACCCGGCCGGCCAGCCAGGAAGAGCGCCAGTGCGGCCGTATCGAGGCAGAAGGGATCCAACGTATCCTTTTCTTCGAGCATACGTTCGGCAAGTGCCAGTGCGAAGGTGGTATAGCGGCCGGCGGTCGACGGCTCGGTCATCAGGTACCAACACGCGTTGTTGAGCGCGACCCCGCCCCCCACCTGATCGACAAAACGGTCGAGCACGGCCTTGGCGGCGGCGGGATTTTCGGCGCACCGCAGCTCGTAGAGGTAGCGCGTAGCCACCCAACTGGCCGGCGGGTCCACCTCGGGCGCTTCCTGCAGAACCTGCTGCACGAGGTCTTTGTGCACGACGGGAATCGCGTCCTGCAAGAGGATCTCGGCGAAGGCGAGGCGCCCCTCGGCAGTGTTCTGCACCACCTTGCGCATCTTCGCCACCTGCCGCCCGACCTCGCGCCCCTGGCCGGCGAGCACGAGCGCCCGCAGGAACGCAAGCTGCACGGCCGGGTCCTGGCTAGCTCCGGCCACGAGCGGCCGCATCACGCCGGCAAGTGCGGTGGCGAGTCCCGCATTGCGCGCGTCGCTGCGCAGGGCCAGGTCGGCAAACACGGCGAGCGGCCGCGGTTCGTCGCGCAGCGCGGCGAGCGCCTGCTGCTGCACCCCGGCGGCCATTTCGCGTTGGCCGAGAAAACTCGCCGCCGCGTAGGCCAAACCCAACAGGAGGCCATCGTGCGGCGAGTGCTGCGACAGCCTTTGCACATGCGCCAGCAGCTCGGGCTCGGCGATGAGTTCGTAGTTGCCGACCACGAAGCGCCGCGACGTCGCATGCTCGCGCGCCGCCGCCACTGCGAACGTGCCGTCGATCGCGCGCTCCAGGGCATCCCGGACATCGCCCTCGAGCCCACCCTGGAACACCGTGTTGCCGGCCTGGTCGACGAGCACGACGTGCGCGGTCGGATACGACACGCCCCAGGCGATCGCGGTGCGCTGCTCGGGATCTTCGACGAGGCTGCACGCAGACAGCGACGGCGGCACGGGCAATTCCAGGTCGGTGAACGCAATCACCACGCGAACCCCCCGTTCGCCAAAACGCCGCTGCAACGAAGCGAGGTAGTCGGCATCACCCGCCAGCTGGCCAGCCGAATGCAGCTTCGGCGCCGGATACAGCGCCAACAACGTGCAGGCGGGGGCATCCGCAGCCCCCAGCGTGATCGGCTCCCCGCGGCGCCAGGCCCCCCATCGCGGCTCCTCGGGCGCGCGCCCCAACTCCAAGGCGCCCGAGGACCGTTCGAAGACCACTTCGAGCCCCAGGACCTGTTCGGCCCCCTGCTCCTCCTGAGCCCGCAGGGACGTGGCGCAACCCGCCAGTAGCACGATGCACGACAGCGCTAAGAAGACCATGGTTCGACTCCAGGCTGGCAACTGCAGGAAGACAACTGCGAGCGAGACCGGGGCGAAGGTCTCGCGCCCCATGCTACCGGCTGGATGGCGCAGCGGGGCGAGCCGCTGCAAACAGGCCATCGGCCTGCATGCGCTGCACGACCCGACCCACCACCCCCTGCAAGCCATGCGACAGCGCGGCAACCGCGGCATCGGGACCGGCCTCGGCGAGCGGTTCGCAGGCCACGAACTCGTCGTGGAACAACACCTGGCCACGTTCGTCCTCGAGCCACAGTTCCAGCGCCACACGCGCTTCGCCGCCGGCCGCTGTGCGCACCTCGGCGAAGTCGACGATACGGCCGTGCAAGGACCAGGTCTCAGGCCCAGGATCGGCCCCGCCCTTCACGAGCGCGCAGGTTCGCGAACGCGACAGGCCGAGTACAAGGGCATCGGTGACGAGGCGATCGAGTGGAGCGACCCACCGATCGAGCGGACGCGGCTCGAGGCGCACCCCTTCGGCGACCAGCAGGCAGTCGCTGTCGAGCGCGGTGCCGAGCTGCAGGTCAAGTACGCGCAGGACCCCACCGCGGCCCGGATCGGCAGGGCCGGCGGCTGGTGGTTCGAGCCGGTAATAACGTTCGCGCGGGACCTCGACGCTGCGACAACCGAGCGCGCAGGCCGGCAGCAGGGAGAGCACCAACCAGGTCCTGTTCATCGTTCGCCTCCAGCTGGCGCAGCCGGGCGCTGCACACCAAAGAGCAGGCTATCGGGGGCGAGCTTCAGTTGCCGCGCCAACCCGCGCACGTCATCGAGCGCCTGCCGCAGACTCGCGAGCGCAGTCTGGCTCGGACCACGCAGGCTCGCCAGCAGGGCGGTCGCTTCGCGCGAGAACGCGGCGAGCTCCGGTTCGATGCCTTGCAAGCGCGCCGCGGCTTCGGTCGCCGTGCGCAACATGACCCCAGCCTCGGGCACCGTTTCCTGGCGGACCTTCTGGAGCAGCGCCAGGGTTTCGGGCACGACCTCGTCAGCGATGCCGGCGCTGGCTCGCTCGAGGTTGGCGAGAATGCGGCCCGAGCGCGCGAGATTGTCATCGCCGAGCAGACGCTCCACACGTTCGAGCACCGCATCGAGCCGCTGCAGCGAAGTGACGGCGCGGTCGACGACTTCGGGAATGCTGCCCGTGAGCGAACTCAGCGGGTCCCCCTTGGTCTGCACGAAGGAGCCAGGCGGCAGCGGCCGGCCTTTGGCGCCGTACCCTTCGAGTTCAATCGTGACCTGCCCCGTGACGAGCAGGCGATCCATGCGGGCCGTGGTCACATCCTGGATGGTCGCCCGCGACGGATCGACGCGCAGTTCGACAACGGTCTTACCGTCCTGGAAACGAATGTCGCGCACGACGCCGATCGGCACCCCTTGGAAGTTGACCTTGCTGCCGGCGACCATGCCCTTCACGTTCTCCTGGAAGACGATGAAGTAGGTCGCGCGCTCGACGTTGAGGCTGTTCTGCAGGATGAACGCCAGCAAGGCCACGAACAGGCTGCCCGCGCCAAGCACGAACAGACCGAGCCGGAAGCGCCTGCTGCCACGTCCCATCGTCAGAGCTCCATGTGGGCGATCACGTCCATGACACGGCCCTCTTCGGCAGGGATGCGTCGTTCGATGAAGTCGCGAATGCGGCAATCCGGGGAATGCCAGACCTGATCGCGCGGACCGAGGGCTGCAACGCGTCCGCCGAGCAGCACGACGATGCGGTCGGCGATCGCATGCGCCGACGGGAGATCGTGCGTCACCACGACCATCGTGATGCCAAACACCTTGTTCAGCTTCTGGATGAGGTTGTCGAGTTCTGCGGCAGTGATCGGATCGAGTCCCGCCGACGGCTCATCGAAGTAGACGATGTCCGGATCGAGCGCGATCGCGCGGGCAATCGCCGCGCGCTTGCGCATGCCACCCGACAACGAACTCGGCAGCAGGTCCGCGGCGTGCAGCAGGCCGACCATGTCGAGCTTCATGCGGGCGGTCTCGCGGATCACCGGATCGGGCAGTCGGGTATTCTCCCGCAGCGGCAATTCGACGTTTTCCTGCACGGTGAGGCTGCCGAGCAGCGCGCCCCCCTGAAACGACAGGCCGGTGCGCAAACGCAGGTCGTGCAGGAGTTCGGGCGACGCCGTGTAGAGATCGTGCCCCGCCACCGAGATCGAGCCGAGCGTCGGCGGCAGCAGACCACAAAGATGACGCAGCAGCGTCGTCTTGCCGCACCCGGAAGGCCCCATGATCACGAAGACCTCGCCGCGGCGGATCGCGAGGTCGACGCCATCGAGCACCGTGCGATCGCCGAACACGGTCGTCAGCGCAACCGCGCGAACAAGGTCGTTGGTGCGATTGGCGGCCCCCCGCAGCAGTTCCTGGTCGGCGTGGGTCATGCGTACATGCGCTGGCAGGTGACAAAGATCGCGTCGACCACGATGACGAGGAAGATGCCCAGCACGACGGCGTTCGTGGTCGCCCGCCCGACGCCTTCGCTGCCATCCTGGACGCGCAACCCGAGGGCGCAACCGACCACGCCGACCGCCGCGCCGAACGTGGCACTCTTGGCCAGCGCCAGCAGCAGATCCTGCACGGACAACGCCGCCCGCAACTGTTCGGCAAAGGCCTCGAACTCGATGTCGGCGACCGCCCAAGCGAACAGAGCCCCGCCGCAGAGGCCGACCACGTCGAACAACACCGTCAACGACAGCGCCGCAAACGCGCACGCGAACACCTTCGGCGCCACCAGGAACCCGAGCGGTCGGATGCCCATCTGCTCGAGGGCCGCGATCTCTTCGCTCACCACCATCGCCCCGAGTTGTGCCGCATTGCGCGATCCCGACCGCGCGGCGAGCACGATCGCCGTCATCAACGGACCGATCTCGGCGAGGATCGACACCCCGACCATGTCGGCCATGTAGATCTCCGCGCCCCAGACGCGCAGTTGCACATAAGCCTGCATCGCGAGGATCAGCCCCATGAGGAACGCGATGAGGCCGATGATCGGCAACGCCCCGGCGGCGCAGTGGTCCACTTCGATGGCGGTGCGATCGAGGCGCAGCGGGCGGCGCTGGAACGGACCGACGAACAGTTCGTGCAACGTTGCGAGCCCGGTCTGCACGATCGCGATGGCGCCGTCAAACATGGGCTCGACGCGCGCACCAAGCCGGGTGACCGGGTCGGGTCGTTCGACGACGACGCTGGGCTGGACCAGCCGCTGCACGGAGACGAGCGAGAAGAAGTCGAGCATCGACTGGCTGAGCCCCTTCAGCTTCAGCTCGACACCGGCCGCCGCCGCTGCGCGCATGCTCGCCACCACCCCACCAAGGCCAGCCGAGTCAAACGACTCGACCGCCGACAGGTCCAAGGTCACGCGGGCCGGCTTCGCCCGCATTTCGCGTTCGAGGTCGGTACACAGGCTGCCCACCGTGGATCGATCCAGGGTGGCAACCGCAGTGATCGTGGGGGTGCTCACCGTTGCTGCCTTGTTCGCCAGTCCGCTATCGGCCCTGGCCGGTCACCCGCTTGACCCACAAGCCGGAAGACACCGGGCGTTCGGCCTTCCAAGAGCCCGCCTGCCGTGCGACAATAGGACCCGGTCGCAACCCCTCATCCGCGCGCCTAATCCCACGCGCCAGCCGCGCCTCCGTCCGGAGGCTGTGGACCGTTCCCTTCCCCTATGAAGCCTACGACCCTCCTCTGGTGCGCCGCTGTCGTGGCCGCCTGCGCCAACGTTGCCTCCCCCAACTCCGCCGCCGCTGCCCGCCTGGCCGAGGCCGAACGCCTGCTGACCAACGACCCGCACGCGGCGCTGGCCATCACCGACGACCTGCTCAAGGCCACGCCGAACTGGCGCGACGCGCGCATGTGCGCCGCCCGCGGCTCGCGGCTACTGGCCCAGAGCGGCGGCAGCCACCCGGAGTTCCTGCTGCTCGACGCCAAGCGCAACCTCGAAGCGCTGCTCGACCAGGCCCAACCTGGCACCGAGGCGGAGGCCTGGATGATGCTCGCCGAGTGCCGCAATGAGCTCGGGGAGTTCGAGAATGCGGCCACGGCCGCGCACAAGGCCGCCGAAGCGTTCGCGACGAAGCGCACCAAGGACGGCAATCGCAAGGCCGCCGCTGCGATCCTGCTGGCCGCCAAGAGCCAGATGCACACGTTTGCGAAGCTTCGCCAGGAAGAGATCGACTCCGGCAAGCCGGATCCCCGCGGCATCGTGAAGCCGGGCAAGGACACCGCCACACTGGCCAATCAGCTGGTGGCCCAGTTCGAAAGCGTGCGCAACGACTTCCCGGGCGAAGCCTGCACCCAGATCGCCACGATCTGCCAGTACCTTGGCCAACCGAGCGTCGCCACGGCGGAGTTCGAACGCAGCGTGCGCGCCATGCCAACCGAGCAGTCAGTGCACACGGCCTACATCGATTGGATGATCCGGATGGGTCAGCAGGAAGCGATGGTCGGCGCCTACTCGGGCTTCGTGCGCGAGAATCCGAGCGTGCCGCTGCTGCACTGGTTTGCGGGCCGCAGCCACTACGCGCGCGCCGACCAGCTGCGCAGCCTTGGCGACTACCAGGGTGCCATCACCGGGTATGGCAAGGCGCAGAACGCCTACGGGGAATACGCGGCGATGGAGCCCGGCAACGCGCCGAGCGCCAGGCAGTGGATCGCCCTGTGCGAACTCTCGATTGCGCGCACGTCGGTCGAACTAGGCGCCTTCACCGCGGCGCAGCAGCACCTGTTTGCCGCCGACGAAGCGTGCCCACTCGCCACCGCCTACGAAGAGGGCCGTCCCCAGCTCGTGGACAGCTTTGGCAGCCACTACACCGGTGTCGTCTACGCGCTCAACCGCGCCCTTGCCGAGGGCGGCCTGAACGGGGTCGAGAAGGCGCTCGCGTTCAACGAAGCGGTGCTGGTGCGCCACCCCGATCGTTGGGGCTTCGTCTACAACAACGCGGCCCTGCCCGCGCGCGACCTTGGCGTGCAGCGCGAAAACGACGGCAACCACGCAGCCGCGATGGAGCTGTGGGAACGCAGCTACCGCTACTACGAGAAGGCCGTGGCCTTGTCGCCCGAGGATGCGCGCATCATCAACGACTGCGGGTTGATGCTCATCTACCACCTGAACCGCGACCTCGACCGCGCCCGCGAGTTGTTCGATCGCGCGATCGCCACCGGCCAGAAGCAGCTCGATGCGATGCCGGCGGACGCCGACCAGCGCGACCGCGAACTGCTCGAGGAGGCCATCGGCGACGCCTACCAGAACATCGCGATCCTGCTGCGCAACCACCAGCACAAGCCGTTCGCCGACTACGAACCGTTCTGCGCGCAGTCGGTTCGCTACTACCCGTACGAACGCCGCAGTGCTGCCGCCCTGTTGCGCAGCAAGGGCGCCGACGATGGTGATAGCCCGGCAGCAGCCGCGGCCCTGCAGGGCAACGCTGCGGAGGCACTCGACAAGGCTCGTCCCCAGGTGAAGGCCAAACTCGACGAAGGCGACATCGATGGCGCGCTGACCGTGCTCGACGGCATCACCAAGGATTGCAAGGAGTACGCCCCCTACCACGCACTGCGTGGCGACGTCACGCTGCAGCTCGCGCGCAAGAGTCGCGACGAGAAGCGCAAGGGCGCCGAGTTCTTCTTCCAGGATGCCGTCGCAGCGCTCAAGAAGGCGGTCTCCCTCGATAGCGAACCAACCGCACCGCGCCTCATGCTGGCCCAGGCGATGTTCGACGCCAACGACCTCGAAGGTGCTGCAAACACCGCATCGGCCCTGCTGCTGCACATGCAGTCGAAGGGCGGCGGCAAGCAGGAGGACCTGATGGCCGTGCACACCCTGCGCGCCGATGCCGCCAGCCGCGCCTTCGCCGCGATGAAGGCCGAGGGCAAGGACAACCAGGAGTTGCTGACGGCGGCACGGACGTCGTTCCGCGCGCTGGAGCAGCAAGAGATGCTCAGCAACAACACGCGCGCGCTTTGGTCCAACACCGAGCAGTGGGCCGGCGCCGCTGCCGAAGCCGTGAATATCTACGCTCGTGCGGTGGCGAAGAACCCCGAGGATCAGGCGATGCTCGGCGCCCTCGTCGACACCGCGGCCGCCCAGGAGCAACTGCCGCTCGCCCAGCAAGCCCTGCAGGCCCGCACTGATGCGACGGGTCTCTGGTACCTCGGCCGCGTGCGCTTCCTGCTGGCGGCGAGTGATCGCGCTGCCGGCAAGAACGCCGACGCACTGAAGACGCTCGACACCGCGCAGCAGAGCTTCGGGCAGTCGATGCAGAAGAACGCCGGTTACCGCGACAGCTGCGAGCAGTGGATCGCGATGTGCCTCGGCAAGAAGGGCAACATCGCGTTCCGCATGGACGACTTCGCCAACGCCGAGAAGTGGCTCATGGAAGCCGTCCAGAAGCGCCCGGACCGCATCGCCGACGACCTCGGTCTCAACGAGACCACCAAGCTCGGCATCCTGTTGCTGGCCGACAAGTACTACAAGCAGCGCGACCTCGGCAAGGTCGAAGCGATCTACCGCTGGGCCTCCGATGCGGCGAACGGCGACCTCGACCTGCTGAACAACTCCGGCCGGTTCGCCCGCGACTGGGGCAACCAGCTCGAGGGCAACGGCAAGGCGAAGGAAGCGATGGGCATGTATGAGCAGAGCTACAAGGCGTACCGCCGCGCCCAACAGCTCGATCCCAGCAACGTGCGCCTGCGCAACGATTGCGCGTTGATCGCGATCTACCACCTCGACCGCGACTGGGATCTCGCGAAGGAGCTGCTCGATAGTGCCATCGCGGACGGCAAGAAGATGCTCGCCGACAATCCACCGTCGGATCGCGACGAGCTGCAGAAGCTCGAGGAAGCCGTCGGCGACTGCTACGAGAACCTCGCGCTGTGGCACATCAAGCACAGCAAGGACTACGCGGCAGCCAAGGCGGCGGCACAAAGCAGCCTCGAACTGCATCCGGGGGCTCGCCGCGGTGGCGCGCGCCGGCATCTGCAAGAAGCGGAACGACTGTTGCAAGGCAAGTGAGCATGCACCTCGTTCGCACCGTTCTCGCCGCCGTCCTGTGCAGCCTCGGCGCCGCCGCTTGCGCGGCGAGCCCG
Source organism: Planctomycetota bacterium (assembly GCA_020851075.1). Taxonomy (GTDB): domain Bacteria; phylum Planctomycetota; class UBA1135; order UBA1135; family UBA2386; genus JADZDL01. Next base: position 23,335 of record JADZDL010000148.1, on the reverse strand, counting down.
CCGCGGCCAAGCGCCCCGCTGGTCGCCCCAGCGGTACAGGAGCCAGCTCCCGTTTCGCTGCGCGAACAGGCCTTTGGGGCGGAGAATCAGGGGCGCTTCAGTGAGGCCGCCGAGGCGTTCTTGAAGCTCGTGAAGCAAGAACCCGGCCGCGCCGAGTGGGTCGTGGCGGCGGGCCGTTGCCTCGGCCGCAGCGGTCGTTTCCGCGACGCCATCGACCTTCTCGACCAGGCCCGCGAGACCTTCCCCGGCGTGATCGAAGTGCCCGCCATGCTCGCGCGCACCTACCTGCTCAAGTCGGAGATGGACCGGGGCGCACTGGACCCACGCCAACTGCGCCTCGATGCCGCCGCCCTCGCCGAGGGTGTGCTGGCCATCGACCCCAACCCCGAAGACAGCCGACTCGTGCTCGCACAGGCGCGCTACATGCTCGGCGAATGGGAGGAAGCAGTGCGGCAGGCCGAAGAGGCCGCCAAACGTGCCCCCGACCGGGCGGGCGCCCACGTCCTGCTCGGCCGCATCGCCCTCGATCGGTACCGCGACCTGCTCGCCACGCACGCCGCCGGCAACCTAACGCCGCAGGCCGAAGCGGATCTCGTGGCAGCCATCGATACGCAGCGCAAGCTCGCGAAAGCCTCGTTTGCGCGCGCCGCCAAACTCGATCCGTCGCGCGCCCACCCCCACGTGATGCTCGCCCAGATCGACCTGCTCGAACACCACGACGACGAGGCCCGCGCCCACCTGCAGGACGCCCTGGCCACCGACCCGGACGCAGCGATCGACCACTCCCTCTTCGACCGCACGCTGGCGTGGCAGGACCGCGCCAAGGCCTACGCGGACGTGCTCGCCCGCTATCGCGCGACCCCCGGCGCCAAACCCGCGAAAGGCGCCACGCTGCGCTGGTATGAAGGCCGTGCCCTCTACGCAGGGGAACAATGGGCTCTCGCCCGCACCGCGTTTGAAGAAGCGTTGCAGCAGAACGCCGAGGCCACCAACTCGCACTACTACGCGGCGATGTGCGCGTTCCAGCTCGGCCTGCACGACGACGCCGAAAACCACGCGGCGGCCTACGCGGCCACCGGTGCCAACGCGTTTGCCGAGGTCGTGCGCAACCTCCCGGGCGATACCCGAGGGCAGGTTGGCTCGATCCTGAAGTTCCTCGCCGATCGCGCCTTCCAGAAGGGCCGCATCGACCACAGCCGCGACCTCAACCACGTGCTTGCCTACCTGCTCGACTCGGCGGATGCGTGGAACAACCGCGCCCTGCTGTGCCGTGACACCGGCAAGTTCCCCGAAGCGCTCGATGCGTATGAGCGCGCGCTCAAGAAGGAACCGGATTCGCCGCAACTGCTGAACGACTGCGCGGTGATCCTGCACTACCACCTGAAGAGTGCCGAGAACCTTGCCAAAGCCCGCACGATGTACGAACGCGCGATCCAACTTGCTGAGAAGCAGCTCGCCAACACGACGATCCCGGCCGAACTGCGCGAACGCACGCAACAGGCACTGACCGATGCGCGCGCCAACCTTGCCGAACTGAGCAAGTGAGTTCGCGCGCCGCCTGAGTTCGTCTAGACGGAATCCGAATCGGGCAGCAGCCGCCGTTCGAGGTTACCGTAGTTGCGGTAGGCGGTGCTATCCGGTGGCCCCGCCGCATAACGCCACACGAGCCCAGGCCCCCCTCCGGCCGGCACGGCGAGCAACGAACTCGATACGGTTCCGTAACCATCCCCGCGTTTGCACACCGCGTGGTGGCCTGCGCCGCCCGGGTCGCGCAACAACGGCGCCAGGGCGTCGAGGCGGGTTTCCACCGCGAGGCCGGGCACCAGCGCGGCGGGTAACCCTCGCAGGACCAGCTCCCCAGGGGCGTGTTCGTTGGTGACGATGAGCACCGGATCGCTCCACGCCTGCACCCGCAATTCGCCGTGCGCGTGGCGCAAGACCAGGGTGCGTTCGCCATCGCACAGCACGAGCTGGAACCCGGAGTGGGCCGCGGCGCGCACCCGCGCCTGCACCATGGTCACGGCGGCATCCAGATCCGGCTCGTCAAGTGCGAGGTGCGGCAGCAGCCCGCGCGACGGCGCCTCCGGAATGGCCGGCACGCCGGCGAGGTTGGTGATCCCGGCAAACCAGCCGCGTTCATCGATCGCCAGCCAGGTCCCGCCCGCCACCCGATCGCGCGGCGACAGCAGCCGATGGTGTTCGCCGACCCAGAGGCCAGGCGGAGCCGCTTTGCGGTCGGTGCGTTCATCCCGGTTGCCCCCGACGACGATCGGATGTTCGCGATGCAGTCCACGCAGCAGGATCAGGATGCACATGGTGCAGAGGAGCCGTGGCCTGGCCACGCCTGAGGGAGCACTCTAAGCCGCGCTCGCCATCGTGCCATCGAGAACCGCCATCCTCACGGCGGCGTCGCCAGCGGCTCCTCGGGCACACGCACCCGGCGCAGCGCGAACATGCCCAGGGCCGCCGCAAGGCACAACACCGCGGCAGCCATGAATGCCTGCCGGAAATTGACGAACCCGTTCGTCCCGATCACCGCCACCACGCCGCCGATCTGCGGGCCGAGCCCGAAGCCAAGCTGCATGCAACTCTGCACGAGCGAGAACGCGAGCGTTCGACGACCGTCGGCGACGCGCTTGCTGGCGGCGGCGTAGGCGAGCGTCATCGAGCCTGCCATCATGCAGGCTGCCGCCGTTCGCAGCACGAGGAACTGGTTGGCCGAAGCTACCACCGCGGTCGCGGCCAGGATGCCGGCGAGGCACAGCCCCAGGAAGCCAAGGCACCGCAGCGGCCCGAAACGATCCGCGAGTCGCCCCCACCACGGCGTGAACACGAGTTGCACCACACCCATGATGCCGAAGGCGGCGCTGATGGTGAGTTCGAGCGCCAGCTGCGACCTGGCACCGCCAGGCGCCTGGTTGGTTGCATCGACGGCGGCACCGAGGGAGAGAACCTGCCCGGCCAACTCCTGCATCCACACCGGCGCGCCGAGTTCGCTCACGAACAACGCGATGAACGGCTCCAGCATGTTCTGGCCTAGCCGCAACAACGTGATGAGCACGAGCAGCCAGGCAAACACGCGGTTGCTCAGCAACTCCAGCACAGCTCGCCCCATCTCGGCCCGAAACGATGCCCGCCCGGCAACGACCACGGGGCGGACTTCCTCCGCTCGGCGATGCAGTTGCAGCGCCGCCAAGGCCGACAGCACGCTGGTGACCCAGAACAGCGCCGCGCGGCCGAAGAAGTGGTTGACGACGCCACCAAGCCAGGGACCGAGGACCGCCCCCATCGCCATCGCCACCTGCAGTCGGGCGATCACGATGCCGTGCAGCTCTCGCGGCGCCGCCTGGGAAACGAGCGCCATCGCGGGCGCCACGTAGCCGGCGAGCACCCCCTGCACGGCGCGCATCAGCAACAGCAGCAGCGGCGTCGAGGCAAACGGCATCAACCCGGTGGTGATGGCGATCGCGAGATTGGCGCGGATCGCCATCGGCTTCTTGCCAACCCGATCACCGAGCGCGCCCCAGATCGGCCCGGCGATCGCCGCCGAGAACGGCGCCGCGCCGTAGATGATGCCAGCCCAGAACGCGAGCTCCTTCGCGTCGACGATGCCGAACCGTTCACGCACGTAGAGCGACAGCGTCGGCAGGAACGCCATGAGGCCCATCGAAGTCGCAAAGAGACTCGGCCACACCGCGTGGAAATTGCGCCGCCAGGATTCCAAGCGCACTGCTTCTAGCAGAAGCGAGCGCGCGGACCAAACCTGCCGCGAATCAGCGGGTGACCCGGAAGCGCAGCACGATCTGGACGGTCTCGCTGGCAGGAGTTGCGACCTCGGCTTTGGCCTTGGCGCCCCCCGCTGCACCGCTCGGCGTTCCCCCCGTCGGCGCATCCGTTGCGGCTCCAGTCGCGGCCTGCCACGGCATCACCGCGGCAACCGGCAGTTCGCCGTTCGAGAGCTGCGCACCAGCTCGCGCCGACAACGCGGACAACTTGCGAAGGACCTCGGCAACTGCCGCGCGATCCCCTTCAATAATCCAGGTGCGCTCGGACACCACTGACGACACCACGGTGGACGCCATTGGCGCATCGGGCTTCTCCATCGCCCCCTCCGCCGGCTTGTCATTCCTGCTGAAACCCAACAAGGCCACTGTGGACTGCTCCGGAATGAGCTCCGCGATCCGCAACCCGGCCCCGACATCTACCCCTGGGTCGATCGCTCGCTGGGGCAGCACGGTCGCGCCGAACGGCACCAGTTGCGCAGGAGTATTCGGAGCGGCCTTCTCTGCCGGTGGCTTCGGCGCCGGTGTCGTCTCTTCGGGCCTCTTCTCTTCTGGCGCCCGCTGCTTCTCCTTGTCGCGGTCGCTGGCCGAAACATCTTCGAAGGTTACCGGAACCCCATCCGGGTTGCCTGCCGCGGTCCCCGCGCCCGCACCGCCGCCGACGATCTGCCTGGTCAAGAACAAGGCCAACATGTCGGTATCGGCCGCCTTGGCATCGGCCCCGGTTTGCTCCCTCTTCGCCGCGAGGTAACCCAACGCCTCGTCGCGCTGCAGATCTTCGAGCACCGCCGACGAAGTCGCGGTCACCGTGACCATCGGCAGCTGGCGCACCGGCACCGTGGCTGGCGCCTTCGGTGGGTTGCCACGGCCACCCCGACGCGCTTCCGCTGGAGCGCCAAGCCCGATCGGGCCCTGGCCACTACCGGGGGAAACACTACCGGGCGGAGCGCCCCGGGAGGGACCACTGGGACCACTGCTCGACGGGCCACCAACAGCGGGGCCTCCCGTAGCCGGACCACCGGGCCCCGCAGGCTTCGCCGTATGGTCCGCGCTCGGCTTCTCGTCCTCCTTGGACCCCGTCATGAGCCGCACCAACTCACTTTGCGAACGTGACGACTCGTCACCCGCCCCGACCGTGGGCACAGCCTTGGGCACGGCGTCCCCCGCATCCTGAACGGCCTTTGGCTCGGCCCGCTCCTCTACCTTCTTGTCCTTCGGCGTCTCCGTCCATGCGCCGCTACCCTCGGCCGGCTTGCTCGGCGCGGGATCGCCGGCATCCGCGTCCCCAGGCGCACCAGCCTTCTCCCGGAGGGCCGTTTCCTCGATTTCCTTCGCGCGAACCACCTCCGCTTCGGGCCCAGCCGCCGGGGCTGGCAGGGCTTCGTGATCGCGAACTGGCGCGCCAAGCTCGGCCGGCGTCGCACTGGCAACGTCGTTTTGAGCATCGGCCAACGGGCGATTCGTGTGCCACGAATTGAGCCACAATGCCAAAGCGAGAAGTGCCGCTGCGGCAGCAATGCTGCCCACCAACGGCAACCATCGTGGCACCGGGCCACCGAAGGGACGCCGGTGCACCTCGCGACCGTTCCCGGCCGAAGACGAGCCACCACTTCGCTCCGCTGGTTCGGCGATGGCCTGCATGACCCGATCCGCGAGGTTGGTCGCCGCAATCGGCGCCCGCAACGCGGCCCGCAATGTGGCGACGGTGCGTTCGTATTCCTCGAGATCCTTGCGCAGTTGCGGATTCACGCGCAACTCGGCGGCGAAACGTTCGCGCTCGCGGTCGCTGAGGCAATCGTCGACCCAGCCGGCCAGGCGTTCATCGACCTTGCGTTCGCGTGGATCGCTCATGACTGGAACCCCCGCAGCATTTCCTGCAGCAGCAGCCGACCGCGGTGGATGCGCGAGCGCACCGTGCCAGGTGGCAATTCGAGCACTTCGGCGATCTCTTCGTAGGACAGCTGCTCCATGTCGCGCAACACCACCGGCGCGCGGAACTCGTCGGGCAGGTCGCGCACGCAAGCGCGCACCTTGGCCAGGAACTCGTGCTGGTGCGCCAGCTCCCCCGGATCCACTTCGCGACCGGCGGGCTGCAGGAAGAGGTCGTCGGTGCCCGCCAGCGGCGCATCGATCGACAACGTGCGGCGATCGCGCTTCTGGGCGCGGCGGCGGCGGTATTCGCTGATCGCCACGTTCATCGAGATCGTGTGCAACCAGGTCGCAAACCGCACCTGCCCGTCAAACGCGGGCAGCCCCTTGTGAACGCGCAGAAAGACCTCCTGACTGAGGTCTTCGGCCATCGCGCGGTCGCAGTGCAGCACGCTGTTCATGACTCGCATCACCCGATCCTGGAACATCTCGACGAGCATTCGGAACGCATCACGATCCCCCTGCTGGGCACGAAGCATCGCTTCGCGGGCAGGATCCGTGTCGGCGCCAACTGAGGCAGTCTCTTGCATCCCGGGTACGGTTTGGCGCGACCTTGGCTGGGCACCGCCGAGGAGACGCACGGGCCCGGGCAAGGTTCCCTCAGCAGCTGGCTTTTTCTCGGCGGTCACGGGAAGGACGGGGAAAACGCGATGGCTTGGCGACTTGGAGGCTGGCGCAGACCAAGGATGGACTGGAGGCAGCGGGCCTGGAGGATACCCTCGGGGCCCACTTCCCGCGATCGCCACAAGGACGATCGAGAACCCGGGATGTTCCTACCATCATGGCTGAGACGATCTTCACGTTTTCCTGCCCCTGCTGCAGCAAGCTCATCGAGGTCGATACGCGCAGCGGCAAGGCCCGCGCGGTGCGCCCCGACGAGGCCAAGGGCGGTCGTAGCCTGGACCAGCTGCTCGACGCCCACAGCCGCGAACAACAGCGCCTCGGCGACCTGTTTGCATCGGCCAAGAACGACCAGACCAAGGAAGCGGATCGCCTCGCGGCCCAGCTCGAACGCGCCAAGCAGGAAGCCAAGAAGGACAAGACCGATCGGCCGCGCAACATCTTCGACCTCGATTGACGGCGCGGGACCCCGCCAGGAATCGTTCCCAACAGCTTGCCGCCCCGGACAACGCGCCGACAATGGCGCCATGAAGAAGACCGCGATCCGGCGCGTCGCCATGGCCTGCATGCTGTGGCTTGGATTTCCGTTGGCGGCGCAGGAGACCAGACTGCCGCCGAAGCCCAAGGACCTCGATGCCGCCCTGCTGGCGACGCCAATCGCCGCCGCGGTCGAAGCCGGCAACAAGCTCGAAGTGGTCGACCAGGCTACCGACCTGCCGATCGCCGGCGCCGAAGTGTTCGTCATCGACGACGCGGCGACCAAAGCCGTGCGCAAGCCGCTGCGCGAACTGCAGCAGACGTTCGCGCAGGACCCCGATGCGTTCTTCCGCTTGCTGGCCCACTGGTATGGCACGCGCTACCAGACCGGCGCCGATGGCACGGTCTCCATCGCCGCCGTGGACCGCGGCACCGTCGTCGCCTTCGCCGGCAACCGCTTCGCGTCCGTCGCCTTCCGCCGTTGGCCGAGTGATGTGCTGGTCCTCAAGCTCACCGAGCAGCAGTATCTCGAAGTGCTCGTGAAGGACAGCAAAGGACGGCCAGCAGCCGACGTGCCGGTCGACTTTGGGGTGACCTACGACCAGGGCTCGCACGGCGCCTACTTCCTCAGTTCGTGCGAAGGCATCACGGACGGAACCGGACGATTCCGTGTTCCAAGGAGCCGCGTGCCAGATCTTGGCGCAGTCGTCGTGCAGGCCGAGGTACTCACCGCCGAACCATTGCGCACAAAGCTCGAGTTCGACGCCAACGGGCACCAGTCCGCACCGGCGGAACTGAAATTGCCTCCTTGTGGCATGGTGCGTGTGCTGCTCTATGACGAACACGAGAAGCCGATCGACAAGATCCACAGCGCGACGCTGCGCGGGGCACCGGGGCAGGATCTCGGCGGCTTCGCGGTCCGGCCGAGCAAACTAGAACCCGACTCAGCCTTCTTTCGCTGGGTGGCTCTCGACCTGCAACTGCAAGCCCTGGTCACGAGCAAAGACTTCGAAGGAGCACTCACACACGAGCAAGCCGGACCTACGCGCGCCGGCGAACTCGTCGTCTGCGGCGTGCGCATGGCCGTGGGCAAACCGATCCTCCGGCTGCGCGCGCTGGATGTTGCCGGCAAGCCCTTGGCAGAAACGACCCTTGGCTTCGTGCTCGCCAGAGCACATTCGTTCGATGGCAACGAGGTGAAGACGGATGCAGAGGGCCGCCTGCAGCTCACCGTCGATCTCGAAGGTGAGGATGCTGCAGACGGACAGGTGCTCCTCATCGCGCGCGGACTTGGGACCAAACGTACGGCCTATCGAGGCGCGTGGCGCCTGCCGCTACAGTCCATCCAGCCGGGAGTCAACGAGCTCGGCGATATCCGATTCGTCGAAGAACCACCGATGGTGAGCGGCATCGTCGTATCGAGCGACGGCAAGCCAGTGGCAGGTGCCGTCGTAGCAACGCAACTGAGTCACATGCACAGCAGCCACTCCACGAGCGTCTCCAATAGTGGCACGGCATTGTTCTTCTCGCATGCCGTGGCCACCGACGCCGAAGGTCGCTTCACACTGCGCGAACTCGGGCCCAAAGACACCCCGCTACAACTTCACCTCAACAGCGATTCCCTGGTCCTCACAGAGACGATCACTGCCGCGCCCGGCGATACGGCGATCACGCTGCGCGCGGTGCAGGCAGGCACAGCAAGCCTCACCTTGGCCGAACCGGCCTACGGCGAAATCCTGACTGTGTATCTCGAACGCGACGGCAACCGCGAAACCTCTTCCTACGGCCGGTGGCGCTCCGGGCGCTTCGAATGGACCGGGCTTGTCCCCGGCAAGTATGTGCTCAAGGCCACGACCACGGATCAAGCAGTGGAACTGCTGCGCGACCTTGAGGTGTCCTCGAATGCTGCCTGCACCGACGCCAGATTGCAGAACTTCGAGATGAAAGACCACCTGCGAATCGTGAAGGTCACGGTTCGAGGCCCAGGACAGGCTCCCCTCGAAGACTTCCAAGTGACCTGTGTCCACCTTCGAGCGAACGGCGGCGGCGGCAACGCGCACGGGGCGAGCACCCAAGAGGACGGCACCGTGCGCTTGGTGATGCCACGGCAAGACAACACGCTGTGGTTCACGCACGCCGACTACCGCACAGCCAGACTCGAGCAGCCGACCGAGGACGTCACCGTCGATCTGGTCTTGCGTGCGAACGTTCGCTTGCGGCTACCCGACGCCATCAAGTTGCCCGATGGAGTTCGCATCGTCGTGGAACCCACCGAGAACCTCTGGTGGGCAGAATCCGCGGTGAAGTGCGCAACGCTATGGAACAACACCAACGCGGTGATCGTGCATCCGGACCGCGATGGCGAACTCAACATCACCGTGCAGGACCCTGCCGGCAACCGTCTCTGGCAAGACAAGGTCACGGTGCCGCAAGGCACAGACGTCGAAGTCACCGTGCCACTCGATGCGACGGCCGCCGCCGACATTGCGCGCGAGTACGGCGAGAAGCGCTAGCCCTACGCGAGTCCCCCAGCCGCTACGCGAGACCCCCAACCGCTACGCGAGACCCCCAACCGCTACGCGAGACCCCCAACCGCTACGCGAGACCGTAGCCGAGCAACGAGCCGATCTGGTAGATCGCGACCGCGACCAACCACGCGAGCACGGTCATGTAACTGAACGTGAACACGGGCCAGAACCACGAATGCGTCTCGCGGCGGATGGCGGCTAACGTCGATACGCACTGGCTGCACAGCGCAAAGAACGCCATCGCCGCGAGTGCCACCAGCCCGTTCATGACGGGCTTGCCGTCGGGGCCGCGCGCGTCGCGCAGCGCATCGCGCAGGCGAACCACCGATTCGGCGCCCGCGTCGTCGCTCGCTTCGACTTCGCCGAGACTGTGCAACGTGCCGAGCGTCGGCACGACGAGTTCGCGCGCAGGGAACGCGGCAAGCACGCCGACCGTCATGCGCCAGTCAAATCCGGCCGGCGCAAACACCGGCTGCACGGCGCGCCCCATGTCGGCAAGCCAACTCTGCTCGAGGTAAGCTTGCGACTCCGCTGCGTCGATGTTCGCCAACGCCGCTTCGGCCGCATCCCCTGCCGGCACCGCGGCGCGCTGCCGTTCGAACTTCTCGTGCAGCTCGACTGGCCGCGGGAAGTAGCCAAGCGCCCACACACCCACGGTCGCCGCGAGAATGACCGTTCCGGCCGTGCGCAGGAACTCGCGCACCGCAGTCCACGCATGCCGCGCGACCACGCGCAGTCGCGGCCGCTGGTAGACCGGCAGTTCCATCGCGAGGATCGACGAGCCGCCGCGCAGGATCGTGCGCCGCAGCACGAAGGCCACCACCGCCGCGGCGACGATGCCGAGCAGGTACATCACCATCAGCAGGAACCCGGCCTGGTTCGGCGGGAAGAACGCCGCCAACAGCACGATATAGACCGGCAGGCGCGCCGAACACGACATCAGCGGCGAGACCGCGATGGTGGCGAGGCGATCACGTTCATCGGTCAGGATGCGACTCGCGAGAATGCCCGGAATCGCGCACGCAAAACTGCTCGTGAGCGGCACGAAGCTCTTGCCCGAGAGGCCAAAACAACGCAGCAGCCGATCGAGCAGGAACACCGCGCGCGCCATGTAGCCCGACGCTTCGAGCATGGTCACGAATGCGATCAACAGCGCGATCTGCGGCACGAATAAGAGCGAGCTACCGAGACCATTCACGAGCCCATCGATGACGAAGCTGCGCATGGCGCCGGCGGCGAGCACCGATTCGAGCCAACCGGTGATCAGACCCTGGCCATCTTCGACCACGGCCATGAACGGCTCGGCCACGCGGAACACGAGCTGGAACAACAGCACGAGCACGCCAAAGAGTACGACCGGACCGAGCAGCGGATGCAGCAGCCAGGCATCGATGCGATCCGTCATGGATCGGCGCGTTGACTTCGAGGCCGGCGGCTGCCAGGTCGAGGACTGGGCCTGCGAATCCGGCCGGCTGAGGAGCGCCGCGTCACTGCCCAGCATCGTCCGCAATTCGGCGACCCCGTGGCCGAGACGGCCATCGACCGGCACGAGCTGCAGCCCCAGCGCCCGTCGCAGGTTGTCGACATCGACGGGGTTGCCTTCGGCGGCGGCGACATCGACTTTGGTCAACGCGACGACGATCGGCAGGCCGAGGGCATGCAATTGCCGCAGCAGGCGCAGTTCGATCGACAGCTTCGACGCATCGAGCACCGCGCAGACAACCTCGGGGCGATCGACCCCGGTATTGCGCAGGAACTCGAGCGTGACCTCTTCATCCTTGCTGATCGCCTGCATCGCAGCGATGCCCGGCAGATCGACCACGCGCAAGCGCACCGAGCCCACCTGCACCTCGCTCTCAGAGCGTTCGACCGAAGTGCCCGGAAAGTTGATCGGCCGCTGCGCGCTGCCGGTCAGGAACATCAGCAGGGACGTCTTGCCCGAATTGGCGCGCCCGACGAGCGCAACCGTGCGCGCGCTGGACGCTTCGCCACCCGCAGAACCACGAACGACCGCCGATCCACCGTGGCTCACGCGTTCTTCTCCGCACCCGCCGACCCTGTCAGGTTGCCCGCTGGCGCAGCCAGATTCGCCGTGACGCGTTCGGCTTCGTTGCGACGCAGGGCCAGGCGGAAACCATGCAGTTTGAACAACATGGGCCCACCCAGCGGCGCCGTGCCAAGCAGCTCGACGAGCGCCCCGGGCCACAAGCCACTGACCCGCAACCGCTCCGCGAGCGCGTCGTCGCCAAGCACTTCGCCGACGACGAGTGGCTGGCCGCGAACGGCGCAGGCAAGGCAGGTGGTCGCGGAACTCGTCACGGGATGAGAAACCGGCTCGGGGAGTGCGGCAGGGTGGTCTGTCACGAAGGTCAGGCGTCCTCAGTTGAGACAGCGTCTCAACTGCCAGGCATGATGCACCAAACGACCACGCCGCACAAGAGGACTTCGTTCGTAGACGCCAGGCCCAGCCGTTGCTTCGTAACCCCGCTCCGGCAAGATCCCTCCCTGCAGCCCACTGCCCATCGCGCCACCGTGAAGATCGCCGGCACCGAACTCGTCTTCGAGACCGGTCGCATCGCGCGCCAGGCCCACGGTGCCGTGCTCGCACGCTGCGGTGACAACGTCGTGCTGGCGACGGTAACCGCGGCGGCAGCCCCCAAACCCGGCCAGGACTTCTTCCCGCTCACGGTCGAATACCGCGAGAAGTTCGCCGCGGCCGGCCGCATCCCCGGCGGCTTCGGCCGCCGCGAAGGCCGCATCAGCGACCAGGAAGTGCTGACGAGCCGCCTCATCGATCGAACGATCCGTTCGCTGTTCCCCGAGGAATACCGCAACGAGGTCCAGGTCCAGGTGCAGGTGATGAGCGCCGAGCCGAGCAGCGACCTCGAGAGCCTCTCGATCCTCGCCGCCTGCGCCGCCCTGCACATCAGCCACGTGCCCGCCAAGGGCCCCGCCGGCGGCCTGCGCATCCAGCGCGTCGATGGCGCCTGGATCGCGTTCGCGGGCAGCGCGCAGCGCGAACAGGCCGACCTCGAGTTCTCGGTCGGTGTTGGCCCCGATGGCCTCGTCATGCTCGAAGGCGAAGCGCGCGAAGTCACCGAAACCGACGCAGTCGCCGCGATCGCGCAAGCCACCGAGTGGATCGCACGCTGCCACAAGGCGTTCGCCGAACTGCGCGAGCTCGCCGGGCAACCCAAGGGCGCAGTGCCAGAGGCACCAAGCCTGCCCACGTTGCCCGCGGAGATCCTCGCCAGCCTGCGCAGTTCGCTGCAGATCACGACGAAGACCGAACGGCGCGCGGGCATCGCCGCCGCCGAAGCCGCGTGGCTGCAGAGCCTGCCCGTCGAGGAGCAGGCCAAGGCCAGGCAGGCCTACGGCAACGCGGTCTGGACCGAGACGCGCGAACTCTCGCTCGGGGCTGGCAAGCGCCTGGATGGCCGCACGACCACGCAGATCCGCCCGATCTGGAGCGAAGTCGGCCTGCTGCCGCGCGCGCACGGTTCGGCCCTGTTCACGCGCGGCGAAACGCAGGCGATCGTCACCTGCACGCTCGGCAGCCCCGACGACGCGCTGCGCATCGATGGTTTTGGCGCCAATGGCGAAACCGATCGTTTCATCCTGCACTACAACTTCCCGCCCTACTCCGTCGGGGAGATCCGCCCCCTGCGTGGCCCCGGTCGCCGCGAAATCGGCCACGGTTCGCTCGCGCGGCGCGGGTTGCGCCCCCTGCTGCCACCCGCTTCGCAGTTTCCGTACACGATCCGCATCGAGTCCGAGATCACCGAGAGCAACGGCAGTTCGTCGATGGCCACCGTCTGCGGCGGCACGATGGCGATGTTGCACGCGGGCGCGCCGATGGTGCGGCCGGTGGCCGGCATCGCGATGGGCCTCATCTCCGACGGCAAGCGCCACGCGGTGCTCAGCGATATCCTCGGCGATGAAGACCACCTCGGCGACATGGACTTCAAGGTGGTCGGCACCGAAGTCGGCATCACCGCGATCCAGCTCGACAACAAGCTCGGTGGCCTTCCCGACGAAGTGCTCGCGAAAGCGCTCGCCCAGGCGCGCGACGGCCGATTGCACATTCTCGGCGAAATGGCAAAGACGATCGCCACGCCCGCGCAGCCGTCGCGTTTCGTGCCGAAGGCGGCCCGCATTTCAATCATGCCCGATGCCGTCGGCGCGCTCATCGGTGCGCGCGGTGCCAACATCAAGTCGATCACGCAAGCCACCGGCGCGCGCGTGAGCGTCGACGACAACGGCGAAGTGCTCATCTACGCGACGGACCAGACCAGCGCGCAGCGCGCGATGATCCTCGTGCAGCGCTCCGCCGGCGTGCTCAAGGTCGGGCGCTGCTACCGCGGCACGGTGACCGGCGTGAAGGACTTCGGCGCGTTCGTAAAGATCAACGCCGTGAACGAAGGCCTCGTGCCGGTCGAAGAACTCGACAAGATGCCCGTTCGCCACGCCGGCGATATCGCGCGCGAAGGCGAAGAGATGATCGTCGTCGTGCTCGGCGCCGACGACCGCGGCAGGTTGCGGCTGTCACGCCGCCAGGCGCTCGGCGTCGACGATGCGCAGATCGAATTCTAGGTCAGCTTCGGCGCTCGCGGCACAGGCCCCTCGTCAAGATCACCGCAAACAGGCACCACATAGGGTCCCTCGGGCACCACGGCGACCCGGCGGTCGCCGCTGCGCGCAACACTCTCCACTGTAGCCTGCGCCACGGACGCGGCCGTGCCGACACCGGTGAGAGCCCGAGCCTCGGCATCCAACCCGGTCGTGTAGAGCAAGACCCGTCCAGCCCGCATGGGCTTCGTCTGCATCTGCGTTTGCCACTCGTCGGCATCGGCGAATCGCTTCGTTTCGCGCGAGCGCAGAAACGCCTCGGGACCGAGCGCAACCAACCGTTCCTGCGCCAGCAGGAAGTCGCGCGAACCCAGACCTTCCGAACACTCCGACGCGATGATCAGCGTGCCGCCTGCCTGCAGGATGCCCAGCGGAGCGACCATGCCCTTCACGGTCTGGTAGTAGGTCTTGTCGAGCGGGTAACCCGCCGCGCTCGTCACCACGGTGGCAAAACGGTGCGGCAACACCACGCGCGCGCAGCGTTCGGTGACCGCAACTGCGGCGAGATGGCTCTGCACGAGTTCGCCGGCGTTGACGAAGGACAGACGCCGGTGCTCGTCGAGCACGGTGTTCACGGCAAACACGGGGCCGAGCATGCCCGCGATCGCCAGCTGTTCGCGATGCAGCGGGTTTCCTTCGAGCACGAGGTTGTCCGCACATGGATGCGCCATGAAGCGGTGCGAGTGGAACGTGGCGATCGTGTCGCGGTGGGCAATGCCGGGCGCGATGACCTTGCGGCCGCCCGAGAACCCAGCCATGAAGTGCGGCTCAACGAGGCCGGTCACAACTTTGACGCCAGCCCGCGTGAAACGGCGGTCGAGTTTGACCGGCGTGCCGTGCGGCGTGAGGCCCAAGTCGTCGTGGTCGGCATCGCAGCGGGCGTCGTGGTTCAGGACGCGCACGTTCGCGAGCACCCACGGGTCGCCGATCAGTTCCTCCAGTTCGGCGCCGAGGTTGGGCCGATGCATGCCCGTCGCCACCAGCACGGTGATGCGATCCTTCTCGATGCCGGCGGCGACCAGCGAGTCGACCAAGGGGCGCAGCAGGAGACCGTTGGGCACCGGCCGCGTGATATCACAGATCAGGATGCAGGCGCTGTCGTGGCCCCGCGCCAACGAAGACAGCGGCAGCATCCCGACCGGAGCGGCCAGCGCCGCGCGCACGGCGGCCGCAGGATCGGGCAGCACCGGCATCGGTGGCTTCCGCACGACGGTGACCTGCAGATCGGGTGGCAGGTCTACGGGCCCGGTGCCGCGGCCGTAGTTCAGTTCGAGGTGCATTGGCGGGCAGGCAGAACGGGACCCGAGCAGTGGAGCACGGCGCGCAGCCAAACCAAAGGGGCACCTCGCGTCGAAGTTGCACCGGGTCGCCCGTGCCAGCCCGCCGGCAGAAGTACCTTCATTCGGTGGCGCCATGACGCCGATAGCACCGGACCCGAGCCCATCATGACGACCCTAAGCGCCCCCACCTGGAACGATCTCTGGATCAACAAGGACCTCGCCATCCGGCAAGTCGCAGGCTCGGCCATGATCGAGGTGCACGGGGTGCGCGGCTACCTGTTGCCGGGCGACATCCAGTTCCTCTGGAACATGGCCGCCACGCTACCGACGGGTGGGCGGCACGTCGAAATCGGCAGTTGGATGGGGCTCTCGACCATCCTGTTCGCCAACTCCCTGATCGCCCATCTGAACTTCGATGCGCGCATTCACTGCATCGACACGTGGCAGGGTTCGCAGGAACACCAAGGCATGGCCGAGGTCGAGAACGGTGCGCTGTTCGACACGTTCCTCGCCAACGTGCGGCGCGCCAACGTACAGCACTTCGTGCGTCCACTGCGCGGCGATAGCAAACGCATGGCGGCGAACTTCGATGATCACTCCCTCGACAGCATCTTCGTCGACGGGGACCACTCCTACGCCGGATGCCGCGCCGACCTCGAAGCCTGGCTGCCCAAGCTCAAGCGCGGCGGTCGCATCGCCGGTCACGACGCCGTGCCCGGCGAAGGTGTCGACCAGGCCGTTCGCGAATTCGCCAAGGCCCACGGCCTGCAGCTCGAGATCCTGCCGCCGCCGCAGGGCCACTACGTCTGGGAATACCACGGCGTCTGAGGAGCCGCGGGGCGCATGGACACTCGTCAGAGCGCGGTGATGCGATACCCATCCGTCGTCGTGAGCACCAGCGGCCCCGACAGCGAGTGCACTACCACGGCCTGGGACAACAAGGTGATCGGGCGGGCGGCCGCGGGAATTGGCAGCGTCAGCGGCGACGCGCCTGGCAGCAGCATGACCAGGTCCAGTCCAGGCATCAGCAAGCACGGCCACTGGGCACCGGGGTTGACCTGCAGCGGTTGGACGCTGAGACCAAAAACGGCGACGACGGGCTCCATCGACGCGTTCGGCGCCTGCACCACCACATCACCAGCGAACGTCGAGGCGACGTGGAACGCCAATGGGTCGCAACCGGCGATCAGGGGTGTCACGAACGTGCCTTGGTCCGGACGCACGAACATCTGCAACTGGGCCTCAATCGAACCTGGGGCCGTGAGTGCCGCGGCGAGTTCCACGCGGATGCGCAGGGGCGTTGATGTCAGGTTGACCGCAACGTTGCTAGCAAGTGAGATCTCCGTGAACTCGAAGGTGCCATCATCGCCAACGTCGACACGAACCGACGGCGCTGGTGAGCCGGCGCTGACCTGCAGGATGGCGGATAGTTCGAGAATGACGGGTGTGACGCCAGGCGCCGTCAGCTCTAGCAGCAACTGTCCCGGGGCAACACTCACAGGCCCGGCGCCCGCGCCCTGCACCGCGCAGCCGAGAAACCCGACGAAGCCGATCAACGACTCGCTGGGCACCGAGTACCAGCCAAAGCGCGCAAACGGAGTTGGGGCACTCGCACTCGTGTAGGCCGCGATGGTGCCCCCCGCGGCAGCTGGGCCCGCGGGCAGCACCGCGGTTTGCGTCGAGCCTCCGAAACTGGCCGAAGCCGTAATCGGTGAGGGCACTGAGATACTCAGCGATTGGGCCGTGGCCACTGCACCAAGCCAGCCATGGAGGAGGATGTTCGGCAGGATGCTGGCAAGGATTGTAGGCTTCATGTGGTTCGTTCTGTCCCGCGAGCGATAGCGGCACCAAGAGGCGGCGTAACAGACACGGCTCCGGGTTTCGCGGACACAGCCGACCGCTCCAGTGCAGCGACCGGCTCCTAATGCCACCACCGCCCCCCTCAGACGTCGGCGATCACACCCGTGCTGTCGGCAAACGAACTGGTCTCGACCCCAAGCTTCTGCAGCATCGAGACGAACAGGTTCGCGAGCGGAATGTCCTCGTGCGTGAATTCACGCTGCCATGGCTCCGTGCCTCCATCCCAACCACCGCCATACGCGTTGGCGCCGGCGTAGTCGAGGTACTGGCCATGCTTGAAGCCCATGCTGTTGCCACCGAACAGGATCAACGGGTAGTTGCGGGACAGGTGGAACGCGCTCGACGCCGACCCGAACAGGATCAGGGTGTTGTCGAGCATGTTGCCTTCGCCACCGGGTTCGGGCGTGGCTTTCAGCTTCGCGGCGAAACGACCAACCTCTTCACTGAGGAATCGTGAGTAGGTGCCGAAGTTCTTCCAACCGTCCGGCTTCTTCGTTTCGTGCGTGAGTTGATGCGCCAGCGGGAACCCTACCGCGCGGCTCATGTGGTCGCTGATGCCGATGCCGTTCTCACGCCCGATCTGGTACGTCGCCACGCGCGTCGAGTCGGTCTGGAACGCCAGATGGATGAGGTTGTACATCACCTGCAGGAAATCGCGCGAATCGTCGGGCGTGACGTCGAGCTTCAGCGCCTCGCCATCGACCTTGGGCAGCGGAATGTCCACCCAGCGTTTCGCCTTCTCGACCTTGCGCTCCGTTTCGCGCACCGACTCGAGATACTCGTCCAACGCTTCGCGATCGTGCGAGGACAGCTTGTTGCGCAACGTGGTGGCATCTGCCAGCAGTTCGTCGAGCGCACTCTGATTCAACGCGAGTCGGCGGGCCGCGTCCTTGTCACTCGTGACGAACAGCGAGTCAAAGATCTGCTTCGGCCGATGGGCGGCCGGAATCGCGCGCCCGTTGCGATCGAACGACAGCGTATGCGCCCCGCGCGGCGTGCCCGTGCCACCTTCGGTCGACATGACGAGCGACGCGAAACGGGTTTCGTCCCCGACATGCGCAGCGAACTCCTGATCGAGCGAGATGGAGTTCTTGTAGTCACCCCGCGGGCCCGTCGCCGCACCGGTGAGGAACTGGTCAGCGTTCGAGTGGCCGTGGATGGCGCGCGCGGAGGGATGCGACAGACCGGACAGGATCGTGAGATCCTGGCGCAGCGGCTCCAGCAATTCGAGGCACTTGGTGAACCGGAAGTCCTTGCCGCTGCCATGCGGAAACCAGGCCCAGTCCTGGTGGGCGGGATCCTCGGCCAGCGGCATTGGCACGCCGTCGGGGAAGTAGATGGTGGCGAAACGTTTGGGGCGCGACCGCGGCCGGTTGTTCGCAGAGCGCCCAGCGAGCGATCTCGCGAGCGACTCAAACCACGGGAGCGCGAGAGCAAATCCCGAACCGCGCAGGAACCGCCGTCGATCCAGTTTGGCAATTTCGATGTTCATGCTTCGAGGTTGCTGCTGAGAGACCAGGGAAGGTGCGGGCTCACTTCGATCGGAACAGCTCGCTGGTCGCGATCGTTCGGACCATGGTAGCAAGCCCGTCGCCGTGCTTGCGAACGTCTGCGGTGATCTCGTCGATCGCCGCCCGATCCCCGAAGCTGAGCGGCCGGCCGAGCGCGAAGGTCAACAGCTTGTAGACCAACGCCCGCACGAACTGGTCCTGCCGGTTTTCGAGCAGGAAACGCTTGAGGCCATCCATGCCCTCGAGTTGTTGACGGTTGAACAGCACGCCCACCGCGTCGACGGGCTGCCCCAGCACCTCGGTTCGCCACTGGCCAACCGCATCGTAGTTCTCGAAGGCGATGCCCCACGGATCGATCTTGCTGTGGCACGACATGCAGGCGGCCGCGTTGCGGTGGTTCTCGATGCGCTGCTTCAGGGTCATCTTCGCGATCGCGGGGTCGGCGAGGTCGATCACGGGAACCGCCGCCGGTGGCGGTGGCGGCGGATCGTTGAGCATGCGTTCCAGCATCCAGATGCCGCGCTTCAACGGATGCGAGTCCTTGCCATCCGAGTTCATCGCCAGCAGCCCCGCCTCGGTCAAGAGACCGCCGCGGCGCTGCTCCGGCACGAGCTCGACGCGACGAAAGTGGTTGCCGAAGACGCTGCTTGAGCCGTAGTGCTTCGCGAGGCGCTCGTTCATCATCGTGAAGTCCGAGTGCAAGAACTCGAGCGCGCTGAGGTCGTGCTGAAGGACCTCGTGGAAGAAGGCAACCGGCTCCTCGCGCATCGCCTCCTGCAGGGCCGTATCAAACTGCGGGTAGATCTTGCCATCGACGTGCAGGTATTCGAGCAGCTGGAGCCCCAGCCATTGCCGCGCAAAACGCAGCGAGAAGCGCCGCGACTTCGGGTCTGCGAGCAAACGCTCGATCGCCTGGCCCAGCACCTCCGTGTTCTGCAGTTGCCCCTGCTTCGCCAAAGCCAGGAGGTCTGCGTCGGGCGTGCTGCACCACAGGAACATGGACAAACGCGTCGCCAGTTCGAGGTCCGAAAGTCGTGGTGCGGACTTGCTTGCCGCCTCTGCCGCCAGTGCTTCGCCCCCTGCCGGTTCGGGTGCCGACTCGACGAGATACAAGAAGTTTGGCGACGCGAGCACGGTCGCGAGCACCTCGATCATGGCATCCTGAAAGCTGTCACACTGCGGGCGAAGCTGTTCGAACAGGCGCACCTTGCGGTCGATCTCGTCGTTGCTCGCTTCGCGTCGCCACGCCCGCGACGTGAAGTTGGCGAGCACTTCGCGGGCATACGCACGTTCGTCCGCCACGTTGCCACTGTCGACAAAGCCACTGTCGACAAAGATGCGGGTGTGGCAAGCCGGCGGCCACTGGTCGTAAACGGGTGCTGCGACCTCAACGTGCTCGATGAGGATGTCTCCGCCCGACTCCGAACAATTGACGAACTTCAGATACTCGGAGGGACTCGGCAGATCGCCCATCTGCGAGATCTTGCGCACGGAGTTGCGCGGGTAGATCTGACTGAGCGGAACATCCCATTGGTAGACCTGCGGCGCCTCAGGAGCCGCATCGATGACGACGTCCGCCGCACGGACCCGCACCGCGGCCTGCGAATCGTTGCTCGCCTGCCAACCAAACACGAGCTGCAGGCTCGGCGCGCCCTCGAGTTTGGCATCGGCTCGCGCAGCTCGCACGGCAACGCGCAGCGTGCCATGCTCCGGGACCTGGTCGCCGAGCTCGACGATCAGCCCCTTGCCTTCCGGAATCACCGCAACCTGGTCGGCAGTCTCCGACACTTCTGGCCGGCTCGTCGTTGGCTTCCAAGCAAACCGGGCGCCGTCGTAGCCCCACGACTGACTTGCCCGGCGCCCCGTCTTGCGATCCAGGTAGTGAGCGCCGTCTGGCCGCGCCTGATTGCGCTCCGTCTGGCGCACTAGTGCCGCGGCCAGCTTTTCGGGGTCCGCCGCGTGCTTCTTCTTGAGCTCCTCGAGCTGCGCATCCTGCCGCTTCCACTCGACCGTCGCAGCCTGGGCCATGGAAACGCCCCAATAGATCGGCTCGGGCCGATCCCCCGAAACCACCGCCAACCTGAGGGCCTTGCGAGCCGACTCCAGGTAGACCCGGAACTGCATGCCCGAGAGGTGCAGCACTTCCGAACTGTTCTGGAAGCCGTCTGCAGACGTGGGATCGGGCGGCAGGTCGTTCCCAAAGTCGTACGGCAGCAACAGCAGGTCCTGCAGCGCGTAGTCGTATTCGTAACGGGTCATGCGCCGAAACGACGAATGCACCTTCGTCGCACGGCGCACCAGCGAAGCACTCTGACTTTCCGCGACCAGCCAATCGATCATCTGCCGGCGTTCACCATCCGCCAATTCGTTCTCATCCTCGGGCGGCATTTCGCCATTGGAGAGCACGCTGAGCACGTGCAACCACCATTCGACATCCTTGCCGTGAAACAGGTCGGGATCCAGCGTATCGATGCGAAGATCGCCCTTCTGCTTGTCGGGACCGTGACAGCCAACGCAGGCTTTCGCGAGGATCGGGGCAATGTCCCGACGGAACGTCTGCAGATCGGGCTCCGGTGCAACTTCTGTAACTCGCCTCTCCGCGTGCGTCCGGTAGGTCGACCGTTGTGCCCCTATTGTCTTGAGTTCCGCGAACGACGGCGGCGCGCTCTCGGTCTGGGCAACCACCACACCACCTACGGCGCAGCACAGTGCGACGAGGTACATACCGTGCAGGGCCATTCTCACGTCGCGCATGTCGGTTGGGTTGCTCGTGCCTCTGGAGTGCGGCGAGCATAACGCGGCAAGTGACGAGCACCCGTTCTGTTCCGGGACCTGCTCACGGGTATCCTGCCCCGAATGCGGCCGGCCAGACACCTCCCCCTCTCGGCAGTCACCCTGTGCATCGCCACCTCGGCATGCCAGGTCACCACCGCCCCCACCCCGTCTGCAAAGCGCGACCTAGTGGCGCACCTGATCGCCCAGAACGACGCGGCGATTCCCGCGCAGCTGGCAAGGCAATCACACGATCGATCGAAGCCGACGTTCGGTGGAATCCCGGCCGAGAACGGCCTCTACCACGCCGGATCCGCCTCGGGGTTCCTGTGCAGCCTGACGGCCGCCTATGTGTCACCGAGCAGTCGATATGCCGGCAGTCCCCAGTTGCTCCAGGCCCTCGACGATGCGGCGACGTTCCTGCTCGCGGCCCAGCACGAAGATGGCACGATCGATCTGCTGACGACCAATTTCCACTCGCCGCCCGACACCGGTTTCGTGCTCGAATGGGTATGCGCGGCGACCTCGGTGTTGCAGAGCGCGCAGATTCCTGCCGCGGCGCCCGTGCTCCAAAAGCTCCTGACGTTCATCCGGCGAGGTGCCGATGCACTCGCGATCGGCGGCGTTCATACACCCAACCACCGCTGGGTCGTCAGCATGGCGCTGGCCCGCGCCAACGCGCTCGTTCCCGACCCACGCTACGTGAACCGCATCGATACGTGGTTGGCGGAGAATGTCGACATCGACCCCGACGGCCAGTTCACGGAGCGAAGCACGTCGATCTACTCGCCATTGACGGATCGGTGCCTGGTCACGATCGCCCGCCTGCTCGACCGGCAGAACCTGCTCGATCCCGTGCGTCGCAATCTCGAGATGTCGCTCTACTACCTGCACGCCGACGGACAGATCGCCACCGAAGGGTCGCGGCGCCAGGATCAGTACCAGCGCAGTTCGATGGTGCCCTACTACTATCCCTATCGGTACATGGCACTGCACGACCACGACGGGCGCTTTGCAGCCGTTGTGCACCAACTCGAGACGGCGCCGGGCGCGAACTTGTCAGGTCAGCTGATCTACTTTCTCGAATCCCCCGAACTCGCAGCACCGCTGCCCGAAGTTCAACCTCTGCCGAACGACTTCGAACGGCACTTCGCGCACTCCAAACTCGTGCGCATGCGCCGCGGCGCGGTCAGCGCGACGATCCTCGAGGACAACCCGAGCTTCTTCAGTCTGCACGTTGGTACGGCGGCCGTCGTGATGCGGTTCGCCAGCGCGTTCTTCGGCAAGGGGCAGTTCGCCGGATCCGAACTGCACAAAGAAGGCTCAGCCTGGGTCCTGCGTCAGGAGTTGACGGGTCCCTACTACCAACCGATCGCCGTGGCGCAGCGACGAGCCGATGGCAATTGGCTCGCGACCGGCCCGGACCAGCGGTCGACAAGTGAAGTGCAGCAGCTGCAGTCCCTCGTCAAGATCCGCGACCCGTCCGGCGGCTTCGATGTCGAACTCGAGATCACCGGCACCGACGGTGTGCCGATCGCGATCGAGCTCGGGTGCTATGAGGATACGCAGGTATCCGGCGCCGCGCCGGTTGCCGGGGATTCGCAAAGTCTTCTCATGACCAACGGCAAGTCCGCACTGTCGATCGGGACTGATCACATCGATTTGCACTGTGAGCCTGTGGGGCACGACGAGATCGAACACTCCTGGACCCAGATCCGCGGCGCTCTACCCAAATTGCCCGGCAAGAGCCTCTACATCACCGGTTTCACGCCCTTTCGACGCACACTGGAGTTTCGCAAGTGAACGCGCGCACGCCACTCTCATTCACCCTGTGGTTCTTGGCTCTGACAGGATGTGCTGTGCATGACGCGGCGCCTTCGGCCGCAACTGCGCTGCAGGTCATCGAGACCGCCGACAATATCGTCATCCAGAATGGCGATGCGCAT
>JADZDL010000147.1 GCA_020851075.1 Planctomycetota bacterium | reverse complement strand
CCTGCACACCGCGCGTGCGTACGCCGCCGTGCACATTCAACATCGCACCGTCGCTGCCACGCTGCGGGCGGCAGCCTTCGGTGCGAATCCAACCACTGAGCCGATAACGCTTGCCGGCCTGCACCTGCACCACGCCCGCGACGCCACAATCAGACGGCGCCGTGGTGCTGATCTTCAGGCACGGCGTGCCATTGCGCCCACCGGTTGCGTCGCGCGTGGCAACCACCGTGTTGGCGCCAGCACCACCGTAGATGCGCAGGTCGCTCCAGCCCGCCGGTCGCGCGTTTGCATCCTCGCCAACGGCCGCGAAGTCGGCATTCGGCAGCAGGTTCTGCGGTTCGCTGACCTTGCCAAACTCGACGCCCGTCGCTTTGGCCGCGGCGAGTACCGTCTCCGCGTGACGACGCGCCGCGATCTGCCACGCATCCCGCAAGGTCGCGTCCTCGAAGATCACCGTTTCCGAAACAACGCCCGTGTTGAGGATCGCGGCACCGATCTCCGGGTCCGCCGCGCTCGCCGCCAAGGCAACGAGCACTTCGGCGAGCACGCGACCTTCGGCCGCGATCCTGCCCGACTTCACGAACGCGCGCTTCAGCACGGCGACGTTGGCAAGCGCGACCGCCGCGCGCACGGTGGCCGTAGAACGGCAACGCAGCGCCTCCTCCGCGATTGCATCCGTGAGACGGCCGCCCGCGGCGAGCACGTGCAGCGCGTGCGGTGCCGCAACACCCTCTGCCGTCACCATGGCGACCAGCTGCGGCCCCACCGCCGCGTCGTTGCGCTCGATCAGCAGGCGCTCGGCGTGCAACCGCCAGCCCAGATTGCTGTGCGAAAGCCCCTGCAGCAACGTCTGCGCGTCCGCCGCGACGAGGCGCGGTGCAACATCATCCTTGCTGCCCTTCGGGAACACGCGATAGATGCGGCCGTGCTGCTTGTCGCGCAGCGGGGTCTCGTAGGCGTTGCCACGCCCGGTCTTCGCATCAATGCCTGCCGAACCCCGGGTCGGCGTCGGATTGTGTTGAATGATGAGGTTGTACCAATCGCAGATCCAAACGGCCCCATCCGGTCCCACCTCTGCACAGACGGGACTGCTCCACGCATCCGCCGAGGCAAACAGGTTGTTTGGCAACTGCCGCGCGACCATTCCACCACCGCGGCGCTCGAGCTCGAACTGCGCAACAAGCTTGCCCGTCGGCTCGCAGACGAAGGCGATGCGGTCGTGGTAGGCATCCGCAAACCGCGTTGCCGTGTAGACAGCATGCCCGGCCGCGGCCGTGTAACGATCGAAGAAGTCGACCTGACGGATATCGGTTGAGATCGGGAAGAACAGCGGGTTGTCGTCGGCGCGCGGCGTGTGATGCGGCTCCATGCCGACCGCTCGATAGGCGGCATCCGGAAAGGTGTGAAACCAGCTCGGATTGCCATTCGCCGTCGAACCGATCACGTCGAAGTCCGCCGTGAAACCCAGCCCCCACGTGTTGTTCGTCGTGTGCTGCAGGAACTCGAGTTTGCTGCCATCCGCGCGGAAGCGGAACAGACCTTGCGCAAACTCATGCCGCTCGCCACCAACTTCGCCGCCAAACCCCGAATACCCCACGGTCGCGTAGACCCAACCATCCTGGGCCCAACGCAGGTTGGAGACGCCAGCGTGCGTATCGCCCATGTGAAACCCCGAGAACAACACGCGCCGCACATCCGCGCGGTCGTCCCCATCGGTGTCGGCGAGGAACAGCATGTCCTGCCCGTTGGTGCAGATCACCCCACCGTTCGCAAACGTGAGCGACGTCGGAATCGAGAGCCCTTCGGCAAACGGCGTGAATCGGTCGGCGCGACCGTCGCCATCGGTGTCCTCGGCGATCGTGATGCGATCATGGCCGAGGTCCCCACGTTGCAGGTTGTTGGGGTAGTCCACCGTCTCGATCACGAAGGCGCGCCCACGCGGATCCCACGCGATGTGGATCGGGTTGCGGATCTCGGGCTCACTCGCAAACAGTGAGACCTGCATGTCCGCGGGCACCTGGATGAGCTTCTGCGATTGCGCAGGAGCAAGCGGCTTCTGCGCCATCGTGATCTCGCGTCGTTCGCGGTAGCCGGGCAAGGACACCTGCTCCTGCTCGAGAACGGGCAGTGCCAGCTTGGTCAGCAACTCGCGCTTTTGCTCCCCTACCGCCCAATAGACACCATTGCGCAGCAGTTGCTGGAACGCAGGCAGGTCCCACACGCGGTGGTCGTGGCCGGAGGCCGTATAGAAGACCCGCCCCTTGCCCTGCGTACGCACCCAGGTCCACGGCTCCTGCTCGCGCTTCTGCAGCACGAGCCGATCGTCGGCCTGTTCGTCGTGTTCGTACGTTTCGTCCCACGCGCGATAGCTGCCGAGCCCCTTCAGGATCGGGTGCTCCGGCAACACGTTCTCGACCTGGAACTCCTCACCACCATGGCGCAGAAAGCGCCCGCCAACGAGCTTTACAAACGCAGGCGAACGGCCCCAGCACGCGGACGCACAGTGCACGGGCACAAACCCACCGCCAGCTTCGACGTAACCGACGAGCGCAGTGAGCTGCTCCTTCGGCATCACGCCCATCTGGTCCCAGTTGCCATAGAGCATGACGGCGTCGTACGCCGCGAGGGTCGCGGCAGTGAATGCACTCGCGGGATCCTCGCTGTAGGTCAGATTGATGCCATCCGCACCAACACCGCGCTTGAGCACGCGATACCGCGTGATCGGATCATGGTGAGGACCATTGCGCGTCGGCGCCCCGACAAACAGGACTTCGAGGCGGCGGCCTTCGGCCACCGGCGTCGGGGACTGCGCTCCGAGCCCACAGCCGGAAAGCGCCATGACCAGCAGGGACACAGCGGACACCGCGAGCACGGCGAGGCGCGCGCGTGAGCACGAAGCGAAGGGATGCATCGTGGCATTGTCACGGGCGAGCCCGGGCCGGCTTGTAGGTTTCCGCGCTTCCTGTGTATGTTTCCGCCATGCGCAGCGAAGCCCAGGCAGATCCATGGCTGCAATCCCTGTCCTCAGCGCCCTTTCGCCACCTGTTTGACCACCTGCCGGGAACGATGTTCTTCGCCAAGGATCGCCAAAGCCGCATCATGATGGGCAACCCTGCCTTCGTCAGGCGCTGCGGCTTCGAGCGCGAGGAGCAGATCGTCGGACTCACCGACGAATGGATTTTTCCGCCGCGCCTTGCCCAGAAGTACCGGCGCGATGATCTTCAGGTGTTACAGTCCGCGCAACCGCTTCTCGGCATGATCGAGTTGTTCCCCAACGCCTTTGGCAAGCCCGAGTGGTTCGTCACCGACAAGCTGCCGCTGTTCGACCGCGACGGCAATTGCTGCGGCGTCTGCGGCACCGTTCGCAGTTACGAAGAACAACACGCCGCGATCCAGCCTTACCTTGAACTGGCGCTGGTTGCCGACCACTTGAAGCAGAACTTCCGCGAGCCCCTGGACGCGGACAAACTCGCCAGGATGGCGAAGTTGTCCGTGCGTCAATTCGAACGCAAGTTTCGCGCCACCTTCCAGACCACGCCGCGCGACTACCTCATGCGCATGCGGATCATGCACGCCTGCAGCCTGCTGACGGGCAGCCGCATGCCGATCACCGCAATCGCGCTCGAATCGGGCTTCTACGACCACAGCGACTTCGCGCGTCAGTTCCATCGCCACATGGGCCTCTCGGCCACCGCCTACCGGACCCAGGACGCCACGCGCGAACGCAACTCGCTGCCCAAGGCGCGCTGAACCCTGCATACTTCTCCTCGAGCAACCACCGTCCTCAAGCAAGCACCGCACGAACTCTTCGACCGACCCTCTCGACATGCCGCATCCCACGCCCGCGTCCAACTCCCCCGCTGACAAGTTTACCTTTGGTCTATGGACCGTCGGCTGGCAAGGCCGCGATCCCTTCGGTGATGCTGTGCGCGCGCCCGTCGATCCCGTGGAGACCGTGCACCAGCTCGCCAAACTCGGCGCCTACGGGGTCACGTTCCATGACGACGACCTGATTCCCTTCGGTTCCACCGAGGCCGCGCGCGACCAGCACATCAGCCGCTTCAAGAAGGCGCTCGCCGAGACCGGCATGAAGGTGCCGATGGCGACGACCAACCTGTTCACGCACCCGGTGTTCAAGGATGGCGCCTTCACGAGCAACGACCGTTCGGTGCGTCGCTTCGCGCTGCGCAAGGTGATGCGCAACCTCGACCTCGCCGCCGAACTTGGCGCAGAGACCTATGTGTTCTGGGGCGGCCGCGAAGGTGCCGAATACGACGCGTCGAAGGACATCCGCGATGCGCTCGATCGGTTCCGCGAGGGCTTCAACACGCTGACGACCTACTGCCGCGACCGCAAGTACAAGCTCCGGTTTGCCATCGAGCCCAAGCCCAATGAGCCGCGCGGTGACATCCTGTTGCCGACGATCGGCCACGCGCTCGCGTTCATCAACACGCTCGAACACAGCGACATGGTCGGCCTCAATCCCGAAGTTGGCCACGAACAGATGGCCGGACTCAACTTCGTGCACGGCATCGCCCAGGCCCTGTGGCACAACAAGCTGTTCCACATCGACCTCAACGGTCAGCGCGGCATCAAGTACGACCAGGACCTCGTCTTTGGTCACGGCGACCTGCTGAACGCGTTCTTCCTCGTCGACCTGCTCGAGAACTCAAACTACCAAGGTCCGCGCCACTTTGACTACAAGCCGTCGCGCACCGAGGACATGGCCGGCGTGTGGGCTTCGGCCGCGAGCAACATGCGCATGTATCGACTGCTGCGGGAACGCAGCAAGGCCTTCCGCGCCGATCCGGCCGTGCAGGCAGCGATGAAGGACTCACGCGTCGCAGAACTCGCGTTGCCGACGTTGGCGAAGGGCGAGACGTACAGCGATCTGCTGCGCGATCGCAGCGCGTTTGAGGACTTCAAGGCCGACGCCACGGCAGCGCGTGGATGCGCGTTTGTGCAGCTCAACCAGCTCGCGATCGAGCACCTGCTGAAGGCGCGCTGAGCCGCGCCCAGAACGACCCACTAGAAGAACGCAAATTCGTGCGCGTCCGTGGTCGTAAACAGCGAGCTGCCCGTCGCCGGGCTCGGCTGCCAGGCGAGCCCCTGCACGAGAACGGACGTTCCCGGCCACGAAAACGGCATCTGGAGCGCAAACGACAACGGGTTTGCCAACCCCATGGAGGTCCCGAGAATCGACATCCGGCCGAGGTTGACCTGGATCTCGGGGAAGTTTGCTGCCGCGCCAGGCGGCGAGCCCGTCGGGAACACATCGACCAGCATCCAGCACGGCGCGTTGTCGTAGATCCCGTTCAACGAACGGACCTGCATCGACACGTTCGTGCCGATCGTCATGGCCTTGCGCGGACACGCGTCCTTGGGGCCATTGCCTGCCGCGGTCTCGAGTAGCAAGTAGTCGCCCGAACCTGGATACGCCCGCAGCGCCCGATCCGCGCAGCGATCGGCAATGCCGGCCATCTGGTTCCATTCGTTCGCACCGAGGCCTTGCGCGGCGAGCATGGCGACCAGAGGGCTGGAGCCCTGAAAGTCCGGCGCGATGGCACACACCGTCTCGCCGTAGATCGATGTGTAGATACACATCCCGGCGAGCAGGATCATGCGCGGAGTCGGGTGGTTCATGTCGACTTCGTAGTAGGAAGGATCCCACTGCAGCAACGCGAGCCCATCACCCACCGCAGCATTCGCGGCGCTTCCCACGCCAAAGGTCGCCTCGATGTCGCTGGTCGCAAGCTGGTAGTTGCCGCGAATCTCTTCGTGCATCTGCAGCGGCGTTGGCCAACCAAGGGGGTAGTTTGGATCCCCCCAGGAACTGGCCCAGGTCTGGTACATCACGGTGCGCGCCGTCGGACTATGCGCGCGCACGTTGGCCGTGATGGCCACGGAATTGCTGCGAAACTGCGCGGCAGTGTAGCCGCCATTGTCGGTCGCCTCGAGGGTCCCGGCCTGCAGGACTACGTTGTCCCAGGTCTGGCCTGCCGGCAAAGCGTTGCTGATCACGGCCATCTGCGCGGGATCAGTAGCATGGAACTGCAGCGTCGAGCCACCGACCAGCGCCGCCACGATGGTCGGCGTCGGATGTCCGGCCTCGGTCGCGATCTCGCGCACCAATTCGGGGACCCCATATCCCCAGCTGTAGTATGTGTAGCTGCTGCCGTAGAAGAGCAGGTTCTTGCCTTGGGCAACGCTGATCGAGGCCAGTAGCAACGCGATCAGCACGCGAGCCAGTTGGGTCATACGTATTACCGTATCGGAAGATCCGCTGGAGCGCGAGTGGCGTTCGGAGCCGGCAACACGTCTCCCCGGGAGACCGCGCGGTCAGACCTTGACGACCTTCCAACGCCCCCTGCGGAACAGCAGCAGGGCCGCCACCGCAAACAAGGACTCGGCGATCGGGATGGCCCAGAACACGCCGAGCGGGCCCCATTCGCAGCCAAACGCGAGCAACCAGGCGAGCGGAATCTGGAAGCACCAGAACAGCACGAGGTGCAGCCAGGTTGGCGTCACGGTGTCGCCGGCGCCGTTGAAGGCCTGCACCGCCACCATGCCCCAGGCGTAGAAGATGTAGCCGGACGCCACGATACGCAGCGTGTCGATCGCGTAACCCTGCACCGCCGGATCGGTGACGAACAACCGCACGATCGGACCGGGCATGAGCTCCATGAGGATCGTCACAAACCCGAGGAACGCCATGTCGTAGCACCCGGTAAGCCAGACCGCTTGTTCGGCGCGGTCCGGCCGTTTGGCGCCCAGATTCTGCCCGACGAGCGTCGCCGCGGCATTGCTGAGCCCCCACGCCGGCAACAGCGCGAAGATGAGGATGCGGATGCCCGTCGTGTAACCAGCGCCCGCCGCTTCGCCGAACGAGTTTACGAAGCGCATCAGCAGCACCCAGCTCGCCGTGCCGATGAGAAACTGGCCAATGGTGCCGCACGACAACTTGATGAGTTGCCACATCGGTGCCGCATCAAACCGGAACAGTCGTTCGAGGCGCACACGGCTATTGCCGCGCAGCAGCAGCCAGAACTGGAACACCACGGCGACCGTTCGCCCGATGCATGTGGCCAGCCCCGCGCCGGTGACCCCCATTTGCGGAAATGGGCCCCAACCAAAGATCAGGCACGGATCGAGGATCAGGTTGATGCCGTTCGCGACGGCGAGCACCTTGAGCGCCAGGATTGGGTCCCCAGCGCCCCGGAAGATCGCGTTCTGCAGGAACAGCAACATGACGAGGATGTTGCTGCCGAGCATGTAGCGCGCATAACCCGTGCCCGCGTCGACAACGCGCTGGTTGCCATCCGTCATCAACGACAGCAGTTCGGGCGCAAACCACCACGCAGGCACACCGAGCAGCACGCCGGCGAGCACACCGAGCCCAATCGCCTGACTGCCGGCAGTGGCCGCGGCCTGCAGATTGCCTTCACCGACGCGGCGTGCCACGAGCGCCGTCACCGCCATGCCAAGTCCAAACGCAATCGCGTAGACGAGCGAAAGCACGGCCTCCGTGGCACCAACTGCCGCCACCGCGGCCCCGTGTGTCGGCGCGATGCCCGAGAGCCCATCGTCGATGCGATTGACCCACCAGATGTCGACGAGCGCGAACGTCGACTCGAGCCCCATCTCCAACACCATCGGCACCGCGAGCAGCAGGATCGCCGCGCGCAGACTGCCTTGTGTGTAGTCGTGGTGCTCGCCGCGCAAGCTGCCTCGCACGTGCTGCCAGAAAGTGCGTCGGGCCGTCTCCTTGGCCAGATCCGTCATCGGGCTGCCCCTGTGCGGTCCGTGCGAAGTGCAAAGAATGACACCGAGTTGTCTGGCAGTGTGCGCATGCGAGGCGCGGGAGCATACCGAGCCTGTTCCACCGCCGAGTCGATTGCATTGACTCGGGCGCGCGCGACGATGTGGGCATGCACTACTTGCCGCGTGCTGGCTGCCTCGCCTTCTCACTCCTCGCCACGGCAACCCCCGCGCAATCGCCAGTGCCCCCCGACAGCCTGCAACGCCTCGTCGACCTCGACGGCTTGCCGTTGCTGACCCCGGATGTCACCTGCCGACAATTCGCCTCCACGGACCCGTCCGGTCGCGGTGAAGACCACGGGCATTTTCTTCGCCGAGACGGCAAGACCGCGGTGCTTGCCGAAATGGAAGGCCCTGGCGTGATCGTTCGCCTGTGGTCGGCGAACGCACAAGGTCGCTTGCGCGTGTTCTTCGACGGCGAACAGGAGCCGCGCATCGACGGCCCCTTCCAGGACTTGTTCACGGGCAAGATGCCACCATTCTGCGAACCGATCGCAACGCACAAGAGCGGCGGTTGGATCAGCTACTTCCCCATCGCCTACCAGAAGTCGTGCCGCGTCGAGGTCGCCGAACTCGAGAACCCAGCCGCCCTCTACTACCAGTGCCAGTACCTCACCTATCCGGCCGGCACGCCGATGCGCACGTTCACCACGGAGTTGCCGCCCGCCGAACGCCTCGCACTCGGGGCAGCGCTGCAAGCCTGGCGCAACCCAGCGCGCTTGCCGCGCCAAGTCGCAGGCCTGCGCGAACTGGGTGCTACGTGGGAGATTCCCGCCGGGCAGACCAAGGTAGTCACCTGGGAAGGCCCCGCAACGCTCGCCAGCCTTGACCTGACCGTCGCGAAAGCCAATGCGGCGAACTTGCGGGGTTTGCTGCTCGAAATCGCCACCGACGACACCGCGCCGACCATCCGCGCCCCGCTCGGCGACTTCTTCGCCACGGGTTTTGGCCCGACCAATACGGACGGCCTGCTGCTCGGCTGGCGCGGTGATACCGGCTATTGCCACCTGCCGATGCCGTTCCACAAGTCGATGCAGTTGCGACTGCGGAACACGACCAACACCACGCAGCAGATCGCGATCTCGGCACTCGCCAACCCCGGCGAACCCAACACGAAGGCGGGCACACTGCACGCGGAGTTTCGCAGCACGGACCAGGTTGGTGATGAGCTCTACGAGTTTGCGTCGATCCGCGGCCCTGGCAAATACGTCGGCATCACGCAGGCGATGCAAGGCGTCGGCGACCTCGGGTATCTCGAGGGCAACGAAGAGTTCTACATCGACGGCGAGCAGCGCCCGTCAATTCTCGGCACCGGTAGCGAGGACTTCTACAACGGGGGCTGGTACTGGGATCAGGGCACGTTCTCGCTGCCGATGCATGGGCTTGGCGAAAAGGCCGAATGGACGACCAACCGCACAACGCCGTGGCGCATGCAGATGATGGATGCGGTGCCGTTCACGAAGGGGCTGGTCGCGCGCATCGAGCACGGCTCCCGCAACGAGGTGCGCGACGCGTACTATTCGAGCGTGGTCTATTGGTATGGGCCGCCACAGCCGGTTCGCGAGGTGCGCGACGAAGAACTGCGGCAACCGCGTCTTTGGGCATTGCGGCCAAAGGGCTCGATTCCGGCGAGTGAACTACGTTGGAGCGCTTCGCCAGCACTCACCTGGAAGTCGTGGGAAGAACTCACTACGACGCACCGCGGGCTCGATCGGCCGTTATTCCAGGCCTTTCCCGTGAGCTACGTAGAGCGCGACAAACCTGCAATCGATGCGCGTCTTGCCGTGCTCACGAGTGGCAGCGAGCTTCGCACCTACAAGGCGCACGTCACGGTGCCGTTCGCGGATTCCTTCTCCGTGGAAATGCTGGTACAACACGCGTGGG
>JADZDL010000146.1 GCA_020851075.1 Planctomycetota bacterium | reverse complement strand
TGGCCCTTGCTGCTGGCGCTCCTGTTCTGGATGCTGCGCAGTGTGATGCCGTTGCGAATGCGAGGTCGAAGATGAACGCGCGGGCCCTTGCCCTCTGCGCCTTGGCCGTGGCCGCGCTCTGCCTGAGTTCGCGGCAGGAGCCAAAGCCTGGGCCTGCGGATCCGTTCGCAGCGGCGATCGCCGCCTACGAAGCGGGGCGCTACCAGGAGTCACTCGCTGGCTGGCAAGCGCTCGCAGCCGAGCTGGGGCCCGCCGCGCCCCCCGAACTGCTGGGCAATCTGGCGCTCGCCGCGCTGCGCGGTTTCCGCATCGCGGATGCCGAAGCCGCCGCGCGCCAGTTCGCCGACTCGGTGCTCCCCGGCGAACGCGCCTACGCGGCCTTCCTGCTCGCGCATGCCGCGTTCCTGCGCAGCCAGCAGGCAGAAGCCGCGGCGCGCCTTCCCGACGCGGAGCCGCGCGCCTGGGACGCTTCGCTGAGCAGTTGCCGCACGGCGATCACCCTCTGGATGCGCGCCGATACGCTCACGCCATCCGGTTGGCCGGCCGCGGTCCGCAATACCGAACGTGCGGTGCGCAGGCTCGCCGAACTCGAGCGTCTGCGCGACGAAGCGGAGCGGCAGAAGCCTCCGCCAAAGCAGGAGCCCGACCAGCCCGAGCCGAAACCGCAGCCAAAGCCCGACGAGAAGCCCGAGGAGAAGGATCCCGAGATCCTGCGTACGAGGATGTCGCCCGAAGAGGTTGCCAGAATGCTCTCGCGCCTCGAAGAGAAGGAGCGCGAGAAGCGGCTTGCGCGCACCGCCCAGCAGCGTGCGACCGCCACGGTCGGGGAGCGGGATTGGTGATGTTGCGCCAGTTCTGCGGGCTGCTCCCACTGCTGTCCACGCTGCTCGCGCAGTCCGCGCCGCCGATCTTCGTCGCCGTGGATGCGCCTGCGGGGCCGTTCGTCGTCCAGCAGGCCGTGCCCGTGCGCGTGCGCATCGGCTACGACGCGGCCTTCCTGCGCGACCACACGGTGCCGCTGTTCCAGCAGCGAATGGACCTGCCATTCCAGGTGAGTTTGCCGTGGCTCATCGCCGACTCGCAGCGCGCGGTCACGGTTCGGCAAGCCGCCGCCGGCCTGCGCGTGGCGAGTCAGGAGCAGCCGCAACGGTGGCAGAAGCTCGAAGCGGTTGCCGAAGGGGATCGCCACTTCGAGCAGATCGAGTTGCTTTGTGAGGTCGTACCTTTGTTGTCGGGAACGTTGACCTTGCCCGCCATCGAAGTTCGCTACGCGTTTTCCGAACGCTTCGAGAACCACTTCCTGCGCGGCCGCCAGCCGCTCGATCGAAAGGAGGCGACGGTGCGTTCGGCCGCCACCGAACTCGCCGTGCGCGAACTGCCGCGGGAAGGCCGGCCAGCTGGGTTCTCCGGCGCGGTGGGCGAGTTCTCGATCGTGGCGCGCTGCGCGTCCGCGGGGCTGGCACTGGGCGAGACGCTGCAACTCGAAGTCGAGGTGACGGGGGCCGGCAACCTGCAGCGCTTTGCGGCCCCACCCTGGCCTTCCCTGCCGGGATTTGTCGTACAGGGCATGGTCGAACGGCGCAGCGACGCCGCGCGCACCTTCGTCTTCGATGTGCTCGCCGTGCGCGAGGGCGACCTGCAGTTGGCGCCGATTGCCTTGCCGTACTTCGCGACCACGGCCGGCGTGTATCGTACTGCCGTGACCGCACCGATCGCCGTCCGCGTCACACCTGCCGCCGCGGCATTGCCGGCGCGAGTGCAGCAACTGATCGCCGCCGACACCGCCGCGCAGCGAGCCGCTTCGGCCTGGCCGGTTTGGTACTACGCGGTGGCCTTCGCGGGGCTCGCGGTGGTGGGGTTGGTCGGCACTCTCGCGAGTCGCCGCCGCCGTCGTCGGCACTCGTTGCGTTTGGCGGAGAAGGCCCTCGCCGATGCGCTTGCTGGCGGGCCGACGACCGCGTCCGAGGCGATGGTGGCGTATTGTGCGCAGTGCGCGCAACTGCCGGATGGGAAGAGCCCGTGGGAGATTGTGTGGTCGGCGCTCAGCGCGCGGCGGGTGCCTGAGCAGGTGCTCGCCGAAGTGCGAGCGGTGCATGCCGAACTCGATGCCGCGCGCTACGGGGGCAAGGTGCCGTCTGCCGAGCGGGTCTTGGGGGCTGCGCGGTCGCTTGCGCGACACTGTGGGTGACCGCCCGGTAGCCAATACTCCTCACGCGTGTACACTTCGCGGGTGATGCCATGAGGCGTGCTTTTCTGGACTTGGTCCTGCTCGTCGTCATTGCGCTGGCCCAGGGGCTGCGCGCCGAGGAGGTTGCGTGCCGAGCGATGCAGGATCCGGCCGCATCAAAACGGGTCGAGAATCCGGAGCAGGGTGCCGAGTCCCTGACCTTGGAGATGGTGTGTGTGCATGCCGGTACGAAGGTCCCGCGAGACCCAGGGAAGACTTTGGACGCAGGTGGGGCCTTCGATCGGAAGGATCGTTCGGTCTTCTGGCTCGTCGAAACGACGCGGTGCGATACCCAGGCGGAGTTGCGCAAGCGTCTGAGGGCTCGCATTCGGGCCAAACCAGACACGAACCTCGTTTTGGTTGCCGGGCCGGGTGTTTGTTGGCAAGAGGTGTTCGCTCTGTTCCTCCTGTGGCAGGAAGTGGATGGTCGGCGGATGCGCTTCCCCGGAGAGTGGAAGGAGCATCCTTGCCAAATGGGCATGGTCATGGTCCCGACGAGCGACGATGGGCTGGTGAGTGCCCCAGGGCCCTTCTGGTCGTGGCTACTTCCAGCAGCGGAACACCGGCCTTGGGCTGCTGAGTTCCAAGTGCTCCAGGACGGCAAGGTCCGGGTCGACGGCGAGACCCTGTTCGATCCGAAGGTCGACAAGTCGGATCGTCACCGCCTCACCGAGTTCCTGGCGAAGCTCGCCGCTCGCGCCGAAGCGCGCGGTGAGGTGGGTGAGTTGTTTGGTGATGGGGTCACGACGCGCGTCGTTTCCAGCCGGGTCCTGCTTCGCGCCGACCAGTGGGCGGACTGGCAGTCGGTCTATCTGCTCATGAAAGACCTGACGGAGTGCAAGCCGGCGGTGTTGTCTTTCACTCTTGCCGCGAGCGAGCGTAAGCGTACGCGCAAGGAACCGGAGCCTGAGAAACAGGGCGCCGAGAAGGGCACCGTCGAGAAGGGCACCGTCGAGAAGGCGAAGTAGCGACAACCCCACCCAAGAGCGCGCAGATGGTGCGGGGGAAGGGACTCGAACCCTCACGACCGTTTACCGGCCTGCGGCTTTTAAGGCCGCTGCGTCTGCCATTCCGCCACCCCCGCGGTGACGCCGGCAGCATGGAGGGTGACGCCGCACGTT
>JADZDL010000145.1 GCA_020851075.1 Planctomycetota bacterium | reverse complement strand
GGCATCGGCTTGTCCATCGATGCGGAGATCGACCACGCAAAGATCTGGCTGCCGATCAGCGGGCCGAAGGTGTTGGCGAGGCTGTTCACGCCAGTCAGGGCCCCTTGCACCTGTCCCTGCTCATCGCCGCGCACGGTCTTCGTGATCAGCGACTGGCACGCCGGCATGGCGATGCCGCCAAAGGACGCCACCGCGATCACGACGTAGATCATCCAACCTTCTGTCGCGAGGCCATAACCAACGTAGGCGAGCGAGCCGATCACGAAGCCGGCGAGCACCGAGTTGCGTTCGCCAAATTTCGGGATCAGCCGCCGCGCGAGGCCACCCTGCACGATCGCCGCCCCGATGCCGACCGCGAGCAGCGAATGGCCAACGGCGCGCGAATCCCAGCCGTAGCGATAGCCCGTGTAGAGCACCCACGTCGCGTGCAGGCCGAACTGCGCGAGGTTGAGGAAGAACAGCGCCGCGGCCATGCGCATCACGAACGGGTTCTTCTGCAGGATCGTGAGCGCGGAGAGCGGGTTCCAATGGAAGCCGATCGAGGTGCGGCGCCGTTCGGGCGGCAGCGACTCGGGCAGGATCAGGTACCCGTAGAACCAGTTGAGGAGGCAGATCGTGCCCGCCGCGTAGAACGGGTAGTGGATATCGAGCTGGCCCAGCTCACCGCCGAGCCACGGCCCGAGCACGAAGCCGAGGCCAAACGCGGCGCCAATGACGCCAAAACCGGCAGCGCGCCGTTCGGGCGGCGTCACGTCGGCGATGTAGGCACTCGCCGCCGTGATGCTCGCACCCGAGATGCCGTTGATGATGCGCGTCACAAACAACCACGGCACCGAAGGCACGATCGACATCACGAAGTAGTCGAGCCCCGAACCAAACATCGACACGAGCAGCACGGGGCGGCGGCCGAAGCGGTCCGACAGGGCGCCTATCAACGGCGAGAACAAGAACAGCATCGCCGCATACGTCGCCGCGAGGTAGCCGACGATGGGCGCCGCCTCCGCTTCGCCGCCGCCCTGCAGATGCTCGACGAGCTTTGGCCCCACGGGGATGAGCAAGCCGAAGCCGAGCACATCGAGCAGGATCGTGAGGAAGATGAAACTCAGTCCAGGAGTGCGGCGATTCACAGGGCGCAGACGGTAGCAGAAGCGCGCGCCGTTCTCGCCTAGGCTTGGGGCGAGCCCAAGGAACGTGGCCCGCAGGCGCTTTCGCGGGCATGGCGGGGTGAGAAGCGTTATGGTCAGCCAGCCCGCACGATGATCCGGCGCATTGTCCTAGCCTTGTTGTTCGCGTTCGCCGCGGCGTTCCCGCCGCTGCTGGCGCAGGATCCGCAGCAACCGGCCCCCGCGTTGGCCAGTGAGACCTCGGCGGCGTCCCTGCAGGCCCGCCTCGAGGCGCTGAACGCGGATACGACGATCCCCGCCGAGCAGAAGGCGCCCATCGCCGAAGCGCTCGGCCGGGCCATCGAATCCGCGAAGGCCGCCGAGACCCTCACGCAGACGATTCAGCGGTATACGACCGCGCGCAGCACCGTTGCGGCCCGTCTGGCCTCGCGCGCGACCGAACTGCAGGCGCTCGAGGCGAAAAAGCCTGGGCCACAATCGGACGACCTGAAGCTCTCCGAACTCGAACAGGGCCTGCTCGCGGCGCAGCAGGCGCAAGCCGACGCGCAGAAGCAGGCTTCGGATCTCGACAAGGAAGCCGCGCGCCGCACGGAACGCCACACTTCGATTCCCGCGCTGACGAGCGACTTCAAGAAGCGCCTGGACGAACTGCCGGCGCTGCCCGCGGATGCCCCCGATGCCGATCCACGGCTGGTGACTGCGCACCGGCTCGCCCTGCAGACCGAGCGGCAGCGTCTACAGGCGGAGCTCGATGCGCTGGCGGGAGAACTGCAGGCCTACGACGCGGAAGCCGAATTGGCGCGCGCCGACCGGGACCTCGCGGCGCGGCGGGCGACTGCCGCCAAAGCGGACGTCGACGCCTGGCTCCAGAAACTGCAGCCACTGCGCGCGGCGGAGGCCCGGCGGGCCGAGGCCGAAGCCCAGCTCGCCGCGGCGATGGCCGATGAACGCGTCAAGAAACTTGCCAGCGGCAACGCGGAGCTCGCGGCCGCCGCCGCGGCACTTGTCGCGCAGCGTGCCCAGGTGGAAGACGAAAAAACGCAGCGCGACGCCGAGCGCCTGCGCCTGCAACAGGACTTCGACGAAGTCAAGAAACGTGCCGAATTGGTGGGTTCCACCAACGCCGTGGGCACCTTGTTGCGGCAACGCCGCAGCCAGCTCACCGACACCAACCGACTGTACCAGCAGCGTTCGCGCAGTCGGCACGATCGCATTGCCGACGCGCAGTTGCAGAGCCTCGAGTTTGACGAACGACGCAGCCGGCTCGTCGAAGATCCGGAAGCCTGGCTGCAGCAACAACTCGACGGGCCGGAAGCGTTCGCCAAGCTGCCCACCGCGGTGATCGAGCAGGCGCGCAAGCTGCGCGACGCCCGCCGCGACCTGCTCACGCAACTCAGCGAAGGCTATTCGGCCCTGCTGAACATCTCGATCGACGTCGACAGCACCGAGCGCCAGCTCGGCGACCTCATCAAGCGGTATCGCAGCTACGTGACCGAGCGCGTGCTCGGCATTCGCAGTTCGAAGCCGATCTGGCAACTCGATTGGCGCGCCACCGGCCAGGCCTTGGCCTGGCTGGGCGATGCCAAGAGCTGGGGGGAGACGGGCCGGCTCTGGCTCGTCGGCATGCTGGACGAGGGATGGCCCTTTGCGCTGCTGATCCCATTGCTGCTGCTGATCGGCCTCAGTCGCCCACTGCAGAAGCGCCTCGTCACCAACGGCCTGCTGGCGGCGCGCGGCACCAACGTCTCGTACACCCCCACGGCGCGGGCGGCGATCGACTCGGTCCTGCTTGCGATCCCGCTGCCACTGCTGCTGTGGTTCTTGAGCTGGCGCATTTCGGTGAGCGCCGACAGCACGGACTTTGGCAAAGCCATCGCCGCGGGCACCGCACAGGCCGCCGCATCGCTGCTGCTCGTCACTTCGCTGCGCGCGCTGTTGCAGCCTAGGGGCCTCGCCGAAGCGCATTTCCGCTGGCAGACGACCACCGTCTCGACCTTGCGCAAAGTGATGCCAGCGCTGCTGCTGGCGCTGCTGCCATTTCCGTTTGCGTTGGGCGCACTCGAGCTGCCAGGTGAAGACAGCTGGCTTGGCAGCCTCGGTGGCCTGCTCCTGATCGGCCAGCTCGGCCTGCTCGCCTACGCGTTCTGGCGCATGCTGCATCCGACCAGCGGCATCATCGGTGCCAGCGTCTCCAACACGACAACGGCGCTGTACCGGTTCCGCAAGCTGTGGTTCCTGTTCGCCTTCGGCA
Organism: Planctomycetota bacterium; assembly: GCA_020851075.1. GTDB lineage: Bacteria > Planctomycetota > UBA1135 > UBA1135 > UBA2386 > JADZDL01. The sequence goes on along the minus strand of JADZDL010000145.1, from coordinate 16,788 downwards.
CGCCGGTCGCACTGCTGCTCATGGTCGCGCTCGGCTACGAGTACACCGCGCTGCAGCTCGCGCGCCGCCTGCAGTTGACCGTCGGGGTGTTGCTGATCGGCGTGTTCATCCACGACATGATCGTGCGCGGTCTCGTGCTCGAACGGCGGCGACTGCAGATGCGCCGCGCGCAGGAACGGCTGCAGGCCGCCAAGACTGGCGACACGAGCAACGCCACGCCCGACGTGCCCGTCGCGCCCGAAGTGGATCCACAGTCCCTCGCGCGCCAGACGCAGACGCTGCTGCGCGGTGCGGTGACGATCGCCGTCGTCATCGTTTCGTTCCAGGTCTGGGTCGATGTGCTGCCAGCCCTCGGCATCCTGCGTCGCGTCGAACTGTGGAACGGCGGCACCGACACCGCGCCGTCCTTCGTCACGCTCGCCGACGTGATGCTGAGCCTGTTCGTGCTGATCGCGTCGAGCGTCGCAGCCCGCAATCTGCCCGCCCTGCTCGAACTGCTCGTGCTGCAGCGCCTCAGCATGCAAGCTGGCGAACGCCACGCGATCACCACGCTGGCGCGCTACGGCATCGTCATCGTCGGCATCGTGCTCGCCTTCAGCACGATCGGCATCGGCTGGGCGAAAGTGCAATGGCTCGTCGCCGCAGTGTCCGTCGGTCTCGGTTTTGGCCTCCAGGAAGTGTTCGCCAACTTCGTGAGCGGGCTCATCCTGCTGTTTGAACAACCGATCCGCGTCGGCGACCTGGTCACGGTCGGCAACGTACACGGCCGCGTCAATCGCATCCGCATCCGCGCCACCACGATCCAGGATTTCGATCGCAAGGAACTCGTGGTGCCCAACCGCGAGTTCGTGACGAGCCAGTTCGTGAACTGGACGCTCAGCGACTCGGTCGTACGCTGGACGATTCCGGTCGGAGTTGCGTATGGCACCGACACCGAGCTCGCGTTGTCGCTGCTCGAGAAGGTCGCGCACGAATCGAAGTACGTCGTCGCCGAACCACCGCCCGAAGCCGTGTTCGTCGGCTTTGCCGATAGCTCGCTCGACATCCAACTGCGCCTGTACGTCGACATGAACGCGCTCGACTACCGTTGGATGACCGAACTGCATCAGGCCATCGATAAGAAGTTCCGCGAGGCCGGCATCGAGATCGCGTTCCCACAACGCGATGTCAACGTGCACCTGCCCGAGGCCTTCCTGGAACTACTGCGAGCCCGCGAAGGCCTGCCGCCAAAGGCCCATGGGAAGAGCTGAGCGGACTGGATCCCCTTTCCTGCTGCCGAGAAGCCCCTCGCCCGCTAACCTGACCCGTCATGAGTGATGTCAACGTCGCCAAGCGCGCCGCCGCGTACGCAGCCGCCGACCTCGTCCAAGATGGCATGAAGATCGGCCTCGGCAGCGGCTCGACGTTCCTGTTCGTGATCGAGCGGCTCGCCGAACGCATCAAGACCCAGGGCCTCAAGGTCTCAGGCGTGCCATCGAGCCAGGGCACCGCGGATGCGGCCACCAAAGCTGGCGTGCCGTTGCTCACCCTGGACGCGGTCGAACGCCTCGATCTCGCGATCGACGGCGCCGACGAAGTCGATCCCCAGAAGAACCTCATCAAGGGCGGCGGCGGCGCTCACACGCGCGAACGCATCGTCGCGGCGGCGGCCAAGGAGATGGTCGTCATCATCGACGACAAGAAGCTCGTGCCGGTGCTCGGCAAGGCCTTCCTGCTGCCCGTCGAGGTGCTGCAGTTTGGCTGGAAGCAGGCCGAACGACTCATCACGGCAACGGGCGGCAAGCCGCAGCGGCGGGAACGCGACGGGGTGCCGTTCGTGACCGACAACGGCAACTTCGTGCTCGACTGCAAGTACGACGGCATCGAGGACCCGGCCTGGCTCGGCGAGCAGCTCAACGCCCTCACGGGGGTTGTCGACCACGGCCTGTTCGTCGGCATGGCCGGTCGCATCGTCGTCGCGGATGCGACGGGCAAGGTCCGCATCATCCCGTAACCGGCGCGGCCCCCAACTCGCGGGGCCCGCAGCGCGCACGCTTCAGCGCACGAAGCCGTTGAACAGCACGGTCTGCTTCGGCGCGCCCGGGTGGTTGAGCTCCAGCACGATCCCACCGCGGAGCAGCCCGATCGGCGCATCGGGAGCCACTTCGAGCTCCAGCACGAGGTCCACACCGGACTTCGTCGTGCGCGCGGTCACGAACTTCTCGGGCACATTGACCCCCTCCAGATGCACGCTCGTGGCCTGCAGATCGCGGCCGTCTGCGGCGTGGATCGTGAGGCTGGCCTTGGCGCCAGCGGTCTTCGACACCTTGCCCAGCGCGAAGAAGCCGGGCGTCAATTCGACCACGGGTTTCACGACCCCTTGCAGGCGGATATGGACCGTGGGCTCAGCGGGCACGTTGGTCTGGAACTCGAGCAGCACATTGACGGCGCTCATGGTGTCCTGGCGATACGACCCCTTGATGAGCCAATGGGAGTCCGCGCCGGCCTCGACGCGTTCGTAGGTCGCCGTCGCCCCCTTCGGGAACGGCGAAGCGCCGCGGATCTTCCAGTCCTTCGGCACCGACGCGCTGGCCACCACCTTGACCGAGAACTCGCGCGTCTCGCCAAGCGGGAGCACCCCCAGATCGATCGAGGACGGCGTCGCATGGATCGCCGGCAGCACGTTGACGTGCAGCTGCAAGCGGAACATCTGCGCCTCGCTGTCCGTGGAGTGGATGTCGAAGCTCACGAGCTTCTCACCCTTGGCGCCGTGGGAATCGATGTGCAACTCGACGGTTCCTTCCGCCCCAGCCGGGATCTCGATCGACTTCACCAGGACCGTCGCCGGCGCATCTGCGGGCCCGGAGATCTCGACGAGCTGCTTGGTCTTGCCCTGCAACTCATAGTGCCTTCCACCCACCAGAATGACGGCGCGCGTGCAAGTGCAACTGCCGCTCATGTTCTTCCACTCGATGGCCTTGCCGGCCGGATTGGAGAACGCATAGACCCCTTTTGCCTCGCCAGCCCCCGCTTCGATCTCCAGACGCTGCTCCAGCACGGGAAACCACTTCGCCACCGCGGCCGGATTGCTCGGCACACCACCCGCAGGCGTCGGAATGGGTGGAGTGGTCTGCTGCCCGACGACGCTACCCACCCACAGAAACGCAGCGAACAGCACAGCAGGCGAACGAAGAAGGCTCACGACCATGCCGGCAGTGTAGCCGACGACCCGGCCTCGCTGGCGCTCCGTCGCGAAGTTCACGGCCTGCAGGTTCCCCGCCAGACGCGGCCCAATCGCCGCGCGCCCTTCCGCCCGTGCCATCGAGCCTGCACAGAAGAGCATTCAGTAACTCTTCGCGCGCGATTCCACCTGGAACTCCGGAATCTCCCCGAGCTGATCTTCCTCGAGCAGGTACTGCTCACACACGAGGCTGAGCCGCTGTCCAGGCGTATCGACGCGTTCGACGCCATGGTCGAGATCACCCTCAAACTCGACGAGCAGCCCCGGCTCCGGCGTCACGCGACCAAGGAACTTCTTGCCGCGCCGCAACACGAGGTCACCGCCCTTCATGCCGACGGGCACCTCTACGTACAACACCGAGACCGCCAACGGCGGATCGATCTCAAGCACATACGCATGTAGGCTGCGATCGATGTGCGAGGACACGTTCGAACCCTGCGTGAGCTGCAGTGGGTTCAGGTAGAACGCGTTGCAGTCGTCGCGCAACGCGGTGTCCAGATACCCGCAGGTCCATGGAAACTGCTCGCGCACACGATCGATCGCCGTGCGCCGGAATACGATCGAGAAACCGCGCGTGCCGACGAAGTCCCGGTTGAGGTTGTTCACCGTGAAGAACTTGCTCTTGCGGATCTGCTCGCGCAATACGAGCAGGTATTCGGCAGGGAACGCGCCCCGCCGCAGCGTGAATCCGGACATGACGCGGGCAGAATGAGGGTCGATGGAAACCGCAGCGTAGCGTGCGCTCAGCGGCGCACGAACGTCGCCATCTTGGCCAACTCGCCCGTCGCATACCATGCGTCCAAAGTGCACTCGCCAAGGTCCGTAGTCACCGGCGCGAGCAGTTGCCTTGCCGCCGGCACATCCGCCGCATCGAGCACCGCCCAAGCCGACTGCTGGTCGAACGAGCCGAGGATCAGCACCCCGGGCAGCCCCCGCAAGGCCACCTGCGCCGCCTCTCCCGCCGAAGCCTTCAGCAAGACGTAACCACGAATGCCGTCCCCGGGCGCCTGCTGCCGCCCTTCGCGCTTGGCCGCATCCGCCTGCGCCAACACCGAGGCAAGGCACTCGCGCAGGGGCGCCCCGGTCGCGAGATCGTGGTATTCGAGCGAGAACACCCCCGCTTGAAAGCCTGGATCGGTCTCCGCGAGCCGGATCGCCTCCTGCCGATTGCCCGTGTTGAGCACGAACAATCCGCGCAGCGTCGCATCCGTCTTCTCCTTGCCATACGGCCCCGCGACGAGCAGATGCCCTTCGTGAGCGAGGCGCTCCATGTTGCCGATGTGACCGGCGAAGACCTTGTCACTCTCCTCCTTGGTCAATGGCTCCAGGCGCGGTCCGGTCTTGATCAAGACCAGCGTGCAGTCCAGCGGTGCAGGCTGCTCGCCGATCGCGGCCCCACTTTGGCACCCGGGCATTGGCAGCAACGAGAACAACAACAGCAGGCTCGATACGGAGCAGAGCTTGTTTGGCATGGAAGTCTCCGGGACTTGGGCGCAAGGCGAATGCCAGGACCGCGCACACGCTACGTCGCCCATCCGGGCCTGGCGATGCCTAGGCGCCTTTTCCCCAATCGCAAACGACGGAATCGTGCGATCGCAGTAGCCCAGGACGCGCCCTCCACGGAACAATGCCGGACCCGACGACCTCGGGATCCCCGCATGTTCCTGACCCGACACTTCGTCTACCTGCACGTGCCACGCACCGGCGGCAACTTCGTGCTGCGCCTGCTCGAGGACCACGCCCCCGCCGACTGGCAGATGCAACGCTGCGCCGACCACGCCACGGTCGCGGACATTCCGGCGAGCCACGCGGCACTGCCGAAGTTCGCGTTCGTGCGCAATCCGTACGACTGGTACGTGTCGTGGTTCCACTTCCAGCAGCGCACGCGGGACCCGTTTTTCCTCGAGGTCTCCGAGCAGGGCACGCTGCCATTCGCGGCCACCATGCGTCGCACGCTGCAGAGTCGGGAAGCCCTGGCGCTGGGCGAAGGGCCCTACACGCAGACGATCCGTTCGATGCTGGGGCACGACGTGGCCGGCGTCCGCATCGGCAAGCAGGAACGCCTGCGCGAAGACCTGCTGCGCATCCTCTCGGCGATCGTGCCGGTGCCGCCAGAACTCGAAGCGGCGATCCGCGCGTTACCCGCGCAGAACACGAGCGCGCACGACCACTGGAGCCACTACTACGATCCCGAACTGCGCGCGATCATCGCCGCGAAGGATCGCGAGGCATTCCAGTTCTTCGGCTACGGCTGGGAAGAACCACCGCGCGGCGCGTGAGGCCTGCTCTCAGGCCTTCGGGAGGCTCTCAGGCCTTCGGGAAGATCGGCTTCGGCGAGATCACCCGCTTCGGGATCGGCAGGGGCAGAACCGAACCCGGAGTGGCCGGGGTCTGGGCATCGGGCTTGGGTGCGGCGGGCTTTGGCGCAGGCTCCTCAAAGTCCACGAAGAAGTCGGCGGCCGTCATCGTGGCCTCCTGCACCGGGGCGGGAGCATCGGGGTCGCGTTTCTGGGCGTTGCGCTCCAAACGGCGCGACAGCTTGTCTTGACGCTTGACCTGCTTGTCACGTTCGCGGCGGCGCTTTTCTTGGGTCTGGGGAGATCGTCTGGCCATCAGTCACCTTGCAGCATCGGTTCGGAAACACGCAGACGGAGGTAGGCAACACCACGGCGGTACAGGGCCACTAAGGCACCGGACCACGAAGCAGGACCTACCGACTGCGAACGGGCACTACATGCCACGACGGATTGCCGCGGCCAGCGCTCTACCGGGTTCGCCCGAAATCTGCGCGCACGCGCGCCTGGAAAAGGAAGCCGTCGGCGATTCTGGCAACAACCAGGCCACGACTTGGAAGCGAGCAACATAGCCCGACGCCCGGATTTCTCAAGCTGCGCGCAAAACCGCGGTGGCTAGATCGCCGCAGATAGCGCCTGGGAAACAACTTCTGGCTCCTGGCGGCCGCGCAACCCGAACCGGATCAAACCCTTGGCATCGACCACATATGTGATCGGCGTCACGTTGGACCAGTTGACGTGGTGGAAAGCCTCGATGAAGGCCGCGTCCGCCATGACCACGGGGCGGGCAAAACCTTTCTTCGCAATCGTCGCCGCCGTGACCTCGGGAGCGACCTTCTGCACGACGTCCGTCATCACGTGCAGCAGCACGACGTCGTCGGGCAGCCTCGTTTCGAGCGCGCGCCAACCCGGGGCTTCGGCGTCGCAGCTGCCGCAGTAGGAGCGGAAGAAGTGCAGCAGCACGCGCTTGCCGCGCAGACGCTCGTTGGACCAGGCCTCGCCCGTCGTATCGACGAGCTCGAAGGCCGGCAGGACCTTGCCAACCGACTGCTGGATCAGACCGTCGACGTGCGCGCGAACGCCCTGCGTGATCGCAAAGTAGGCCGCGACGAGCAGCAAGGGCACGACAAGGCCCAGCCAGGTCCGCCGACTCAGGCGCCCACGGCTCGGGCGAGAATGGGAATGTGCTTCCGGCATGCGTGGGCAAGTGTATGTTCGACCCCTTCCGCAACGCTGCATGCAGAGCCAGGAATCGTGAGCATTCGCATCGGTGGAGTTCCCTATGGGGTTGGCGCGCCGCTGCTTGCGGGCCTGGATCAAGCGCCCGGCATCGAGTTCGTGAAGTCGCCGCCGACGGAGCTCATCGACGAGCTGCGCGCGGGCCGGCTCGATGCGGCGCTGGTGTCGTCGATCGAGGCGATCCGCGCGCCGGGTTACGCGGTCGCGAGCGGGCTCGGCATCGCCTGCAAACGCGAGATCCGCTCGGTGCGCGCGTTCCGCCGCCCCGGGGTGCTGATCCGTTCGGTCGGGCTCGACCAGAGTTCGGCCACTTCGGTGGCGATGTTGCGCATCCTGCTGGCCCAGGTCTATCGCGCCGACGTCGCCCACGACGTGACCTTTGCGACGATTGCCCCCACCCGCCAGCCGGACGAACAACCTCACGACCTCGTGCTCATGATCGGCGACCACGGCCTGCAGGCGAATGCCGGCGATCGCGAGATCTGGGACCTCGGTCGCGAATGGCGGCGCTGGACCGACCTGCCGTTCGTATTTGCGGTGTGGGTGCTGCGGCCCGGCGCCCCACTGCCGGCACTGTTGCCGGCCCTGCGCGCGGCCCGCGAACGTGGCCGTCTGCTCGGCGCCGTCGACGGCACCTATGGTGCGGCCCACTACGACCTCGACGACGAAGACCTGCGCGGCCTGCGCCGGTTCTGGAGCGAATGCCGGGGTCTTTCGCTCGCCGACCAACCCGACCCGAACTTCGTCGCCTGACGCACCCTTGTAGGCGCGTAGGCACCTCGGGATAGTCCTCGCCCATGGCTGCAACCCCCGTTCCCCGCACTTCGCTCGACAAGGGCAGCATCTCCGTCCTGCTGCTCGAAGGGGTCCACCCGAGCGCCGCCGAGTTGTTTCGCGCCGATGGCTACACGCAGGTCGTGCAGCAGGAGAAAGCGCTGTCGCCCGAAGCGCTCGCCACGGCCCTCGCCGGCGTGCACATCCTCGGCATCCGTTCGCGAACGCAGCTCACGGCCGAAGTGCTCGAACTGGCGCCAAAGCTCATGGCGATCGGCTGCTTCTGCATCGGCACCAACCAGGTCGATCTGGCGACGGCGCAGCGGCGCGGCATTCCGGTCTGGAACGCACCGTTCTCCAATACGCGCAGCGTGGCCGAACTCGTGCTCGCCGAAGTGATCCTGCTGCTGCGCGACATTCCCGCCAAGAACGCGGCGGCGCACCGCGGCGGCTGGATCAAGTCCGCCGCCGGTTCGCGCGAGGCCCGCGGCAAGGTGCTCGGCATCATCGGCTATGGCCACATCGGCACGCAGATCGGGCTGCTCGCCGAATCGCTCGGCATGCAGGTGGTGTTCTACGACATCGTGACCAAACTCTCACTCGGCAACGCAACGTGCGTGCGCAACCTCGATGCGCTGCTCGAACAAGCCGACGTGGTGACGCTGCATGTGCCCGAGACGCCGCAGACCCATGGCATGTTTGGCCGCGAGCAGATCGCGCGCATGAAGCGCGGTGCTTCGCTCATCAATGCTTCGCGCGGCACCGTCGTCGACCTCGAAGCGGTCGCTGCCGCCCTCGATACGGGCCACCTCGCTGGCGCCGCGATCGACGTGTTTCCGCAGGAACCCGAGTCCAACAAAGAACCGTTCACTTCGCCGCTGCTGCGTTTTGACAACGTGATCCTGACGCCGCACATCGGCGGCAGCACGATCGAAGCGCAACAGAATATCGGCGGCGAAGTGGCCGAGAAACTGCTGCGCTACAGCAACAACGGCTCGACGCTGACGTCGGTGAACTTCCCCGAAGTGTCCCTGCCCGAACACGCGGGGCGACATCGCCTGCTGCACACCCATCGCAACCAGCCCGGCATGCTGTCGCAGGTCAACGAAGTGTTCTCGCGCCATCGCGTGAACGTGACGGCGCAGCATCTGCAGACGGCTGGCGAGATCGGCTACGTCGTGATCGATATCGACCCCGACGATCGCAACGACACGCGCGCGCTGCAGCGCGAACTCGACGCCATCCAGGGCACGATCCGCACGCGCGTGTTGTACTGACGCGCAACCGGCGGCTACCAATCGTCGCTGCGAAACGGCGACGCGGGCAGGCCCTCGCGGTTGTAGAGCAATGGGCCACTCGGGCAGGCGGTATAGGCATAACGCGCGGCCTTCGGCTCAGGGACGGCCGCCGACCGCAGCACCACGCAATCGCCTTCGATCGTGGCCTCGGCCCAGTGCCACTGCCGATCCGCACCAGCAATCGCGAAAACGCGCAGCGCACTCGCCGGCGCTACCGCGATGGCACCCGCGGCATCCCTCTCCCCCACGATGAGCCCGGTGCCTTTGTGCGCAAAGTGCACGCGCAACGCGGATCCTTCGCTCGCCACCCTTTGCATCAGCGGGCCACTCGGCTCGATCTGCTGGCCATACTCGTTGCGCAGAGCCCACCGCGCGAGGCGTTCGCCAACGGTTCGTTTGTCGCGCGGGTGGATATCCTGCGCATCACCGCAGTCGATCGTCACCACCATGCCAACGCGCGGCAGCGTCGCGCACGACCACTGCGCCATGCGACATGGTGCAAACCCGAGATCACCACCCGCCGGGTCGCCGTCGGGCCGACCAAGGTTGGGGCGGCCGTAGTTGGGCAACTGCACATAGTAGAACGGCAACTCCTGCCCAAAGGCCCGGCGCCACGTCGCCACCATCGCGCGGAACTTGCTCGCGTACGAGGCCTGTTCCGAACCGTTGTTCTCGCCCTGGTACCAGAGCACGCCGCGCACGGCGAAGGGCAACAGCGGATGCACCATGCCATTCCACAACGAGGACGTGCGCACCCAGTGTTCGCGGTCTTCGTTGGGGTGCCCCCGCAACCGCGGCGCCGCGGGAATCGGCAGTCCCACCGCGGCGGCGGCTTTCGCGTCGCGCAACCAGGCTTCCACTTTCGGCAGGGACCGCACGAGTTCGTTCTGCCACTCGGCAACTGCGGTCTGCAACTGCGCGGCGATCGGCGCTAGCTCGGGAAACTCCGAAAACGCCTCCGGCGGCATCCAACACTCGATTTCCGTGCCTCCCACGGTGCACTCGAGCAGGCCGATGGGCACGCCGGCGATCGGCTGCACGCGGTGCGCAAACCAATACCCAGCCGCGCTGCAGGGTCCCGCCGTGTCCGGAGCAAGAACGCGCCAGGACGCCGGTTCCCGCAGGTCGGTCTGGGCGACCCCGGCGAAGTGCTCGAAGTACGGTCGGTACCGAATCGCCGGGTTGTTCGCCGCAGCGACGGCGGCCGGGTCACCACACGAATCAAGCCCCATGGCCATGTTCGATTGGCCACAACCAAGCCAGACGTCCCCGACGAGCACGTCGTGCACGACCACGACCGCCCCCGCTTCGACCACGAGATCCTGGCCCACGTCCTTCGCGGCCATGGCGGGCAAGGTCGCCATCCATGCCCCCTGGTCGTCGCCGCGCGCCTGAACCTCGTGGGTCCCAAAGCGCACTACCACCTGCCGCCCCGCGGCGACTCGACCCCAGACGCGCACCGGTTGCTCGCGCTGCAGCACCATGTGGTCGCCAAAGACCCCCGCCAGACGCAGAGCCTCCGCTTCGGGCGCTTGCCCGGGAGCGAACGATGCAAACGTGACCAGAACGCCAACGGAGCATCGCATGCGCGCATCAGAACCCACTCGGACTCCCGGCGCCAGGACCATGGCGGGACTCGGTGGCCCAGGCGAGCGCCGCTATGCTCCGCGCACCTCGTCCGGATCTGCCCATGACCACGCTCGCAGCCAATCTCCCCGGAGCAGCGCGCCCCGTCCGCTCCCCGTGGTTTCGCTCCGCCACGTTCGACCTGTTGCTGATTCTCGGGGTGCCGTTCCTCACGTGGCCACTCTTGATGCTCGGCCAGGACGCTTGGGGAGCCCCGAAGCTCAACCAGCTCATCGTGCTCAGCGCGACCGGACACTACTTCGCCACCTTCGTGCGCGCCTATGGCGATCGGGAGCTATTTGCGCGCTTCAAGACACGATTGCTGCTCGCGCCACCACTGCTGCTGATCCTGTGCGTCGGCATGTTTGCGAGCGGGCATGGTCCGGCCCTCATGCTGGTCACCGCGATGTGGGCGTTCTGGCATTGGCTGGCCCAGGCATTTGGTTTTGCGCGCATCTATGACATCAAGGTCGGCTCCTTTGCGCCGCACACCGCGAGGCTCGACAAGGCACTGGTGATCGTCGGCTTCCTCGGCGCCATCACGCTCAATTCGGGCTCGATCGCGACGTTTGGCAAACTGTTCCTCGATGCGGGCCTGCCGCTGCCGGGCGCGGAAGCGTTCTTGGTGCTCCAGCAAGTCGTGGTGGTAGCCATGATCGTGGTCGGCACCGCCTATGTCGCGAATCTCACGTGGACCATCGTACGCGGCCAACCGTGGAGCTGGCAGAAGCAGTTCATGCACGTGACGACGATCGGCTACTACTGGTTTGCGTTCGCGTGGCTACCGAACGTGCTCATCGCCTACGTGCTGTACGAGCTGTTCCACGACATCCAGTACTACGCCATCACCTGGCTCACGTGCGAACAGCGGGTGCGCCGGCCCGGTGTCACACCGTGGTTCCAGGCGATGTTCCGGCCCGGCTGGCTCGCGGCGTTCTTCTATCTGGCCGCCATGCTCTGCTTCGGCGCCATCGATTTTGGTGGGCGCACGATCTCACCCGCACATCCCATGCATCAGGTGTGGCTCGGGCTGTTCCTCACGGCGGCGCTGCTGCATTACTACTACGACGGGTTTGTCTGGAAGGCCCGCGAGAGCGCGCTGGGTTCGGACCTTGGCATCCAAGGCGGGCTGCGCGCGACCGTGGTGCCCGGCTTGCGGCACGCGGGTCGTTGGGCGCTGTTTGCAGTACCGCTCGCGCTCGTGCTCGGATTGGGTGGCCGCCAGTGGGACGCTCGCGAACGCGCTACGGCGCTCACGACGATCGCCCCCGGCGACTTCCTGAGCCAGGCGGAGCTCGCCTACGAGTGCATGCGAACGCGCGAACTGCCCGCCGCGATCGAGCACTACAAGGCCGCGATTGCGGCCAACCCGGACTACGCACAGGCGCGCGCCAACTACGGCAATGCGCTCGACTTCTTCGGGGACCTCGACGGCGCGCGCGAGCAGTTCCAGCAGGCGCTGCGCTGCCGCGATACCCACGGCGCCCACGCGCAGGCCCACATCAACCTCGGCGTGCTGCAATTGCTGCGCGGCGAGCGGGCCGCGGCCAACGAGCACTTCCAAGCCGGCGCGAAAATCGGTGGCGAACACCCGATCGGGCGCATGCTCGCGATGGCCGGGGCAGTGCCCGCGGACGCGTTGGCGCGGCGTCTACAGCTCTACCAGGCAGTGCTGCAGCTGGATCCGAATCAACCGGACGCGCGTCTGGGTGCCGCTACGGTGCTGCAGGCCCAGCGGCAGTTTGAGTCGGCCGCGACCCACTTCGCAGCCCTGCTGCAGCGCGCGCCGGATTACGTTCCCGGCCTGCTCGGGTTGGCCACCTGCCAACTCGAACTCGGCCGTCTGGATGAAGCGCGGACCGTCGTACAACGAGCTCTCGCCAAAGAACCCAGCAACGCACAGGCACTTGCCTTGCGCGGCCGACTTGGCGGGTGAGGCGGGTCGGCAGATCCAGGTCGAGGCCCGATCGCCGACGCCGCGGCCCATCTCAACGGCCGGCCTTCGCTTCTTCGGCATCCTTCGCGAGTTGGGCGTTGCCCTTCTCGACCACGGCGGCATCGATCTTGACCCCGGCCTTGGCCAGCACCGCTTCCGTGCGCACGTCGCCATCTTCGTAGCCGACGAGCGAAGCGACCACCTTGCCGTCCTTGCCGATCACGAACTTGGTCGGGATGCCGGAGACGTGGTAGAGCATCGCCGACGCACGCTCCGTGAAGGTGGCCGAGCCACGTTCGTTCGGATCGCACGTAAACACGAGATCGCTGTACTTCTCGCGGTTGTCGGTCATCCACTTCTCGAACGCGTCGCGCTTGTCGCTCGTGCAGACGGCGAGCACCACGACGTCCTGGTTCTTGAGTTCGCGCGCCATCGCCTGCGTGTGCGGCAGGGATTGCAGGCACGGGCCACACCAGGTCGCCCAGAAGTCGAGCACGACGATCTTGCCCGCGTAGTCCGCGAGGTGGATCTCCTTGCCCGCGGCGTCGACGCTGAGGAAGTCCGGCGCCACTTCGCCGGCGGCGAGCAACGGCACCTTCGGCGCGGCGGGCACCTTGGCAGCCGGCGTCGAACCAGGCGCTGGCGTGAGTGCCGCAGCGCGAATCGCCCCAGCGGGCACCTGGGCGGCCTCCGCGGCGGCTTCGGCGGCCTTCACGGCCTCCTGGTCGGCGATCGTCAATTTCACGCCAGCGGCGCCGAGCATCGCTGCCGTCACAAGGCCAGCGCGGCCACCCATGCCAATCGTGCCACTCACGAGCTTGCCCTCGGCGTCGAGCACCACGGTCGCCGGATACATGCCGACCCCAAACACCGTGTTGGTCACGTTCTCCGCCCAGGCCTTGCCCGCGGGATCCCACGCAATCGCAAAACCCGGCGCGGCGTTCTCCGTGTTCCACTTCAAGAACGCGTCGCGCTCCGTGGCCGCGAACACCACCAGCGTCGTCACCCCTTGCTCGCGATAGGCCGCAGCAATCGTCGTGAACCACGGCTGCGGACCGTTGGACGTCGTGAAGTGGAGCAGCACGGTTTTGCCGCGCAGCGAAGACAGCAGCACAGGCTTGCCATCAACCCCTTCGAACTTGCACTCAGCAACCACCTGCCCGCGCGCCACGCTGCCAAACTTGTCGGCGACGAGGCCCTTGCTCGCTGGCGCCCCACCCATGCCGACCATCGGCATCGCCATCGTCTTGCCGACCATCGGCACGGACTTTGGCGCCGATGGATCCGGCTTTGGCTCGGGCGGCAGGCTCGCGAGATCGACCTTCGCACCGGCGCGCGCCAGCGCATATTCGAGTCGATAGTCCTCGCCCGCTCCACCACCACCGAACGTCTCCGTGAGCTTGCCGTCGCGCCCGATCACGAACATGGTCGGAAAGCCCGTGACTTTGTAGTCGACGTTGAAGGGCGACTGCTTCCAGCCTTCCTTCGCCGCCGGGTCGAAGTACATCGTGAACTCGTACTTGCCCGCGTTGCGCTGCAACCAGCCGTCATACGCCTCACGCGAGTCATCCGCCGTGATGCCCAGGAGCACGACGCCCTGATCGCGATACTTGCGATAGATGCGATCGTTGTTTGGCATCGCCGCCTGGCACGGCCCGCACCACGTCGCCGACACGTCGACGATGACGATCTTGCCGAGGAAGTCCGCGAGCTTGACCGTGGCCCCCTTCGGGTCCTGCACGGCAAACGCAGGCGCCACGTCGCCGGCCTTCAGTCGCGTTGTCTTGGCGGGATCCTGCGGCGCGGCCACACCACCGGCCGGCACCGATTCGGGCGCCTTGGACTGGGCGACAAGGGCGGCGGCGCAAGCAAACGCGAGAACGGGGCCAATGGCGGCGAACGGGAGGTGCGTCATGGAAATCGAAGAACGGCTGGGCATGCCGGGTTGGCAATGCGGGGAGTAGCGATGCGATCGGAGTTGTAGCCGAAACAGCGGTCCAGAACGGAAGTTCTGGGTCCGACGGCATCCGCAGGGATTGCGTGATTGCCGGAGCTGGACGTCCTCGCGCTCACAGCCAACGCCATGACGAGGGACCAGCAGGCTTGCCACGAAGCGGGCATGGACGACGATCTGTCGAAACCACTCCGCAAAAAGTCGAGCTGCAGCAGATGCTGCAGCTCTGGGCAAACGCCTCTGTACTAGCGGTCAGATCGCAGCGACCAAACTAGCAGCGACCAAACCAGCGGCGACCTGCGTCGCAACGACTGGACTACCAGCGGTCGCGCTTGCCACCACCACCGCCGCCGCCACCGCCACCACCACGACCTTCGCCACCGTAGCCGCCACGGCCACCACCGCCGCCGCCGCCACCACCGCCGCCCGTGCGGGGCTTGCGTTCTTCGGCTTCATTGACGCGCAGCGCGCGCCCGTCCACGTCAGCGCCGTTCATGGCCTTGATCGCCGACTGCGCGTCGCCATCCGAGGCCATTTCGACGAACGCAAAACCGCGCGAACGACCCGTGTCGCGGTCCATCATGACCTGAGCGCTGGAGACCTTGCGGCCGTCCTGTTCGAAGGCGGCAACGAGATCGCCCTCCGTGGTGTTGAAGGACAAGTTACCGATGTAGAGACGCGTACCCATGGGGATCACTCTTGGATTGCCAGTGAATGCGCTCGCAGGATGCGAGGCGCGGAGAGGACGACTGCAGGGCACTGAATCCAAAAGCAGAAACCCGGAAGGCGGCGCAACCGGCTGCGCATTCCTGGGTCCGGTCCTGCGCGGCGTGGCCGAGCAGGCGCTGGCAGGATAGCCCATCTTGGCCCGATCCCGTCCCCACAAGTGGGAATCCGCGGGTTTGCCGGCGAAATCAGGCGCCGGCGCCGCGCGCGCCGACCGGGCCTTCAGCGGACCAGGCCGTCGGCCACGCGCTCGACGAACGACCGCAGTTCGTACATATCCTCGGCGCCAAGCCCCTGGCCCAGGAAGGCCGCGCCATAGGTAAATCCGGCCAGTGCGAGCGTCACGGGCAACACGAGAAACGCCCATGGGGCCTCACCGAGCGTCATCTGGGCACCGCCATAACAGAGCCCACCGATCGACACGCATGCCAGCACCAGGTAGATCGCCAGGAACGCGGTCCAGACCGGCGAACTCGGACTGAATCGACCGTGCACCTGCCAGGCCTCCCCTTCGAGGCGTTCGACGAGCAGGTGCAGCGCGGGACTCCAGACGCGCTGCTCGCTGCCGCGCACGCGCAGGAGCGCGCCGCCCGAGAAGATCTGGCCGCGACACGAGCCCCCGCCATCCGCGAGCGCACGAGCCAGAGCGAGATGGAACTCCTGCGGCGCAATGAGCAGCGGCCGCACGAACTCGGGGCGCACACGAGGTCGGGACATCGCACCAATTGTAACCGCCGGACCGTTCGCCCGCCCCGTCGTTCGATGGTGGCGGCCCATCGACCGCGTTCCTATGGTGCCCGCATGGACCTCGCGCTCTACGCCCATCCGTGGGACCTCCTGGCTCTCTACGACCACGGTGGTCTCGCGCGCCTGCGCGACCTCGGCATCCAGGAAGTCGCGCTGGCGGTGAGTTATCACGCGGGCCGCTGGCTCACGCCCTGGCACCCTTCCGGCATGGTGCGCTTCCTCGAAGATGGCACGGTCCACTACCGCCCCAAGGGCGACTACGGCCTGCTGCAGCCCAAGCTGTCCAGCGAAGTACAGCCCAGCGGTCCGTCGCCGCTCGAACAACTCGCCGAAGCCGCCGCCGCCGTTGGCCTTCGCGTGCGGGCCTGGGCCGTGCTCACGCACAACACGCGCCTCGGCGAACTGCACCCCGAGTGCACCGTCGAGAATGCGTTTGGCGATCGGTACCCCTATGCGCTCTGCCCCGCGAATCCGCACGTGCAGCAGTACATCGTCGCCATGGCGCGCGACCTCGCCGCGCACCGCGGTGTGCACGTGACCGAACTCGAAGCGTTTGGCTGGATGGGGCATCGCCACAACAGCCACCACGACAAGAACAGCTTCCCGGCCGACAGCTACTCGGACCTGCTGCTGTCGCTGTGCTTCTGCGCCAGCTGCACGACCGCGATCGCGGGGCTCAGGTATGAGAAGACGCCCGTCGGCGCGGAAGCCGTGGCGCGCTGGCGACAAGCAGTAGCCGCCGCGCTGCGCCGCCACTTCGCCGCCGCCGACTGCATGGAACCCAATGCCCAGAAGCTCGACCGCGCAGGCCTGCTCGAACGACTGCAACAGGAGTTCGGCGCGGAGTTCGTCACGATGATCGGCCACCGCATCGCCACCAACCTGCAGCTCGCGGCCCAGCTGTCGCCGCTGCGGCGCGCTGGCTGCGAACTCGCCGTACAGACCAACTACGATGCTCTGCGCGGCAGTGCGGC
>JADZDL010000144.1 GCA_020851075.1 Planctomycetota bacterium | reverse complement strand
CCGCGGAACATCGAGGTCCATTCGAGGGCCGGAGCTTGCGCATGCCCCACGGACGCGAGAGCCATGCCAAACAAGAAGGCCCGCACGCGACGGCGGGTGGCGAAGGAGTGATTGGATTGCATCGTTTGTGGCAAGGTCAGGACTGGGCGACAACGGCGCCGCTCTCCAGGAACGACCTTCCGTGCCCCCGTCCGTCACGATTTCTCCCTGGCCGGTCCCAAGCCACCAGGATCGCTCTGCCCAGCTCAAGTCCAGCCGCCAACACGCCGATGCCAAGGGGGTATGCGCGGCGAGCAGGAACCGGGCCAGAATCCACTATCCACGAGCGCACGGCTCGACCGCCCCGAAGCCGACGGCCCCGTGCTGTTTGTGCTGGGCAAGTGGTATGGCTTCCGGCCCGGCAATCCACCCTCCAACCACTTCCACAACCTCATTGGCTCCCTCGAATCGACGGGGCTCGCCAACCACGTTGTCTTCCCCATCGACGAAGTAACCTACGCCCTGAACGGGCAAGGCTGCGACCGCTCGCTCTACGACCTCTGCCAGCGCCTCCGCCCCGCCCTGATCGTGGTCGGCATGTCGCTCGCGGCCTCGATGTTCGAACGCTTCCTGCCCCGCGCGGAGACCCTGTTTCGCCTGCGCCGCGAACTCGGCACACCGATCGTCGGCATCCTCGGCGACACCTCGCGGCCCGGCTTCATGGACCTGCCAAACGCCTACACGACCGCCATCGACGCGTTCAACGTGTGGGACAACTACGAAGCGTTCTTGCACGAAGCGCTCGATCCCGACCGCTACTGGCCAACCTGGACGCCCCAGGACCGGCGCGTCTTTCACGATGCCGGCCGCCCGCGCGATCTCGACGTCTCCTTCGTGGGCATGCTCTCCAGTGGCCCCGAGCGCAGTCTGGCGATTGCGCGGCTGCGCGAACACGGTGTCCGCGTACATCAGGTCGGCGGGCAAGGCGATGCTTGCGTTCCGCTCGAGGAACTCGCGTCGATCTATCAGCGTTCGAAGATCGTGCTCAACTTCGCACAGGTGCACACCAACGTCACGGCCTGCCGCGGCCGAGTCTTCGAGGCCACGATGTGTGGCGCCATGTTGCTAGAGGGCGACAACCCGCACACCAATCGCTGGCTGCAGCCCGGCCGTCATTACGCGCCCTATCGCAACCTCGACGAACTTGTGTTTGCGGTCGAGTACTACCTGCAGCACGACGACGCACGAACACGCATCAGCAAGCAGGGACACGATCACGTGCACGCACACTGCAGCGCCGAGGCCTATTGGCGGCCGTTGCTTGAGTTGGCCCGCCAACCTTGCGCAACCGCGCGCTGATCCGCACTAGCGAGCCCGCATCCGCCAGGAACGTGGCCAATACAGCTCCCGCTACTTCTCGCCCTTCGCCTTCGCCGCCACGAACTCACGCGCCTGCGCATCCAAGAACTCGATGCACTTCGTCACGTTGGCTTCGAGCTCCTTGCCCGCGCCCGTCTCATACTCGATCGAAACGAGCCCGCGGAAACCCTGGCGGTGCAGTTCGGCCAGCATCTCGTGCGCTTTGCCTTCGCCGGTGCCCCACGGCTTGTCTTCGCCCTTCGCGTTCGCGGGCGCAATGTCCTTGAAGTGCAGCGAACGGATGCGGCCTTCGAGCAACTTCAGGCTCGCGACCGTGTCGAGGCCAGAACGTGGCCAGTGGCCCGTATCCGCGCACGCACCGAGCCGCGGACTGCGCGTCTTCACGGCCGCGAGCACCGTCTCCGGGTTCCAATAGTGCGACGGTTTTGGGTGATCGTGGCAGGCGATCTGGATCTGGTATTCGTCGGCGAGCTTTTCGACGAGATCCCAGGCGTCGGTGTCGGGCTCGCACGTGATCGTGCCAATGCCCATGACCTTCGCGAACGCGAACGTCTTGCGCGCCGCAGCTTCGTCCTTGTTGAACCCAACCACACCAAACGCCATGGCGCGGACGCCGGCATCGGCCAGACGCTTCTGCAGCGTCGCGAGCTGTTCGGGTTTCATGTCGGCGCCGACCGTGGCATCGCTGTCGACCGTCATCTTCTGCCCCGGATAGAGTTCGATGTACTTGAGGCCAAGCGCGCGCGCCGTGTCGATCGTCTCAAACGTCGTGCGGTCGCGGAACGTCCACGCCTGCACGCCGAGCTGCCAACCGAGCTGTTCGGCCGCGCGGTCGTTGCGAGGGGCAAGGCGCACGGTTGTCGTCGCGGTCGCAGACACCGTGACGGGCTCCTGTTGGGCCATCGCCATCGAGGGAAGGGCGAGAGATGCGAACACGAGGGCGATCGTCTTCATGTCAGAAGCGTGCCCGCGCACGACTCTGGCGTCCATCCCTGGGGTTGCCGATACAGCTGTTCCGCTGCAGACAGCGAAAGCAGAACCGCGCCGACCGGCAAGGAAGGCGGGCTCGTTCAAGAACGTTGTGGTCCTGCCCATCGTGGAGTACACGCTATGGCCTATGCGCAAGTGGCTCCGGGGTGGCGTGTTCACGCTTCTGGCGGCGACCGTACCGGCACAAGAACACCAAATGCTGGTGTCCGCCTGGGACGAAGCTGGGGCCTACGACATTGCCCGGCAGCAGTTCGTCGTTACCGGCTTTGGGGGTATGACGCAGGAATGGAATGGGCTGTCATGGAACGTTCGCCCGCACGAACTGCTGCCGATCGAATCCGTGCAAGTGTGTTATGACTCGTCCCAACGGAGGCTGTTGATCGTCGGCACACAATCGGGGGTTGCTGACCTGGTCACCTACCGCAGCCGCGGAACCAGCTGGGAACGACTGTCTCCAGCAAGCGCGCCACCAGCCCGGAGGTCCTTCGCGATGGCATACGACGAAGCCCGCAATGAACTGCTGCTGTTCGGTGGATTCTCCTCTTTTGGGCACGCGGACACATGGACTTTCCAAGGAGGCAGTTGGGCCCAGAAGAACCCCGCGGTGGCTCCTCCTCCCATGTGGGGCGGCCACAGCATGACCTACGACGTGGCACGACAGCGGGTCCTGCTGTTTGGAGTCAACGCGGGATCGCCTGTGCGGAACGACCTCTGGGAGTGGGACGGCACCAACTGGTTTCAGCCAGCGCTTGGGCTGCAACCGCCCGCCCGTTCCGCCGCGAGCTTCAGTCACGACCCGATGCGCGGCCGGACCGTGCTATTCGGCGGTCTGGGCGCAATCGGAACGTTGCTTGGCGATCTGTGGGAATACGACGGTGTGCAATGGACACCGATGGCCCAAGGGCCAGCGGCACCAGCGGCACGATCCAACGCCATCACCACCTTCGATGCGAACCGCGGCGAAACCCTCTTGGCCGGCGGTTTCGACAACGTTGACTTCCTCACCGATTCTTGGTCGTGGAACGGAACACGCTGGCTGCTCCACCCTGGCCTTCCGAAGAGGCCACCGCTGCGGAGTGATCCCATGATCCTCGCCAACCCGGCGGCATCGGGATTCGTCCTCTTTGGCGGTGCAGACGCGACCCACGCGCTTGGCGACGCCTGGCTCTGGAACGGCAACTCCTGGTTGCCGCAGCAGGGCACGCGGCCGAGTGCCCGCCGGTGGGCCGCTACGTGCAGCGGACTCCCGTTCAGCTACCTCTTTGGTGGCATCGATGACTTGCAGCCAGGGCCACCGCAGAGTGACTTCTGGCGCTGGGACGGACTGAGTTGGCAACAGGTCGCGACGCCCAACGGCCCTTCGCCCAGGATCGGCGCCGCCATGGCATTCGACTACGCTGCGGGACAAGTGGTGCTCTTCGGCGGCCTCGACCTCACCGCGTTCCAGGACACCTGGACCTTCGATGGCATTTCGTGGACACCACACCAGCTCCAGTCGAGCCCACCCCCGCGCGCTTTTGCCGCTATGGCTCCGGATCTAGCGCGCTCTCGCGTCGTGATGTTTGGCGGCCGCCCGCCCATGAACGGCGCCATGAGCAACGACACCTGGCTATGGGACGGCAGCGCGTGGTCCCAGGCAGCCACCGTGGGGCCCGCAGGGCTCTACACCGCGACCATGGACTACGATCCGCAGTTGCAGCAGATCGTCATGGTGTCAGCGGGCGGTTACCAAAGGCCGACGCAGGCCTGGAGCTTTGACGGCCAGACATGGAACCCACTTGGCCTGCCCCCCAACACTCGCTTCTTCGAGTCGACGCGCGTCACGGGTGGGTTGCTGGTCCCGAGCCTGTCGATCGTCGACCTGTCCAGCGTATCCACGTTCGCGGTCGCGGCGGCGCGCACCCACCCCTACGGCACCCCCTGCGGTGCGCAGGCGCCCTACTTGAGCGCCTCGCAATGGCCCCGGATCGGCACCGGCACCTTCACCTTGGAAGTTGCCGAAGCGCCGAACGGGAGTTTTGTCGCCCTGCTCGGCGCTACCAACTCAGCATCGCTCTCGGTTGGCCCCTGCACCTTGCTCGTCGCCCCTGGGCAATCAAGCCAACTGCTGTCGACCTCGGCGAACGGCCTGGCGCTCCAGGCGTTGCCAATACCCAATTCCTCGGCATGGATCGGGGTATCGCTGTTCTTCCAGGTTGCCGCCTTGCTACCGCAGTCGCCAACCGGCTTTGCCTTGTCAAACGGGCTCCAGATCACCCTCGGAACCTGAGCCCCCACCGGGGCCCCCGATCGGCTACCATCCTCGCCCCCCATGGCCAGCCCCTGCACGCCCGACCCGAGCCAGTTCCTGCCAACGACCGCCGCCGAGATGAAGGCGCGCGGCTGGGACGCCGTCGACGTCGTGTTCGTGTCGGGTGACGCCTACATCGACCACCCCTCGTTTGCCGCCGCGCTGCTGGGGCGCGTACTCACCGCGGAGGGGTTTCGCGTCGCGATCCTGCCGCAACCCGCGTGGCTGGACGCGAGTGCGTTCCGGCAGTTCGGCAAGCCGCGGCTCTGCTTCGCGGTGAGCGCCGGCAACATGGACTCGATGATCAACCACTACACGGCCAACAAGAAGCGGCGCAACGACGACGCCTATTCGCCCGGTGGCAAGATCGAACTGCGGCCCGATCGCGCGACGAATGTGTATGCGCAGCGTTGTCGCGAAGCGTTCCCCGGCACTCCCGTGATCGCCGGCGGCGTCGAAGCATCACTGCGTCGCATCGCGCATTTTGATTACTGGTCCGAGACCGTGCGCCCGAGCATCCTCGTCACGACGAAGGCCGACCTGGTTGGCTTTGGCATGGGCGAACGCGTGATCGTCGAAGTCTGCAAGCGACTCGCCGCGGGCCAGCCGATCACCGCGTGTCGCGATCTGCGCGGCGTCGCGTATCTGCTGGGCGGCAAGGAGCAGTTGCCAGCCCACGAATGGCACGATGCGGCGTGCGACAACAAGACCGTCGAGCTGCCGAGCTTCGAGGAGGTCACCGCCGACAAGGTCGCGTTCGCGAATGCGACGCGCCTGCTGCATCACGAGACCAACCCGCAGAACGGCCGCCGTCTCGTGCAGAAGCACGGCGATCGCCTGCTCGTCGTGAATCCACCCGCACTCGCCCTCGACGAGAAGGGCATGGATCGCGTCTACGACCTGCCCTACACGCGCAAACCACACCCTCGCTACAAGGAACCGATTCCTGCGCACACGATGATCAAGGACTCGGTCACCACGATGCGCGGGTGTTTTGGTGGCTGCACGTTCTGCTCGATCACGATGCATCAGGGCCGCGCGATCCAGAGCCGCAGCCAGAAGTCGATCCTGAAGGAAGTGCGCCAGATGGCCGCGGATCCCGATTTCAAGGGCGCCATCAGCGACGTCGGTGGACCGACTGCGAACATGTACCAGATGCGGTGTTCGCGCCCCGAGGTCGAAGCGAAGTGCCGACGCCTGTCGTGCATTCATCCAACCGTGTGCAAGTTGCTTGGCAAGGACCATGGGCCGACCAAGCAGTTGTTGAAGAAGGTGCGCGAGACCCCTGGTGTGACCTCGGTGCGCGTCGCGAGCGGCATCCGCATGGACCTCGCGCGCTTCGACGATGAATACCTCGAAGACATGGCCCGCCATCACGTCGGCGGACAACTCAAGGTGGCTCCGGAGCACACGAGCGAGAAGGTGCTCGGGCTCATGAAGAAGCCGGCGACGTCGACGTTTGACGATTTTGCGCGCAAGTTCGCGGCGGCGAGTGAACGCGCCGGCAAGGAGCAGTATCTGATCCCGTACTTCATCGCCTCGCACCCAGGTTCGGGCGTGTTGGAGATGATCGAGCTCGCCGTGTTCTTGAAGCAGCGCGGCTATCGCCCGCGGCAGGTGCAGGACTTCATTCCAGCGCCGATGGACATCGCGACGTGCATGTACTGGACGGGGCTGGACCCGATGACGATGCAGCCCGTCGAGACGGTGAAGAAGCTCAAGGATCGCGAAGTGCAGCGAGCGCTCATGCAGTACTTCAAACCCGAGAACTGGTTTGTCGTGCGCAAGGCACTGCTCGAGGCCAATCGCAAGGACCTCATCGGCGAAGGGCCACAGTGCCTGATTCCGAGCAATCCGCCGAAGGTCGCCATGCAGAATCGCCGCGACGAAGCGCGCGGCGGCCGTGGCCGGCGCGGCGATCCGACGTATGTGCACGCGAAGGATGCTGGTGTGCGTTCGAAGGGCGGCATGCCATGCGCGCCGGACGACGACGAAGAAGAAGACTGATCAGTTCGTCGATGCCAATGCGCGTCGCTGGCGCCTGGCCAGGATGCGCTGCACCTGCGCCTGCTTCTGTTCCTCGAAGCGGTAGTTGGCAATGACGATGCCGGCGAGCAGGAAGCACGCCCCGACCCCCGGCCCGAAGAGCCACCACAGCGCCTGCTCAACCCCTGCCGATTGCACTGCGTTGGGCACGAAGCCGGCCAGGTCGAGCACGAGGCCAGCAGCCCCAATGGCAGCGGCGCGGGCGAGTTTGGACGCAAAACGCCACACGCCAAAGAACTGCCCGGCGCGTGGTTCGCGGTTGTGCACGAGATCGTGGTCGATGACGAAGGTGAGCTGCGTATCGATGAGCACGATGCAGCCGACCAGGCCACCGAGGACCACGCCACCAACGAGCAACACCAACCAATAGCTTCCCGGCCCAGCCAGCGTGTAGAGGACGGCAGTGCCAACCCCGAGCAGGCTCGCGCCAATCGCCATGGGCAGACGACGACCATGCTTCCTGGCGAGGTGAACCCACACGAGGATCGACAGCGTGAACACGACCAGGAACACGACGAGGATCGACTGCACCTGCGCCTCGGTCAGGTGCAGGCGGTATTGGTAGTAGTAGAGCACCGTGGCGGAATTGAGCCCGATGCCGACCGTGGCGGTCACGTAGGCGAGCAACAGCGGGCGAAACGCTGCATTGCGCAGTGGGGCGGCAAAAGCCTGCGACCACGCAATCGCGCGCGACGGCGGGCCTTGGCACGGCACGCCAGCCGTGGCCAGCCAGCTGACCAAGGTCGCCACCACCACGAGGACCGCGCCGCAAACGGCCACCGGGCGCATCGTCGCGGCATTGGCAACGCCGGGCGCCAGGAACAGCGCCGGCAGCGACGCCGCGAGCAGTGCCCCGAGGTTCATGAAGGCAAACCGCCAACCAAACAGCACGGCACGTTCGTGCGGCAGCTGCGTCAGTTCACCAGCCATCGCCATGTACGGCACGCTGAGCACCGTCATGCCAGTATTGAGGAAGCAGAACGAGCCCAGCAGCCACGCGAACTTCGCGGCCTGGCTGGCCAGTTCTGGTGGCCAGAACACGCCGAGAAGCCCCACGGCCAGCAACACCCCGCCTGGCGGCAGATAACCGCGCCGCCCGCCAAAGCGATCGCGCGTGCGGTCGCTGATCGCGCCCATGATCGGGTCGGTCACCGCGTCCCACACGAGCCCGATGCCGACGGCCAGCCCCGCGAGTCCCGCATGGAGACCGACGACGTCGGTGTAGTAGATCAGCAGGTAGATCCGCAGGACCGTCTCGACGAGGTTGATGCCGGTTTCCGCAAATGCGTAGCCGACCGTCGTGAAGCCAGGCAATCGGACGGCCGGCACATTGGTGGGGTCAATGACATCGCTCAATCAGCGGCGAAGCGTAGCGCTCCGCCGCTGGCGACCATCGTCGCTCCTTCGAGGAAGTGCAATTCCACGGAACCCTGGAAGCCGCGAAACCGTCCGCAGAACACTTGCCATCGCGCAGCAACTATCGACTCCGCAGCGTTGACGCGATGCCACAAAAGCAAGAGCCTCGCCGTTCTTCGACTCGTCTCGTCGTACGTTTCCAACTCCTCCATGCAAACCCGCCTCTCTCTGTCCCTGGTGGCCTGCGCCACACTGGGCCTTTCCCTGTCGGCGCAAAAGCCGGCCTCCGCGCCGAGCGCAATGAGCGTGCTCGCTCCTTCGCAGGCCGCGGTGCCCACCACCTTCCTCTCCAGCCCAGGCTGGCAGCACTTCCTGGCTGAGCACCGTGGCGAATGGACGCCGCAGTGGTGCGCCGCCACCGGGACGCCGCGCGCGATCTGGGGCAGCGGCATTCCGCTCGCCGACTGGCGCGAGAACTCGCTCGACGAAGCTCGCCGTCACGCCCAGATGCTCCTGCAGGACCAGAACGAACTGCTAGGCCTCGGCACGTCCGAGTTCCGCGAGGTGATCGGCTCCCGCATGGGGCGCACGTGGACGCTGGTCTATGACCAGTTCTTCCGCGGCCTGCCCGTCATCGGTGGCCGCGCCGACGTGCGCGTGCACATGGTCGGCCGCGTGCCGATGTTTGGCAGTCAGGCCTGGCAGATCCCGGCCGACTTCGACACGGGGCCGCGCCTCACGCCCGAAGTCGCCACTGCCTGCGCATGGCAGGCTCTCGGCCAGCAGCCCACCGGCGTCTCGCAGCCTGGGGCTCAGATTGCTCCGCGCCTCGTGATCTGGGGCGACATCAACGCCACCGAGCTCGCGACCGTCTACCTCGCCTGGGAAGTATCGGTCAGCAACGTCAACCGCGACGGAGAGGGCCCCATCGGCCGCTACTACATCGATGCGCAGACGGGCGCCACGCTGCACTACACGAGTGACAAGCACGAGTGCGGTTTCCCTGGCTGCACGAAGGACCACACGAGCAAGTCTGGCGAAGATGCGGCGTTGCCGCTCGCGCCGGTCAACACGACGGTCACGGTCATGGGTTGGACCCGCACCGGCAACGACGCGTTCAGCGCGCTCGTCAACGTGCCGATGCCCGGCCTCGAACTCAACGTGCCGGGTATCGGCACGGTGACGACGGACAACAACGGCCAGTTCACGATCAACATCGCGGCCGCGGTCTCGATCTCGGTGAGCAGCCTCAACGGACGCCACCACGCGACGATGGCGGGTTCGAGCGCGCCGAGCGGCTCGTTCAACGTCAGCCCCGGTGTTCCGGCGACGATCCAGCTGCTGACGGCGGGTGCCTCGACGGCGCAGGCTGCACACACGACCACGTCGTGGTGGACCGACCGCACGAACGAGTTCTGCCGCGCGATCCTCGGCAACTCCGCCGAACTCAACACCGCCGATGCGGTGGTACCCACGGTGAATATCGCGTCGACCTGCAACGCCTACTACACGGGCAACACGATCAACTTCTACGCATCTGGCGGCGGCTGCGCGAACACGGCCTTCTCGACGGTCGTCTCGCACGAATGGGGCCACGGCCTCGACGACCGCTACGGCGGCATCTCGCAGATCCAGGGCCTCAGCGAAGGCTGGGGTGACACTCTCGCGCTCTACATCGTCGACAACCCGATCCTCGGCAGCGGCTTCCAGACCGCCGGCGTCGGCATCCGCGATGGCAACAACACGACGATGTACCCGCCGCCTGCGCAAGTGCACGCCGCGGGCGAAGTCTGGATGGGCTTTGCGTGGCAGTTGCGCGACCACCTCGCGATCACGCTCGGCAACCGCAGCGCCGCAATCGCGCTCACCAACGACATCGTGCTTGGCACGATCGTCGCCGACGCCACGGACCAACCGAGCGCGGTGACCGAAGTCTTCATCGCCGACGACAACGACGGCAACCTCGCCAACGGCACGCCGCACTCGACGGAACTGATCTGGGCCTGCAACCAGAAGAACCTGCCGTACCCCGGCGGTGGTGGCCCGCAGCCGCCCGCCAACAACGAATGCGTCGCCGCGATCAGCCTCGTGAACGGCCTCAACGGCCCGTACACCAACACCAACGCGACGACCTCGTCACCTTCGTGGCCGTGCGGCCTCGGCCAGAACGACGTCTGGTTCCAGTACGTGACGAACGGCAGCGGCACGCTGACGGTCGACACCTGCGGCCAGGCCGGATTCGACACCCAGATCCAGATCTTCTCGGGTGGTTGCGGTGCGCTGAACAGCCTCGGCTGCAATGACGACAACTGCAGCTTGCAGTCGTTGGTCTCGACCGCGGTCACGCCAGGCGCCTACCTGATCCGCGTCGGTGGTTACAACGGTGCTTCGGGTTCGTTCAGCCTCAACGTGAGCGGCCCCGGCGGCGGTGTGCTGGCCTCTTCGACGCCGTTTGGCGCCGGTTGCTACCACACGTCGAAGGCGTTCTACGAGCTGTTCGGCACGGCCGCAGCCAACGACCTCGCCGGCACGAACCTGCGTCTCGTGAAGTCCGGTGACTACTACATCGCCCAAACGGGCGGCAGCTTCGTGGCCCCCCACGGCAGTGCAACGGCCCTCGCGCTCACCGATGACTCGGAAGTGACGGTCAACCTGGCCGGCTCGTTCCCGTACTTCGGTGGCACGACGTCGACCTTGACCGTCTGCTCAAACGGCTTCGTCTCGGTCGCGACCGGCAACGGCACGGGGTACGCCCCGTCGGCCGCCGGTTGGCTCAGCTCGGTTGCCCCGCGCTTTGGCATGTGGCACGACTACAACCCGGCCGCCGCCGGCAGTGGCTCGGTCAAGTTCCAGCAGATCGGCGCGATCGCCTACGTCACGTGGGACGGTGTCTTCAGCTATGGCCGCACCACCGGTGGCAGCCGTTGGCAGCTGCAGTTCGACACGGCAACGGGCAACGTCACCTGCGCCATCCAATCGGTCGATTCGCAGGGCAGCACGACGAACGTCGGCAACCAGTCCCTGGCGGGCGGCGCCAGCGCTGGCCCGAGTGACGACCTCGGCAGCATGGACATCACGGCCTCCCTGCCGGCGAAGTTCCGCATCAGCCGCGACAACCTGCAGCCGCTCTCGGAGACCGGGACGCTGCCACAGATCGGCTCCGTGATGACAATGACGACGACCAACTACGCCGCGTCGTCGGTGCTCGGCATCCACGCGATGAGCCTGGTCATGCACAACCCCGGCATCGACCTCACGTCGGTCGGCATGGCCGGTTGCTTCCAGTTCACGGGCCTCGAATCGACGATCGTCGTGCTGCCAGTCGGTGGCCAGTCGACCTTCGCGATGAATATCCCGAACAGCCCGAGCTTCGCCGGCCTGCCGCTCAACGCGCAGACCTACGCGCTCGCAATCGGCGCCAACAACCTTGGCCTGATCACGTCGAACGGCGTGGCGATGGTCGTCGGGTTCTAGTTTGCACGGCCGCCGGTTCGCCGGCGGCCTGCGGGCGTGGTGCGGTTTCTGCCCACCACGCCCCCGTCGTCGCAGATTTTCGTGCGCGCGACGCCCCCGGATGCCGTTCCCGGGCATCCTCCTCGTGTGTTGACCTCGTCCACGGACGCCACGACGGCAAGTGCCACTTCCTGGCACGAACAGGCGCGGGCGCGGCTATGGCGCTACCTGCGCTTTCTCGGCTGCCCGGCGGATCTCGCGGCCGACTTCACGCAGGACGCGCTGCTCGCCGCGCTGCGCGAGTTCCCGGCGGCGGCGGCACCGATGCCGTGGTTGCTCACGACCGCGCGCAATCGATTTCGTAGGCACCTGCGCACGGCGCGCCGCGAAGTGCCCGACCTCGACGTGCTGCACGCGCAGTGGGTCGAGGTGGCCGGCCCCGACGACGGCGACACCCAACTGCGCGCCCTGCGGCGCTGCCTCGCCGAACTTCCCGCACGATCGCGGCGCGCGCTCGAGCTTCGGTATGGCAGCGGCGCAGAACGGCCCGCAATCGGGCGCGAACTCGGGCTTGGCGACGAAGGGGTAAAGAGCCTGCTCGTGCGCGTTCGCGCCGTGCTCGCGGCATGCATGCAACAACGGGTCTCGGAGGAATCATGAACCACGGCGAATTGACGAACGATCCCCACCAACGGCTGGTCGAGGT